>DASRLB010000465.1:0-48332 GCA_035648695.1 Acidobacteriaceae bacterium | reverse complement strand
CCGACGCGCCGCGGGGGGAGGAGGGCCGCTTCCGCTACGCTCCAGCGGCCCTCCTCCCCCGAAATATCAACAACTTCATACCCCGATACTGGCCTACTTTTACTCCGCCACACTGGCCTGGTTTTACTCCGCCCTTGACAGAATGGAGGAGAGCGATGGCGAAGAGACGGAAGAAGAAGCTGCCACGGGGTCTTGCGCCGGTTCCGGTGCTGGAACCGAACGCAGCTGGGGTGGATATTGGAGCGACGGAGATTTACATCGCCGTGCCGCCGGACCGGGACAGTCAGCCGGTGCGGCGGTTCGCCACGTTTACCGAGGATCTGATGGCGGCTGCGGACTGGCTTCAGCGCTGTGGGATCGCGACGGTGGCCATGGAGTCGACCGGGGTGTACTGGATACCGCTGTTCCAGATGCTGGAGGGGCGCGGGCTGAAGGTGTGCCTGGTCAACGCGCGGCATGTGAAGAACGTGCCTGGGCGCAAGAGCGACGTGAGCGACTGCCAGTGGTTGCAGTATCTGCATGCGGTCGGTTTGTTGCGGGCCAGCTTCCGTCCGGAGCAGCAGGTGTGCGCGGTGCGTTCGTTGATACGCTATCGCGAGAGCCTGGTAGAGATGGCCACGGTGCATCTGCAACATATGCAGAAGGCCTTGGACCAGATGAACCTGCAACTGCATCACGTGATCAGCGACCTGAGCGGGACGACCGGGATGGCGATCCTGGATTCGATCCTGGCTGGAGAACGCGACCCGCGCAGGCTCGCCCGGCTACGCGACCCGCGCATCAAGGCGACCGAAGCGACCATCACGAAGTCGCTGGTGGGGGACTACCGTCGTGAGCACCTGTTCACGCTCGGTCAGTCGGTCGCAGCCTATCGCCACTACCAGCAGCAGATGGCCGCCTGCGATGTCGAGATCGAGCAGATGCTGGGGGAGTTTTCTTCCGCCACCGAAGGTGGCCCGGGGCCGCTGCCACCCAGCTCAAAACACCGCCAGAAGCCGCGCCGCAACGAGATGCGGTTCGACCTGCGCGGGCATCTGTACCGCATCTTCGGGATCGATCTGACCGGAGTTCCGGGCATCAACGCGCTCACCGCGCATACCCTGCTCAGCGAGGTGGGACGCGATCTGTCGGCGTTCCGCAGCGCAGCCGCGTTTGCGTCGTGGATGGGGCTGTGTCCGGACAACCGCGTCAGCGGAGGCAAGGTGCTCAGTTCACGCACTCGCGGGGTCAACAACCGGCTGGCCAGGGCACTGCGCCTGGCCGCGCAGTCGCTGTTCCGCAGCCAGTCCTGGCTGGGACAGTACTACCGCAGGATGCGCGCTAAACTCGGCGCGCCCAAGGCCATCACCGCAGCCGCCCACAAGCTGGCTCGTATCCTCTTCCACCTGCTCACCACACGCCAGCCCTACGACGAATCCGTCTTCGCCCAGCAAGAGATCCAAAACAACCAGCGGATGCAAAGAAAACTCCAGCAACAGGCCAAAGCCTTCGGCCTGCAACTCGTTGAAATTACACCATCATGAAAACGTGGTCCTTGGGAGCTACAATGTCAACACCAGGGGTGATAACTAGCATTCTTTCAGCCGTTTGGTGGAGGACGGGCATCTGCTGTGAGAGCAGAGTACCGTACAGGAAAGGACCGTAGGCCAGCGTTGATCGTTCTGAAGCCGCCTGTGAAGGCCTCCTGACCCAGCTCAATCAGCGCATTGGCCTGTTGGCGCCAATTGAACTCCCGAGCGGCGGGTTTGGCTTGAGCACACCCCGATACTCATTGGTGATTGCCCGCTAATCGCCCGGAACAATCTCGTTCGTCCGGAGCAATCTCGTCCGGTCAGCGCGGACCTGCCGGGATTCAGTCTCTACGAGTCCGGACTCGGAGCTTTACTTGGTCAAGGATGTTGCCGTCAGCTCCGCAACGTACGGCGCCCGGTGGGAGTGTTTACTAACGGGCACTCACGGCATGCGCGTTATAAGGGGACTTGAACGCGAAACGCACCCATTGCGATCGGGGCTGACGCTCGCGTCGTACCAGGTCAGCCCTCAGATTTTGGAGAGGACGCATGCGTGCCGGCGAGCCAAACTCGCCGGCTGAGCGACGTACCCCATTACCAAACCCTTGATGTCGTGCTCCTGGGTGAAGGGAACAAGTTTCTCAAGGATGCGACAGATCAGGTGTTCGCGCATCTGCATCGGAGACTTGAGGTAGAAATCCTGCGTAGCCATCAAGTCGTGCAGCTTGTCGTCACCGGCTCCGGGCGCGTCGACGCCTGTGACGAGCACGGGCGGGCGATCGGCGATGCGTGTGCCGTTCCGCGATGCACCGTTTCGTCACCATCAGCGTCCCAACAGTGCCACACGTCAAATTGGCGCGATTGAGCTACCAGAACTTGGTGGCGAGTATCGTAACCGCGCCGGGGCTGCCCTCGACGACCTCCACTTTAATTACCGCCTCAAAGTTCTGGTTCAGCGAGCCATGCGGGGCCAAATGGGCCAGTTCGTCCAACGAATCGGGCGAAACGATGAACTCACCCGCAGCAGCTGTTCCAGTGGAACTGATGCCTGCAATCACAGTTACCGGCCCGGCCGTGGATGGGTCGAAGAAGCGGCCTACGATGGCATAATCTGCCGTCTGCTGCCGGTACGGCTTGTCAAAATCGACTCCCCAGGCGCGGTTCCCAGGATTCTCTGCGTCTTCGACGTAGTGGAAGGCCCCATCGGCCGTCAGATGAAACCGCAGGGGCTTGAGCAGACGTAACGTCCAGCTATTGTTGTATCCGGCAATCAAAACAACAGAGCGCCCGTGAAAATCCTGGAGATTTGTTGAGACTGCTTCCTGTATCCGGAATTGTTTGTGCTGGGTCTGAAGAAATCCAGCTACCTGCGAGACAGCCTGGACCGCAGGTAGAGATATGCGCGCCTCCGGCCGGAGAATGTGCTGTTCTACGGTTGCGTTCTGCGGCTCCGGTGCCTGGTTTTCGTCCCAGTGTGTGTGACCCACGCTGATAAGCACCATATTGGGGTTCCCCAAGAGCGGACCCCAAAGCTGCAAGACCGGTGTCGTCGCCTGATGGCGTTCGACGAGCACAGGATACCCCATAAAACCCAGTGCGGCGGCTATGATCCCGAGTGCTATTCCAGCCACCAGCACCACCACGCGCGAAGGAACGTTGACTCGCTGCTGCGATGTCTGGGTCGCCCCTGCACCGACGATAACAGGACCTTGGGAATCGAATTCCCGAGGAAGAGTATGTGTCTTCTCTTCGAAGACCAGCGGGCGTTCGCCCCGAGCTTCCACACGGAAGAATTGCGGGACATAACTGCCTACCGGTAATCCGATTTCGATTGAGCCCTCCTCGGAGATGTTCTGGTAGAACTGCGCGATCCGGCGCCGGACCTCCCCGGCACTAAAACGGACCACCGGATCGACATTTGTGTCGTACCCGTTCGGTCTTTGGAACACCTCAATGCCAAGAATCCGTTCCTTCAGTTCGTCGGTCTCGCCCCGCAGGGTCTTCTCGACCACATGGCGGAGCAGAGCCGGATAACGGCGACTCTCTCTGAACGGCGCGCTGGCCAGAATTTGTTCCAGCTCCCGCCGCACCTCCTGGCGATCTTCTTCGGTGGCCGGAAGCAGGACTTCACGATTTGCGGTATGCGCATTCAAAGCGTCCCAAGGATATCGCACGGCGGCTTTCGCTGCCTACCGATTATTGTTACAAACTCTCGATTCGCTTGTTACATTTGTAGCCTGATCTTGAGATTCAATAGCTTGCGCCGGCTTGGCGGTTGCGAACCGTATGTCACCTTGCCGAGCGTACATCCTGCTGAAAGAGTCTCGAGTATCAATCGAGAGCCCCATAAGGCCGGGACGTAGATCACGCCCGGCGTGAGCGATCAGAGTCCGTCGGATGACTCAAGAACAGACTCTTGATACCGTTGATCCTTTAAGGAGGCTTCATGCACACAGATCCCAACATCCCCAGCGCCGTCCCCCTCGGACAGATCTTTCAACCGACTCGCGGAATATTGCTGAGCGTCGCACGCGGACGTAGCTGGTTCCTGCTGGCGTTCGTGGCGGCTATTGCGCTGCTGCTTCCATCGGGTGTCGATGCTCAGACGCTATATGGCACCGTCGTTGGCAACGTGACTGACTCCAGCGGGGCAGCCGTTGCAGGTGCCGTGGTAACCGCCACCGATCCTGCGACCAATCTCGCATCGACGACAACCACAGATAGCTCTGGCGGCTATCGCATCTCAAACCTGACGCCTGGCACATACACCGTCTCCGTCACCGCGAAATCGTTCAGCACGGTGGCCTCGCGCCCGGTCCTGTTGCAGGCAAACACCGAGCAGCGCTTCAACGCCCAACTGCAGCCGGGGACAGTAGGACAGTCGGTCGTCGTGACCACTGCCGCTCCCGAGCTCCAGACCGACACCGCGAGCGTCACCTCCGAGTTGGACAGCACTGAGGTGCGGACGCTCGTGACAACCGCAGGATATAACATGCGCAACTTTCAAAGCCTTTTCCAGGTCCTTCCCGGCTTTTCTCCGCCAGGAGAGCAGCATTCAGAGGCTGGCAACCCCGCCGACACAATGATGTTCAACGCAAATGGCGTGTCGGGCAGCAATAACAGTACTCGAGTGGATGGCGTCAGTGATATCTATGCATGGCTGCCGGAGATCACCGCTTATACTCCGTCGACCGAGGCCATTTCCTCCGTGAATGTAGTGACCAACAGTATGAATGCCGAGCAGGGATTTGCCTCAGGCGCAGCGGTCAACGTAACCACGAAATCTGGAACGAATAAGTTCCACGGCTCGGCCTGGGAATACAACATGATCAGCGCCCTGATGGCGAAGCCCTATTTCACGCCAAAGACGAGCGCGATTCCGAAATACATCCTGAACCAATTTGGGGCCAACATCGGAGGGCCGATCCTGAAGAATAAGGCATTCTTCTTCGGAAACTTCGAAGGCACGCGGCGATCGCAAGCGTCCAGCGGCAATCAGACAGTTCCATCCGCAGCGATGCTTGCCGGTAACTTCGTCGGAAGCACCGCAAACGGCACAACTCCTGTCACCATTTACGATCCCGCTACCGGCAATCCCGACGGCACCGGGCGCACGCAAATCCAGTGCAACGGTCAGCCTAATGTGATTTGCCCAGATCGCATCTCGCACGCCGCCAGCCAGATGATTGCGCTGCTTCAGGCGAATAATAATGCCGATTTGCCCAATGTCCCAACCGCGAACTTGCTTTCCGCCAGCGGAATTGGCAATGACTTCTATGGCTCTGCGGACAGTGAATACACCCGTAACAATATCGACTCCCGCGTCGATTTTAATCTGTCCTCCAAGAGCACGCTCTTCGCGCGCTATGGCTTTCAGGACACCAACATCTTTGCGCCCCAGGCCCTCGGTGCGGCAGGCGGCGGCACGTTTGCCGTCAATGGCTCGAACCCTCAGCCGGGCAACGCGCCAAGCATGATTCAGTCGATTGGAATCGGTGGGACCTACGCCTTCCGGCCCAACCTGCTTCTCGACGCCAACACCGGGTATCTGCGCCAGGGCATGTCGGCCAAAAACACCGACCTCGGGAAGAATTGGGGTACTGATTACTTCGGCATTCCCGGGACCAACGGCACCTGCAGCCTGTGCGGAGGCCAGCCTGGCTTTAACTTCACCACCATCTCGGGTATGGGAAACACGGCTAACTCTAATCCGTTCCAGTTCCGGGATAACACTTACGTCTCGGCCGCCAACCTCAGTTGGACCAAAGGAAAGCACGCCACCCGATACGGCATGGAGTTTGACCGCTTTTCCATCAACCACTTCCAGCCCCAGAATACCTACGGACCCCGCGGCGGATTCCAGTTCACGGGCGGCCTAACTTCGCTAACGGGGGGAGCGGCCGCGGATGTATTCAACTCCTGGGCTGACTTTCTGCTGGGCTTGCCGCATCAGCTTCAGAAGGACACGCAATATCTCAATCCCGCCACCTCTCGCGAAAGCGTGTGGGCGTTTTATGCTGAAGATCAATGGCAGGCGACGGCGAAACTCACGGTCAATTACGGCGTCCGGTACGAATATTATCCGATCGCCACGCGTGACCATTCCGGCCTCGACATCTTCAATCCCGCCGATGGAAACCTCTATGTGGAGGGATCCGCGGGCGTTCCTCCAAGCGCCCAGGTCCATGTTGGAAAAGGCATGGTCGTGCCCCGCCTTGGCTTTGCCTATCGCATCGACTCGAAAACAGTGGCTCGCGTCGGCTTCGGTCTGTCAGCCAACCCGGACAGCTATCGCAACGTGCTGACGACGTATCCCTCGGTGGTCTCGCAGACGATCGTAGGAAATACCGCGAATGTCTCGCCGCTGATCGCCGGACTGCCGGATACCATTGGCGAAGGGTCGGCCATTCCGACGAGTTCCTATTATGACGGCATTCCGGTTTTGGCTGCCCCGACCTTGAGCCCCAGTTCGCCGTCGGTTGCCCTCGGCACTCTTGGCACGCCCGCGGGAAGTCTTGGAGCAACCACGTTGCCCCTGAACTACCGGCGCGGCTACTACGAGAGCTACAACGCGGCGGTGGAGCGAGAGTTTCCCGGCGCGGTCACGTTGAGCGCCACATACGTAGGTGAACAAATCAGGCGTGAGGTTCCCAACGGCCTCAACATCAATGCCAACCAGGCGCCAGGCCAAACAGCTGCCCAGGAGCCTATGAAAGCGTTGTACGGCATCTCGGCCGGAATTACCTCCCTAACCCCGATGGGCACAGGAAACTACAACGCCTTGCAGGCGCAGGCGAAGAAGCGTTTCTCCAACGGCGGCTTCATCCAGGTCAACTACACATGGTCTCGTTCCATCAATGACTATGGTGATCAGTCTGACGGCGAAGGCGGGCCATTCACTGACATGATCCCTTATTGGCGCCTCAATCGCGGAGTGGCTGGCTTCGACCGGACGCATAACATCGAAATCTTCGGAAACTACATGCTTCCGTTCGGAAAGGGTCAGGCGTTTCTCCAGAACGGGCCCGCAGGATACATTCTGGGAGGTTGGTCTGTGAGCGGTTCGCTGAGCCGTGAGAGCGGTACGCCCTTTACAGTTACCGGCAGCGCAAGTTCTCTCGGACCCAGCACCGCGGGTACCAGCAATAACTTTGCCGACGTAGTCTCAAAGTCGAATATGATCCTCGGCGGCCATAATGCTTCACGGCCCTACTTCAATCCTGCTAACTTCGCGGATCCGTCTGTCGCCCAGAAGGCTCAGTCAGGATCGAGTTGCTCGACCTCGAATCTTGCGGTCTGCCGTTTCGGAGCTGCAGGATTGCACTCGCTTCGCGGACCCGGACTGACGAATCCAAGCATTAGCGTCGCACGTTCTTTTCCGATTCGAGAGGGGTTCGCTGCGGAATTCCGTGCCGAGGCATTCAACTTCACCAATACACCGCAATTCAACAACCCTAACGCGAGCGTGACCGGCGGCTCATTCGGATACATCACGAGCACAGTAGGCAACTCCAACCGCGAGTTGCGTTTTTCAGGTCGGCTGAGTTTCTAAGCCATCAGTCGAAAGAGCGATTCGCTTCGCGTCGGTCAATCTGATTCGAAGTCCTACTTGACCGCGGACTATACGATATGGACCGCGGTCAAGCTGCACCACGCCCCACCACCAATGCCGCCCTCGCCCTGTCACACGCTCTACTCAAACCACAAGGATTGAATTTATGGACAGACGCGGCTTCCTGCAAGCGACTGCAGCACTCGGGATGATCACTTCCATCGATGGATCTGCCTTTTCAGTTCAGAACCCGAAACAGAATGACCGCGATTACTGGTTGCAATCCATGATTAAGATCGCAGACCCGGTGCTGCGCTCTTTGAGTGAAGGCAAGTTGAAGGAGCGCATGCCGGTGGAGGCCCCCGCCGGAAATCTCGAACAGCGCAAGCAGTTCACATATCTGGAGGCGATCGGGCGCCTTCTCACCGGCATGGCACCCTGGCTCGAATCCGGCCCCAGCGGAGGCGCCGAAGGCGGACTACGAGCCGACTATGCGGAACTGTCTCGCAAAGCCATCGCTTCAGCTACTGATCCGGCATCACCGGACTTCATGAACTTCAACAAGGGTACGCAGCCCGTCGTAGACACCGCGTTTCTAGCGCTCGCCATCGTTCATGCACCTACTGAATTGTGGGGCAAACTGGATGCAAAGACCCAACGCAATGTGGTCGCCGCCTTCGAGTCCTCCCGCCAGATTAAGCCCGGCTACAATAACTGGTTGCTCTTTTCAGCCATGGTCGAGGCCGCGTTATCTCGTATGGGCGTGTGGTGGGATCCGATGCGCGTTGATTATGCGGTGCGCACGATGGACACCTGGTACAAGGGCGACGGCATGTACGGAGATGGTCCTGAATTCCATTTTGATTCGTACAACAGTTTTGTTATCCATCCTCTCTTGCTGAACGTGCTCGACGAGATCGGAAAAAAAACGAATGCATGGAATGCCTACAAAGAGCGAATACACAATCGAGCGCGCCGATACGCTGCGATTCAGGAAAGACTGATCGGTCCCGATGGCGCCTTTCCGCCTGTCGGCCGTTCGCTCTGCTATCGCTTTGGCGCATTTCATCTGCTCGCCGAGATGGCATTGCGGCGAGCTCTTCCTGAGCCGATCGCACCGTCGCAGGTACGCTCTGCGTTGACGGCTGTGATGAGGAGAATGCTGGATGCGCCTGGAATGTTCGATGAGAAAGGTTGGCTCAGGGTCGGGTTTTTTGGTCACCAACCTTCGCTCGCCGAATCCTATATTTCGACAGGAAGCCTCTATCTCTGTTCCGCCGTTTTCCTTCCGCTAGGACTTCCTGCAACCGACCCATTCTGGAGTGATCCGCCGAGGCCCTGGACCGCAAAGATGGTGTGGTCCGGAGAGCAGGTCGGATTGGATCACGCCCTCGCAGAGCGCCCGGCCGTAGGGTTACATGGTCAGACGACGAATTAGGTACAGATCTATAACCAGCAGATCCATATTTCGAGAGAAGTGCGGGGGGTAGAGAAGCCTGATGGACTCGTTTTTAAGGCGAGATGCGCCGCATGAAAGCGCGTGCGAATTCACTCACCAGCTTCGATCGATTGTCTGATCTCGAAGCAAGGCAAACCTGATGCTGCAGCTGTCTGTCGCGTGAAGATGCCCGCGTACAGACGCTCGCTTGTCTTACTGTGGGCGAAGCGTCCGCTCAAGTATCGAACGGCAGAGCATAACCCCCTTGAAGAACTGGACACGGATCGCTTCGACAGCTATCGGCGCGAGCGTTGGCCACGCAAGAAGTGAGTCATGCGTGAAGTGGCCAACGGCAGAGGTCTATAGGGTGCTGACACGGTGCCTGCGGCTTCCACTGACCTAAATATGGCCAGTGTGATCACGTTTTTTGTGGGTTACACCCAAACCACGTCAGTCAAGGCAGAGGTCCGCTCGCTAACGCAATCGGTAGCCGACTGTCCACCCGCAACGCCCAACTCTCCCGATCAGGGCTCAATGAGTGCATTGACTTGTTGCCAACAACTGATGCAGAGCCAGGATCGCGCACATCGTCGGTGAACACTGACCGACTTCAAAGAACTGACCTGTAGCCCCGCTTTCGAGCAGCCGTCAGTCGTGGAGTTGAGTGACCAGAAGCGCATGTTAACCGTTTGGGTAGAGCAGATTCGCTAACATGTGCTTCTGGAAATAGGTCGTCCTTGGGCTAGGCCAGACTGAGGTGGACCTTCATGGACTGCGAACGGTCCAGCGCAACCTCGAAGGCACGGTTCGCCTCAGCTAGCGGAAAAGTGTGGGTCATGAGTGGCTTGAGGTCAATCTGACCGGAGACGATTTCTTCAACCGCGATCACATAGTCATCCGGGTTGAATCGGAATGAGCCTTGGTAGAGCAGTTCTTTCGACATCACCAAATTAGCTGCCACAGGCGACTGCCCCGCCGGCAGATTGCCAACCTGGATCACGCGTCCGCCCGCAATTGCGGCCCGCAGCGTGGTATCCAGGCCGGCAGGACTTCCGGAAGCTTCAAACACGACGTCGAAAGTTCCGCGCTGGAGCGACCATGAATCGATCGTGCTCTGGTCATCGGCGAGCACGGTCTGATCCGCACCTAATTGCGCGGCCATTTTCAACGCCTTCTCGGCAAGATCGACCGCGACAAGTTGATGTGAGCCTGCCCGTTTGGCCGCCGCGATCAGCATGCAACCGATGGGACCGCAACCAACGACCAGTACCCTGGACCCCACCAGCGAGCCTGCCCGCCGCAAGGCGTGCAGCACCACTGCGAGGGGCTCGGCCATCGAGGCCTGGGCGAAATCCAGCGAGTCAGGGACCGGGATGCATTGGTGTGCGGCAACCGCGATGAACTCGCGATACGTTCCTTGCATATGCGGAAAAGTGGACGCGCTGCCCATGAAGCGCATGTTCAGGCAGTGATTCGGCATGCCCTTGACGCAGAAACGGCAGCGCCCACAAGCCACTCCGGGGTTGACGGCGACCCTGCCGCCAACCCGCAGGCCGCTGACGCCTTCACTCATCTCGGCGATCTCGCCCGCGACCTCATGGCCCAAGACGAACGGCTCGCGCAATGCGAAGTCGCCGCTCTTACCTTTGAAATAGTAGGAAAGATCTGATCCGCAGATGCCACCGGCCCGCACGCGAATCAGTACCTGGCCCGGCAGAAGTATGGGCACGTCGTGCTCTTCGATGACGATCTTCTTTGGTTCATGCAGGACAGCTGCAATCATGATTGCTCCTGGATCGTGGCATGGGGATAGTTTGCGTAAAAGAGGATGCCACAACAAAACAAGGATGCCGCAAGGATGTACATCCCAATCTGGATGCCCGCATACCCGATGATGAGCGAACCCATTACACCGGAAAGGCTGCCGACAGAGTTGATCAGTGCAAGCCCCGCGGCTGCCGCCGATCCCGAAAGAAGGCGTCCGGGCAGCGCCCAGTAGATCGGCATCACCGCCAGAATCCCGGATGCGGCCAGCGTCAGCATCGCGAGCGCAAACCAGAACTTGTCGTGTGCATAGGTCGCGAGAAAGAGTCCCACGGACGCGATGAGCACAGCGAGCGTCCCGTGCATTCGCTGCTTGCCGGTGCGTTCAGCCTGCCGTGCATTGAAGTACATGACGAATGCAGCCACGCCGAAGGGAATGGCCGTATAGAGCCCAATGTGAAAATCATTCGTAATGCCTGTCTTGCGGAAGACAGTCGGCATCCAGAGCGTCAGCCCATAGAAAGCGGTGTTGAACAGGATCATCATGACGATCAGGATGTAGATACTCTTCGTCCGCAAGGCATCGGAGAGTCGATGAACTTTGTTCCTTGCCTCACGTGCGACGTTCCATTCAACAAAGGCCTTCTCGTTGTCTGTCAGCCATGAAACATCCCGTGGTTTGTTCTTGAGCAGTACGAGGATAGCGATGCCAAGCACGACGGAAGGTACCCCCTCCAGCAAGAACAGCCACTGCCATCCCTTCAGGCCGCCAACACCCTGCATCGATTGCAGAATACCCCCCGATAGCGGCGCGCCCAGCATGATCGAGATCGGCAAGGCCATGAGAAAAATCGAGTACATCCGACTCTGCCGCTTTGCTGGAAACCACGTGTTGGTGTAGTACATCACTCCTGGCACAAAGCCGGCCTCGCAGATTCCCAGAAGCAGCCGCAACGAATAGAACGCGCTCTGGTTGCGCGAGAAGATCATGAGCATGGACACGATGCCCCAGGTGACCATGATGCGCGCAATCCATGCCCGTGCTCCCACGCGCTGGAGTAGCAGATTGCTGGGAATCTCGAAGAGCATGTAGCCCCAGAAGAAAATGCTGGCCCCGATGGCAAACGCGTGTTCCGACAGCCCAAAATCCGCCTGCATTTGCAGCTTCGCGAGGCTGATGTTGACCCTATCGAGGTAGGAAAGCACGAACCCGAGGAAGAATAGCGGCACGGTGTGAAGAATGACCTTGTGATAGAGAGCGTCTTCTTCTGCTGCACTCAGCTCGAGAGGGCTTTCGACCGCTAATCCACCGTGCATGCCCAACTCGTCACCCCTTCTTCGCAGCCAGTGTCAGCACTTCGCTCCACACGCCGTCGTCGACAAGGATTCCCTCTTTCATCTGCTTGTGTCTAGTGCTTAGGGCATTTTCGCCTGGATAAAGAACTCCGGTGCCGTTCTCCGCCGGAATCGACTCGTGCATATAGTCGACCACGCTGTCCGCGATCTCCTCTGTAAATGTCTCCCCACCGAGCTTCGCCGGGTCGATCAGGATGAATATCTGTGAACAGCCGGTGCAGCTACCCTCCTGGATCTTATCGATGGCGTTGGTCGGCGCACCCTCAGACAGCACCGCTGCCAGCACGTCCAGCATGATGGCAAAGCCCGCCCCCTTCCAATAGCCCATGGGCAGTATCCGCATGGAAGCCTCGATCGGCCCCGGCTCATCGGTCAAGTTGCCTTCCTTATCGAAGCCACCCGGAAACGGCAGTTTGCGACCTTTCAGCCTGGTCGTCTGCAGCTTGCCGTAGGAATACTGCGACATTGCCATATCGAGCACAATGTGACCCTTCTTTCTCGGGACGGCCATGACGAAGGGATTGTTGCCGACGCGCGTGTCCCTGGCGCCCCACGCGGGCATAACGGATTCAGTGTTCGTCCAACTGATCGCCACATAACCTTGATCCGCGGCACGCCAGCCGTAGGCACCGCCGCGCATCCAGTGAGTTGTATTCCGCAGAGCGACAATTCCCACCCCCTGTTGCGAAGCCATCTGCATCGCACGATCGGTGGAGAAGATCGCGTTGAGTACCCCGGGCGCTCGCCCTCCATCATAGATCTCGACGGCCCCCAATTGCTTCACCAGCTTCGGCTTGGCAGCGAGATTGATCCAACCCTTGCCGATGTAATCCACGAAGCGGGCAACCCGGTTCAAACCATGCGAGTTCACGCCATCGAGCGTCGATTCGGTATGGATCCGCGCGCACTGCTGGGCTTCCTGCTCCTTCATGCCTGCATTGATGAATGCCGAGGCAATCACGTTCTGCATCTCCGCGAAAGAAATTAGCGCCATCGAATAGACTCCCCCAGCTCATTATCCACAGTTGCCTCCCAGCCTGAGGTGATTCGGTGATGACAAGCCGTGGCTCAAGCGCGCTTGTTGAGAATAGGCCATAGCTTCCAGGTCACAGGCCACTCGGAAGTTATCGCGACAACCTCCGCGTATCCGTAGCACTAAACGCGCCAAGAACCTGTGATCTCAAAATGGCGGTCCTCGGTTTACGCAAAGTCGCCAATGCACTCATTGAGGAGATCAGTAACGCGAAGTCCGCGTGTGGAAGCGAGTCAGTCCTGGATCGTCAGAATTGAGAACAACTGGGCGGGTCGGATCGACTGTAGTCAAAATTGAGTACGACAAAACCTCACCGATGTAGGCGGAACCTCACAAAACCACAAGTTTCATTGACTCCAAAAGACTTGTTTAGTCCATGTTTTCAATGATTTAGCCGAAATGCGCGAATCTGTTTTGGGAGCAGGGGGTCCTCAGTTCGAATCTGAGCGCCCCGACCATTGAATCCTCAACAACAGAATCAAACTTTCTACCCACGCGAAAAGTGTGCGGGGCCGCCTTCCGGCATTGTCCACAACAGGGGTGTTGTCGCGGTGGCAACGTCTGCGAAATACTGATGAGCGGCAACTGAATAAGGACTTCGCCATGGCCGTCATACGAAATTGCCCATCTTGCGGGAAGCCGAACCGCATTCCCGGAAAACACATTGCCGACACAGGAAAGTGCGGCGCCTGCAAAACAACACTGTCGCCGATGGCTGAGCCCATCGCGGTAAGCCCCGCGGAGTTCGACGAAATTGTTCGAGACAGCAAGGTCCCGGTCCTGGTCGATTTCTGGGCGTCGTGGTGCGGACCGTGCCGCACGGCGGCGCCGCATGTTGCGGAAGTCGCGCAAGACCTCGCAGGCCGGGCCGTCGTGCTTAAGGTCGACACCGAGAAGTTTCCGGAACTTGCCTCGCGGTATAACGTGCGAGGCATTCCGAATTTTGCCGTATTCGTTGGCGGCAGCCTTCGTTTCCAACAAGCCGGTCTGGTGGACGCCGGCACGATGAAGACCTGGCTGGTGCGCGCCGCGGAGCAGTCGTAAAACAAGGCGATTGCAGAGATCGTCATTTGAGCACACCTGCTCGCGGTTGGCGCATACTACATCCGGGGCGGGTGGAGTTCGCCGAGCACGACACGCCAGACATATTGCTTGCAACGAAGGAAACCGGCGGCCCGCGACGTTTTCCTGTTCCTTCGCCGCATTTCAAGCGCAACGAACGCATAACAGCGCCAAACTGGAGTAGCCCAAGTGGACCGCAGATCGTTCTGTATCAGCATTCTCTCTTTCCCTGCCATGATGTCCACGGCCCTGGCGCAGACGCGCGGGGAAGCTTTACCGGGGAAACCGGCGGTATGGGACAAGTTTCGCGAAATTCACTTTGTGCTGCACGATCCTCTGGACCATCCCTTTTACTGGTGGCCGCGGACTCTGCTTGGTTATCCAATCGAGTTTCACACTTCCGTCGATCTCGATCGGCTGCGGCTGACTCGTGTGGATACTCTCGAACAGGTTCCCATTCAGTTCTCGGAAGTCGTTCGCGATAAGGACGGCATTCGTTCCGCTACGCTGCATTTTGTCTCGGACCTGCCCAGTGGCGGGCGTCGCGAGTTCGTTCTCTCCGCCGCCGAGGCTCCCGGTGCAAGCGCTTCCCAAGCCCACGAAACTCACGAGGGCAATACCATCGTCCTCGATTCCGGAGCGATGCGCGTACGCATACCCGCGACCCAGGCCGTCCACGGAAATGCGCCGGGCCCGGTAATGCAAGTTTCACGCGGCGGCCCCTGGATTGGATCGTCCACTCTCAGCATTTCCGAGGATCGAGTCACACGCATTGCCGCCAACCGTGTGGCCAACGGTCCCTTGTTCATCGCCTACGAGCTTACGTATGAAACCGTGGGCGGCTCGCGGTATGTTGCGAGCGTTCAGTGCGATGGCGGTTTCGATTTCGTTCGCCTGCGCGAGAATATGGACGGTCTGCGGCCGGGAGCGCGTGGCGCTTTTACATGCGACTGGACCGAGCTGAACCCAACCTACCGCCAGGCGCCCAATCACCCCTTTCCTGTGCCCGACAAAGTCCTCGACTACGACGAATATGTGTGGGAGCGCATCGATGCGCCGTGGCATAACCTCGACGCACGATGCGGCTCCAGCCGGCCGATCTATCCTGAAGTGATGCCTTCGGGCGAATTGCCGATCGTGCTCGGCATCTACCAGCCCGCGCCGGGGAATTTCCTGATCGCCAATTGGGCGAACTTTTGGAATGAGCACGCGAACGACGCGCTCGGTGTGTTCATCGACAACGCGACGGAATGGCGAGACCACGAATACGCGTATGAGCTTGAATCGCCGGCGTTACAGGTACGGACCTTCTATGGCGATGGAAAGTTCTCTTGGAAATGGCCGTTCGCCCGCGGCTGCCGCTCGATGTGCCTCGCCTTTTACGACCACGTCAAAGACAAGGAGACCATGCGCGAACTGCTGCAAAATTCGCAGCCTGTCGAGAAGAACGGAGTCGCCTATCAGGTGCCGCTCGGCTATACCTCGCACACACTGTTTCTCCAAAACCGCTACGGCACGATCGATCTCAATCGCGTGAAGGACTGGGTGCTTGAATATCCGGAGAGTTCGCGTCGTCAGGCGGTGATTTTCACCGGCGGATCGGCGAAGGAACCAGCGCAGCTTGAGCAGAGCGTGATGACGCTGCCCTACGTCTGCACTCTGCCTGTCACTGGCGCGCGGCAAATGGATGGTGCAGGTCCGCTGCCGGGCCGGGGCATCGTGAATTTCAGTCCGGTGCCAAGCCGGCGCATCGAGGGATCGTGGATCGACGGCTTCAATCGCCTGAACGCCGCCATGAACGAGCGGCAACGTGCGCGGCTCACAGCGATGTATCTGTTTCTGGCCTACGTGCAGGGCGGCGACGAATTCATGCCGGTTGTTCCCATGCTCAGCGGGCACCCGAACTATCTTGCCGACGTAAAGTTTGCGCCGCCGGCGATGTCGTTTCTGTTTCCGGAGCATCCGATGTCGTCCACGTGGGCGGACATGTGGCAGAAGTGCATGGAGTTGAACACGCGATACAACACGCGCGCCGCCGTTGAGACGTGGGACGCAGATGGTGGACGATGGACGGAGGACATTGGGACGTATGTCTTCGCGTTTCTCCGGCCGGCCCTGCGAACGGCGTTCCTGTTGCGAAAGTTGGATGGCGTGCAGCGTTTTGCAACGCCTCAACTTGCGGAGATGGCCGACTGGCTGGTGAATGCACTTTCCGCTCCGTATGAAGGCGAAAGCCCGGAGGGATATCGCAACATGCTGAAGGTCGACAATGGCCGCAGTTGGGGCGTGGTTGGGCCGGGCGAGGGGCCGCGGCGAGTGTATCCGCCCATCGGCGCTCATTCGGAACGGCGCATGCCGCCGAGGTCGCTTTGGTATCTCGGCACATGTCTGCGACAGTACGCGCCGATGGCGGCGGAGCACGCCATGTGGGCCTCTCGGCCGACGGACAGGGACGCCGAATCGGCGCCCGGCAGCGCGCCGCCCTGGGACGACATCATGTATCGCGAGCCGGAGAATCGCGGCACCAATCCGCATTTGCGCAGCCGCAAGCACACGGGCTATGGCGTTGTGCTGCGCGCTGCCGTGGGCACGCCCGATGAGGTTTCCGTTCATCTGCAGCAGATCGACGAAGGCCCGAACTATCGCTGGGGCTGGGCGGGGCAGGGAGGATGCGGCGCGCTGTATTTCTTCGCCGCCGGAAAGGCGTATGGCTTCAACGGCTCGGAAGACGGTGGTGACCGCCGCGATGCCGACACGGACTTCTGCACGAACTTCGGTGTCTTCAAGGACGGAGAGTTTCGCTCTGTAGGCAAGAATGTATTGTCGCGTCCTTTCTACGACCTGAACGGTGGCCAGTTTATGGAGATCGTGCCGCGGGAAGACGCTACGCCGTATTCGTTCCCCGAGTACGTCGGCCGCAGCGTTCTGCTGTCCGGCCACGACTACTTTGTGCTGTATGACCAGGTCCGAGATCCGTCCGTGGTGCATCGGCTGTCGTGGTTTGTGCGCCGCGGAGACGAACTTCCTGCCATCCATCTGCTGCAACCCGCGTCGGCGCAACGCACGGACATGCAGACGGCCACATCCACAGGCGTGTGGTTCGACGGCTCGGGAGATTCGATGGCGGTGGTCAGTCACCGCGGCGATCTCCAATCGAAAGCGACGCCCTACGGTTGCCGCGTGGTTGCCGATGGCATCGACGACATGATCTTTCGCAGCTCCAAACCGATTCACTTCAGCGACGCAACAGCTTCCTTCGACGGAACGGCGGGATTGATTCGTCATAGAAAGGATGCGTCGGAGTTCGCGATGTTTCATGGAACTCGGATCGGCGTGTCGGGGCTTGTCTTCGTCACGACCGACACCGATCTCGGCATCGGCGGATCGATGGTTCCCGGTCAGCCTCCGCGCGGGGAATACTACGCGCCAAAGCCTTCCACCGCAACTCTGCTTTCGGCTGCTTTCGCGAATTCCGGGATGCGTTTCTACATCGACGGCGAGGCACAGGCCAGCCAGCCGGAAGCGGGTGGACTTGTCCTCAACCTGCAAGCCGGACACCACCATTGGGAGTTGACCGACGCGCTGCCGGTCCCTATCGCGCCGCACATTGTAAGAACTGTGAACCGGGCAGGAGGAGCACGGGTTTTCGTTGCTCCGGTGGCTTCCGCATCGAAGTATCGGCTCGAGTTGAGCAAGGACGATGGCGTCACTTGGTCGACAATCAGCGTGCAGGCAAATCACGAGATCGAAGTCAACGATCTTCCCAACGGAGACAAGGTCCACGTCCGCGCCGTTGCGTTGAATGCATTGCATGAGAGCTTGCCCGGGCCGGAATATCCTCTCTACGTCAGCAGCGATCCACCCGCCCCGCCCGACGGCCTGCACGTTGAGCTGTCCGATGGCGCCGCCACTCTCACGTGGGGCGAAGTCCTCGGCGTCACTGAGTACCGGCTCTATGCGCGGGCTGCCGGAAGCGGTGAATTTCAGGTCCTGTATAGCGGACTGGATCGGCTCTATCGGGACAAACGCGAGGGTATTCAGGCTCCCCTCGCCGTGCCTGAAAACGATGGAAAGCCAACGTCCGGGCTCACGGAGTATTGCGTGTGCGCCGTCAACGGCAATGGCGAAGGCCCAAAGTCTCGCGCGGCCGACACCAATCCTGCATCGTGGCGCAACTGGGACCCGAGGCCGGGGGAGCGCTTCCGGCGTGTCTACAGCTTTTCGCCGGATGCGCCTGCTTCCGCCGATGCGGAGGCGGCCTATTATCCCCGCTAAGGTGTGACCCAAACGCGCCGGAGCCACGCAGCGTGACGGCGAGGGAGGCCCATCGCTAGTGAGCGGTCGATGTGAGTTGTTGCACTGTTGGAAGGGGATTTCCGGTCTTGAATCCTGTGCGCAGATCTTCAAATTTCGCCTGTGCGCGGCGCCAGAATTCATACTCCGCATCCCACCGCCCCAAGGCCGTTCCCTGGCGATAGGGGGTGTACTGCTCTGCCCACGCAGCTTTGTAGCTTCTTCGGGTCTCGGTAAGGCCGTCCATCATATCCATGATGCGGCTATGTGTTTCGTTGGAAATGTCCTGTCCAAGCACATCCATCAACTGTTCCCGAGTGGGGTGTGGGGGAAGCGTCTGCCAGGCGTCCGAAATCTCTCCGGCGTAGATGAACTTCATCCCCGCCAGATCGATGATCCGCGCGCCGACGATGAAGGTGTCGATGTGCGGTGTGCCGGGAGCAGCAGCTTTGATGGCGTAAAGATGTTCCAGTGCATCTTCCGCATGCAGGCGGGCCTGGCGCAGGTCCTCACGCTTCGGCTTCAGCGCCTGCAACAAGCTTGGGCGAAAGGGATTCTTCCAGAAGGCGTTCATGGTTTCGTTGCCGATCGCCTTTTGCAAACTCGTTTCCGCCGCGTCCAGGCTGGTGAGGGCGGCGGAGAAATCGGCGGCTATTTCTGGCGGATATTGAATCCTGCTGTAGTCCGCGAAGAAAGTCTCGCGCTGCATCGGCGCCTGTTGCCAAGCAGCGGCGTCGCCATAAGCGATGCCCGGCCACGACATCTGTAGAAGGGTCTGACCGTCATCCGTCCAAAGCGTGTTCAGCAGACCCAGGGAGTGCGACTTGCGGCCCGCGACAAGAAGGCTGTCGATGTTCTCGAAACTCTTGGAGTAATCGGGCGCGATCGAGTCCCAACTCGTGACTCCCGACGTGACGATGTGCGGCACGTGCTCCGCCACCAGCGGTTCGAGCCAGCGTTTGTACTGCGCATCGCCAAAGGGCTCGTACCACCAGGGAAGGGCGATCAGGCCTTTCGGAAGCCGGGGGACGATTCCCGGAATTTTCACCATGATGTCGGCGTATGCCATCACCGTTTTGCCCTGCGCTTGAAACATCCCGGCAACAGTTGTGAGTTGCTTGATGAAGAGCTGCACCGCCATCGAGTCCGCTTTGCCTTTTTCACTCGCCCTCAAAAGGCTCCAGGTTTCATCGAAGCCGACGTCGACAAATTTGCTGGGGAACAACGCATTGAGCTGGTTCGCCCAATCCTGAAGCATGGCCTGCACGCGCGGATCGTTCGGGTTGAACTGGGTGCCGTGCGGAAAGTCCGCGAGATCGGAATACTTTTCGATGCGGAAGAGGTCGTGTAAATGCGCATACATCTCCACCGCCGGCACAACATCGATGTGCCGGTCGCGCGCATACGAAACGATCTCGCGGACCTGTTGCTGGGTGAAGCGCGCGTCGGGATTCAGCAGCGGGTATTCATGCAGCTCAATGTTTCCTTCCGAATAAAAGAAATATTGATTGCCTTTCCATTTCGCGATGAAGTCCAGTTGATGCTTGACCTCGTCCAGGGTAAGCATGGGCCCCTCGCTGCCCGCGTCCATCAATGTTCCGCGATAGCTGAGAGCGGGCCAGTCGTGTACCGTGGCGAAAGGCAGGCGGGATGCTCCGTGTGCATCGCGCTCAACCATCTGGAGAAGAGTTTGCACGCCGTAGTAGACGGCTGCGGACGAGCGTCCGCCAATCGAAACCCCATCGCGCGAAATCGTGATGCTGTATGCCTCGCGAGAATTCGGCCCCGGCGTCTCGTTGGGCATCGGAAGTGCGCCGATGTCTCCAGTCCGTTCCAGCCTTATCGGCAGACTCTTGCCGTGTCCGCACGCGCGAAGCCCTGAGTGCAGCCCGTCGGTCAACGTCTGCAACGCGAAGTCGTCTTCTTTCGTGGAGGGCGTGACGCGGGCAAGACACAGCTCGCTCAAATCGAGCGAGCCATCTCCATACTCGATCTGCACAGGGGCGGGAAGAAGTCGCGGGTGGACCGGCTGCCCCCGAAGCAGGGAAGCACTCAGGAGGAAACACGCTGCGACAAGTGCGAGAGAAGAGAGGCGTGAAAGCGATTTCATGTTGGAGCACCTTTGCGGCGATGGCTACAGGCAATCCCGGCTGCGAAGCGCTATCGACGGTCGACATTGTCGAACTGTCCGGCCCGCCCCGCCGGTGCCATATGAAAGACGGAAATATTGCTATTGACATATTACGCCATCACGCAAATGGATTGATTGTCCGAGTTGTTCGCGGTGAGCGAAATCTCACCGACAGTGCTTGGCTTCTAAGCAAATCGGCCGGTTGCTGTGGCGCTTAGCACCGTTTTTCGGGAAACGGCAAGCGGTGTATTCTGACGCCATGGCGATTACATTGACTCCGGAACTCGAAGCGATTGTGGTGGAAGATGCCCAGGCGTTGGGGTATGAGAACGCTGAGGCATATCTCGCGTCGCAACTCACCGCGGTCCATGAAGCCGAGCTCTATCTTCGCGAGAACCGCGATGCTCTCGAGGCGATGATGGAAGAGGGTTGGGAGTCGGCAGAGCGCGACGGATGGCTCAATCCCGAAGACGCTAAACGCGAGATTGCGGAGTGGAAGAAAGGATTTCTCGCGAAGCGTTCAGCAGCGTGAGTGGATATAAGCTAAGCCCGAAAGCCCAGCGAGATATCTTTCAACACTGGATATATATTGCGAAAGATAGTGCCGATGCGGCCGACAGCGTCGAGCAGGCAATCTATCGAAACTGCGAACTTCTTGGCCAGAATCCTCGAATTGGAAGACCGTCTTTAAAGCGGATGAGTCCTCCAGTCTTCACGTGACCGGCTCTTCCTTACAAAAACTATCTGATTTTCTACAGAATTGCTTCTGGCGGGATTCGTGTCATGCGTATTATCCGGGCTGAACGCGATCTGCAACGGCTGCCGTAGGGGCTACCGCAAATTATTGCTGGGTTGCGTCGGCAGCGTGAAGTGGAACGTCGATCCGTCACCCAGCTTGCTCGTCGCCCATATCTGCCCACCATGCTGCGTCACAATGCTGCGGCAAATTGCTAGCCCCAGCCCGGTGCCGCCCATGGCGCGCGAGTCCGACGCATCCACCTGCTTGAAGCGGTCGAAGATCATCTGCAGCTTGTCTTCGGGGATGCCGCGGCCGTGGTCCTCGATTTCGATCAGCGCTTCCCCGGCTGTGGCGTAGTGCGCGGTGAGGCGGATTTCGCACGGTTCGACGGCGGAGTTGGGCGAAAATTTGATGGCGTTCGAGACGAGGTTGGTGAGCGTTTGCAGGATGCGGTCGGGGTCGGCCCATACACTGACGCCGTTGGCCTCGAAGACGAACCGGATGTTGGCCTTGGCGGCGGACGTTTGCAGCAGCGCCGTGCTGCGGCGGAACAGGTCGCCTACCGAGCACATCGTGCTGTGCAACTCGGCCTTGCCGGAGCCGATGCTTTCCAAATCCAGAATGTCGTTGACCAGGCGGACCAGGCGATCGGTGTTGCCGATGGCGATGTCCATCATCTGCCGCATTTTTTCGGGGCGTTCCATCAGGGCGCCACCGGCCACCAGCCCAAGCGCGGCGCGCAGAGATGTCAGCGGGGTGCGCAATTCGTGCGAGACGGTCGAGATGAACTCATCCTTCATGCGGTCGAGCGCGTTGCGCGCGGAGATGTCGGTGAACGCGACGACCACGCCGACCGCGCGGACATCTTCCTCCGCGGGAGTATCGTTCGCGGCATCGCTGGACGCTTCCGGCAGGCCGACCAGGGCCTGCGACGGCGACGAGGCAAATCCCCGCCTCATGCGAGCGGCTTCCGCTTCGCCGAGGTCGAGTTGCGATTCGATCTGCGGGCGGGCAACGTATTCGACGGGGAAGCTCGTGCCGTCCTTGCGCCAGAAAACTTCGTTCGAGATTCGGATAGTTTCGCGGTTCGTGATGGACCGCTGGATAGGGCAATCGGCTTGCGGGTACGGCGTCCCATCAGGGTAGGTGTGATGCGTGAGGTCGTGCATGTTCTTGCCCAGAATTTCCTCGGGCTTGTAGCCGAGCATCTGCGCCGCCGCGGGGTTGACGATCGTGACGATGCCTTCGAGGTCGATGCCATAGATGCCGTCGCCGACCGACTCGAGCACGGAGTTGGACTCGCGAATGAGTTTGCGCAACTGGTCTTCGGCGCGCACCTGCTCGGTGATGTCGACGCTGAACGCGAGGATGTAAGGCTGGCGTCCGGGCTCCTCGATCAGGCGGTTGCGATAGGCCGTCACGCGTTCTTCGCCGTTGGAGTGGGTGAGATAGAACAGGCCCTGGGCTTCGCCGGTCTGGAGCAGTGAATCGAAGTAAGCGTCCAGAAGGTGCAGGCGGTTGGGCTGGATGAAGTCCGCGATGGAGTGGCCGACGACCTCCGAAACGCCGCGGCCGATGCCCTGCGCTCCGTGCTCGTTGATCGACAGGACCACGCCATCGAGCGAGTGCGTAAAGACCATGCCCAGCGAGCCTTCGACCAGTTGCCGGTAGCGCGCTTCACTCTCGCGGATGGCCGACTCCGCCACCCGTTGCACGGTAACATCGATGCCCGTAGCGATGACGAAGGCGACCTGGTCGTGGGAGTCGAGCAGCGCGGTAGCCGACCATGAAATGCGCCGCCGCGTGCCGTCGGATGCGATCCAGAAATTCTCATACGCCGCGGGAAAACCGCCCAGGCGGATGCGCTCGAAGTTTTGGATGTACTCGCCGATATCTTCTTCGGGGATAAGGCGTTCCCAGGCGTACTTGCCCACCAGCTCCGACGAGGCGTAGCCGGAGATGCTTTCGCAGGCGCGGTTGAAGCGGACGATGCGGCCGGCGGTGTCGAATACGACGACCAGTGCGCCCACGGTATCGAGCACGGCGGAAACGAAGTTGCGCTCGACGGTGAGCGCGTTTTCGACGCGCTGGCGGGCGCGGGCGCCGCGGTCCATCTGGCGCGCGCGGACGTTCAACTCCAGCCGCGTCACGATCATCTGGCTCAGCGAATCGAGCGACTCAAGCTGTGCGGACGTCAGTTTGCGCGCCGCTGTGTCGTACACGCAGAGGCAGCCGATCGCGGCGCCCGACGGCATGACGATGGGCGCTCCAGCGTAGAAGCGGTAACGGCGGTCGCCGACGGGGATGCCGCCGGGAGCGTAGTCGGGGTCGCGGCGCGCGTCGGGAATCTGATAGATGCCGTCGCCCGCGAGAGTGGTCTCGCACGGCAGCGTGTGGCGCGGCGCCTGCGTGATCTCGATGCCCACGCGCGAAAGAAAGGAGATGCGGTCTTTTTCCACCATCGAAATCGCGGCCGCGGGGGCATTGCATATCTGCGCGGCAAGACGGGAGATGTCGTCGAGGGCAGGGTCGTGCGGCATCTCCAGCAACTCGTATTGATCGAGAGTCTGGAGCCTGGGCTGCTCGGCGCTGGGCAGAGATTCGATCATGGACACTGAACGGAGGATATCCACTGGTACCCTCCATGACACTCCCACGTTGGGGCTGAAAACTGCACAACGGTAACCTTTTGGCAGGGTACCTGGGTGCTCTGTCTGTGGAAATCATGGTTTGGAAAGGGTACAGCAGTCGCCTTCGGCGGGAGCGTCGTTGGCGCTGGCGTCCATCGCGACCTTCCATGAGCCGTCGGCGACCTTCTTCCAGAAGGTAATGTAGCGTCCCGACGAGACGACGGGCTGGCCGTTGCGGTCGACCGAATGCGCCTCGTAGTGGCCCCACGTAAAGCCGGTATCGCCCGACGGGCCCATCTGCGCGCCCTCTGGCGCCCAGGTCAACTGATAGGTTTTCGGGTCCCACACGGCGGTGGCGGCAATGGCGCGATGACCCATCACGGCTGGTTTGCCGTTGTTGAGTGTCACCGCATCTTCAGCAAACCATGAGGCGAACGCCTTGCCGCCGCCTTTGGCGACGTCCTGAGCGAAGCGGCCTTCGAGCTCCATCAACTGGATTACGCCCGGCGAGAGTGTCGGTTGCGTCAGTGGGCTGATGGTCCGCGGCTTGTTAAGCGGGTAGGACAAGCCCTGCGAAGGCATCGGCAGAGGAGTTTGCGCACCGGCATGGATGGCGAGAAAAAGGAGGAGAAAAACAACGGCGGAGGACGTCGAATAGCGTCGCATCGGACTATTGTACGACTACGATTCGAAGCCTCCGCCGCCGGAGTGAGATGTACATCTGAGTGAGACGACCAGGCCTGCATGCTTCATCGGCGCAAGACTGCGCCGCATCGTCGCAGGGGTAACTGTCGCAGAATTACGCACGATGCAGGCGGGCTGATATCCTTCGGGGCACCGGCATAAACCAAACGGGTGACGAAGGGAAGTCTGTGGCGATAACGCGGAAAGACTGGGCGCTGATCGTGACGGCGCTGGCGCTGCTGGCATTCGGTGCGGCCCTGCATTTTTGGAGCCCGCACTTCGGCGCGTCGGCGGACTTCGTCGCGGGCTTCGGGCGCGGGTTGCGCTGGGCGTCGATGGTGCTGCTATGCGCGGCCGCATGGCGGCAGAAGAGCCTTACTCCCTGGATGTTCGTGGCGATGGTTGTGGGAGCCGAGATTGGCTTCGATGCACCGCAGTTCGGCGAGAGCCTGCGAGTGTTCTCGGACATATTTTTGCGGCTGATCAAGACCATCGTCGCGCCGCTGATCCTGTCGGTGCTGGTGGTGGGCATTGCGGGGCATGGAGACCTGAAGAGCGTTGGACGGATGGGCATCAAGTCGCTGATTTATTTTGAGGTGGCGACGACGCTGGCGCTGGTCATCGGTCTGGTCGCGATCAACGTGTCGAAGGCCGGCGTGGGCCTGAATATGGCGGCCGTGGAGACCCAGGTCGCCGGAGCGCCGATGGTCGTTCCGCCCCCGACGCATTGGGACGACTTCATCCTGCACATCTTTCCCGAAAACATCGCGAAGAGCGTGGCCGAAGGACAGATCCTGCAGGTCGCGGTCTTCGCCATCATCTTCGGCATCGCGCTGGCCAAGGTGGGCGAGGCCAAGCGCGCGCCGCTGCTCCGCTTCTTCGAGAGCCTGAGCGAGGCGATGTTTCGCTTCACCAACATTGTGATGTATTTCGCGCCGATCGGCGTCGCCGGCGCGATGGCGTATACCGTGGGACACCTGGGTCTCGGCGTACTCGTCAACCTGGTGAAGCTGCTGGTCGCGCTATACGTCGCTCTGATTGCGTTCGGCGTGCTCGTCCTGCTGCCGGCGGCGCTGCTATTCAAAGTGCCGGTCATGCGGTTCCTGCGGGCGGTCGCCGAGCCGGCGACGATTGCCTTCGCCACCGGAGCCAGCGAAGCCGCGCTGCCCAGTGCGATGGAGCAGATGGAAGCGCTCGGCGTCCCACGCCGCATCGTGGCGTTCGTGATTCCGGCGGGCTACAGCTTCAACCTCGACGGCTCGACGTTGTACCTCGCCGTGACGAGCATCTTCGTCGCGCAGGCGGCGGGGATGCACCTGACGATCGGCCAACAACTGATGATGATGGCCACGCTGATGCTCACCAGCAAAGGCGTAGCAGGTGTGCCGCGGTCGATGTTCGTGGTGCTGCTGGCAACAGCAGGCACCTTTCACCTGCCGATGGAACCGATCTTCGTCCTGCTCGGCGTGGACACGCTGATGGACATGGCGCGCACAGTGGTCAACGTCGTCGGCAACTGCCTTGCCAGCGTGGTGGTGGCGCAGTGGGAAGGCGAGTTCGGGAAAGAGAAGCCGAGCGCGGCGGTGCTGGAGGGTGCGGAGGCGTAGACGGAGTGTTAGAATCAGATGTACAGTTTTACGTACATCTAGTCGGAGAGTAAGGGGTCGAAATGGAAAAGACCATCGGAGTAAGTGAAGCCCGGCAGCACCTGATGAAGTGGACCAGGCATATCTCGGACAATATGGACCGATTGGTCCTAACCAACAAAGGTCGTGCCGAGACGGTGTTGTTGAGCTTGACGGAGTATCGCTCGTTGGTGGCCGCGGCCCAACTGGCGATGCATCCCGAAATTCTGGCCGAGGCCCGCAAGGGATTTGCGGAGCTGGCCGAGGGGAAAGGCGTCAGCCTGGAAGAGGCCTTTCGCCCGGTGCCCAGGATCGGCGAGGCTCCTTTCGAGCCAGGAATGCAGGATGCAAATATCGCCGGGAGAACGGACGATAAAGCGCTTCGAGGTCGGGAGGCGGCAGCCGGGTTGGGTCGATTCGCCGCCGAACGTGTGAGTCAGGCGGCCTTCTCAGGACAGCGCTCGAAGGTGCGACAGGTAAAGAAAGAGCGGGCTACCGATACGGAGAAAATGGCTGCCCGGAGCTGACGACATTGAGCAAGAAATTGCGCCAGATCAGAGATATCCTCATTGCGCCCAGCGCGTTGCGAATGATGGAACGGTCCGCTCCTAACGAAAAGGAACGGTTGGCTATTCGTTCTGCGATTACTTTGCTGGGGCTTGAGGACGCTGCTGTAGCGGGTCAGGACCTCCCCACCTCGGGGATTTCGATGGGCTACCGGGTCATGTTCATGGAGCCGCCTACGTTCCGCATCGACGTAGGTCGCTTTGGAGTGCTCTACGAGTTCGATAAGAAGACAGTCTGGGTCGGGTCTATCGCTGTGTATTGAGGAGGACGTATGTTCCTGAAGCTTTCCGGACCGATTATCACGCTCGTGGGCGTGTGGTTGGGTCTATGGGGGACCCTGCGCATGTGCCGGGTGTTTCACCCTCTTGGAAATCTGATCCTCTGGGAAATTCTTGTGGTGATGTGGCTCTACATAACTGGACGCGGGAATAAGGCGCGTCAATCTCTGGAGAATGCGAGCACCTATGCCGCTGTAAATAGGGCGAACGATTTCCGGACGCTTGGTGGAGTTTATGTGCTCGTCTTTAGTTTCTTCGTGCAAATGATCGGGGCGTCGCTGATCGTCGCGGATCTGATCGTGCATAAGACATGAGCGCGGCCGGATCCTGGGTACTTACGGAACCATCTTGATTGACCGCAGCCACACGTTGGCGAGGTCCGTCCAGTGCTCCTCGGGCGCGCCCGGCGGATGAATGCCGAAGCCATGCCCGCCGGTCGCGTACATATGCAGCTCAGCCGGAACACCCGCCGCGGCCAACGCCTGAAAGTACACCGGAGCGTTCTTGCCATAGCTCCTATCGTTCTCAGCCTGTATAAGGAACGTCGGCGGCGTCAGCTTGTTGGGCGTGTAAGCCGAGTTCAAAACAACCGGCGTCGCGGCTGGTGAGTTCGGATTGTCAGGATCGGACGGCATAACGAGATAGGCCGGATAAACGACGATCGCGAAGTTCGGGCGAGCATCGATCTTCACATCGACATCGGGCGCGGCAGGCGTGCTCAGGACATGGGCGTCGTCGGAGTGTGTGCTCATCAATACCGCGAGGTTTCCGCCCGCGGAGAAGCCGACCACGCCGATCCGGTCGGGATCGATGCGCCACTCCTTCGCGTGCGCGCGCGAAATGCGCATGGCCTGCTGCGCGTCTTCGAGGTCGGCGAAGTTGTCAGGGTAGTGGCCCTTTTCGGGCACCCGATACTTCACCAGCAGGCACGTCATGCCGGCGGACGTAAGCCAGTTGCAGGTGTCGACGCCTTCGCCGTCCCAGGCCAGCCGAACATAGCCGCCGCCGGGGAAGACGAGCGCCGCAGCTCCGGTATTTTTCACCGACGCGGGCGGCGAGTACACCGTCAAAGTCGGGATAGTGACGTTCGCCAGCCGCGCCGTGCGATGCCCGCTGATGAGCGCGTCGGTGGGCTTGGTAACGTCGGTTTCGGGCTCGGTGGTTTGCGCGGGCTCGGGCGTGGCGTGCGGCCACAGCGGGAGGACGGTTTGCTGCGCCATTGCCGAAGTGGAAACGAGCGCAAGGGCGAGAGCGGAAATTGAGAGCGAGGTTAGCGTGAGATATCTCATCCGCATCATACTAAGCCGAAGAGGATTTTGCGGGAAGCCCGCGCTGGCGGCGATCCACGCATAAATCCTCTGGTGTACACGCTGCGTTTGCCGCGAGCGTGTGCCATGGGCCTGGAGGCACGTATGCAGCGTCTGTCGGAACGATTGGTGATGGGCGTCGTATTGGGTGGGATTTGTGTGGGCACGGTCCTGCCGCTGGCAGCGCAGACTCCGACGGCTGAAGAGATCGTGGCCCGCATGAACGCTCGGGACCGCGAACGGCAAACTGCGTTGGCCAGCTATGGATCGGTGCGGACGTACCGCGTGACCTACAAGGGACCGATGGGCGACCGGTCGGCGGAAGTGCTGGCGAGGATGGATTTTTCCGCCCCCGACCAGAAGCACTTTACGGTGCTGTCGGAGTCCGGGTCGGCGATGTTCTGCCACAAGGTGCTGCGCAGGATGATGGAGGCGGAGCAGGAGGGCGCGCTCCAGGCCAACCATCTGAAGGCGATGCTGTCGGCGGACAACTACCATCTGAAGCTGGTGGGTGAAGACGAGATCGACGGAGTGAAGACCTGGGTGCTGGAGGTCTCGCCGAAGGTCAACAGCCGGTTCAACTACAAAGGCAAAGTCTGGATCGGCGAAGACGACCACGCTGTGGTGCGCATCGTCGGTTCGCCCGCCAGGAACCCGTCCTGGATCACCAGCACCGCAACGTTCGACTACCGCTATGCGCGGCAGGGCGAATTTTGGCTGCCGCGGAAAGATGTGATCCTGAGCCATGTGCGCCTGGGCGGCGAGGTGACGCTGACCGTCGACTATGGAAAGTACGCGATCGTTCCGTCGCAGCCCAGCGTTACGTTAGGTGCGATGAAGACCAACGATGCGCCGGTGACCGTGGCTAAGGATTCATTGCCGCAGTGACTCTGCTCGATACATCGAGCTGAAAGGCGACACGAAGCGTAACCCGCGAGCGTGGTGGCCTCGACCAATAGTTCATAGTGCCGAAAAGATATACTGGAACATTGGCACGGGGCCGCGGTCAGGGCAAACGACCGCCGGTTAGGCAGACGGGTTCTGAAGAATGAGTGAGTATCTAAGCAGGATCAAGTCGCCGGCGGACGTAAAGCGGCTTGGGATGGTGGAACTGGAGCGGCTGGCGGAGGAAATTCGCGAGCGGCTGATCCTCAGTGTCGCCAAGACCGGCGGCCATATCGGGCCGAACCTGGGGGTCGTCGAGTTGACGATCGCGATGCACTACGTGTTCGACACGCCGCGGGACAGTTTCGTCTTCGACGTCAGCCACCAGAGTTACGTTCACAAGCTGCTGACGGGGCGCGAGCGGCAGTTTTCGACCATCCGCCAACCCGGTGGCCTGAACGGCTTCATGCTGCGCACCGAAAGCGAGCACGATGCGTACGGCGCGGGCCACGCCGGCACCGCGTTGAGCGCCGCGCTGGGTATGGCGGTCGCGCGCGATATGTCCGGCGGCGACGAGCACATCGTGGCGCTCGCCGGCGATGCCGCCTTCACCAACGGCATCAGTTTCGAGGCGCTCAACAACATCGCGGCGCAGACCCGGCGCATGATCATCGTGCTCAACGACAACGAGTGGTCGATCGACAAGAACGTCGGCGCGATTGCCGAGTACTTCCACAAGATTGCGACCAACCCGACCTATGTCAGCATCCACGACCGGGCGGCCGGCCTGCTCGAAAAATTTGGCGGCAAAGCGGCGCGTCACATCGCCCGCAAAGCGGAAGAGGCGGCCAAGGGAATCGTCGGGCGCGGCATGATCTTCGAGGAGTTCGGCCTCAGCTACTACGGCCCCATCGACGGCCACAACATCCCCATGCTCATCGAAACGTTCAAGTTCCTCAAGAACCAGAACAAGCCCGTCGTGCTGCACGCAATCACGCAGAAGGGGCGCGGCTTTCAGCCCGCCATCGACTCGCAAAAGAAGTTCCACGGCCTGGGCCCTTACAACCCCGAGACGGGCGATACCAAGCCCGCGGCGCAGAAAACCTACTCCGAAGTTTTTGCCGAAAGCCTCACCAAGCTCGCCACCATGAACGACAAGGTCGTCGCGATTACGGCGGCCATGCCCAACGGCACTGCGCTCGATCTTTTTCGGCCGCATCATCCGAAGCGCTATTTCGATGTAGGCATCGCGGAAGAGCACGGAGTGCTGTTCGCCGCCGGCATGGCGACCAAGGGCTACAAGCCTTTCTGCGCCATCTACTCGACGTTTTTGCAGCGCGCGTTCGACCAGGTGGTGCATGATGTGGCGCTGCAAAATCTCCCGGTAGTCTTCTGCATGGACCGCGGCGGCCTCTCCGGCGACGACGGCCCCACCCATCACGGCCTCTTCGACATCAGCTACCTGCGCGGCATTCCGAACATCGTGCACATGGTGCCAAAAGACGAGGACGAGCTACAGGACATGATGTACACCGCCATGCTGCGCAACGGCCCGTGCGCGATCCGCTACCCTCGCGGCATCGGCCCCGGCGCTGCTGTCAAGGAGCATCCAGTCGCGCTCGAAATCGGCAAGGCCGAAGTGATTCGCGACGGTCGCGACATCGTCATCTTCGGGCTCGGCGCGATGCTGCCCGAGGCCGAGCGCCTCGCAAAAATGATCGAGGCCGAGGGGCATTCGGCCGCAGTAGTGAACCCGCGTTTTGCGAAGCCCGTAGACCACGACTGCATCGATCGTTACGCGTCGAAATGCGGCCTCGTCGTCACCATGGAAGACCATGTCCTCGCCGGCGGCTTCGGCTCCGCTGTACTCGAATGCCTGAATCACCTGGAGATCGATGTGCCTGTAGTGCGCATCGGCTGGCCCGACCAGTTCATCGAGCACGGCAAAGTGGAAGCTCTGCGCGAGAAATACGGCCTGACAGCGGAGGCAGCGCTTGAGCGCGTGCGTCCGCTGCTCGGAAAGCCTGTCGGAGTTTAGGCTCTCTGCCGGCTTTGCGCGAGAGCAAAGCAATAACCCTGGCGCAAAGTCCGCAAAGAAAATCACGAAGGTCCGCCACGGACGCCTTCGCGAAACTTGGCTAACTTCGCGAACTTTGCGTCAAGGTTCTTGCGAACTCCTTGCGGCGACGAACTCCAGCGACTCCACCACGCAGTCATACCTTCCCGCCAAAAATCAAAAATTCGATATCCGCACAGAAAATTGTAATTTCCCCGTAATCAAGACCCCTTCGGTCGTATATCTGCGGTAAGGTAATAAGATCTCGGACTTATCCAGTCCCTTATCCGCTCCAAGGCGGAAATTGGCAGAGTCAGACGGGCCCTGAAGTCCTTGTAAGCCAGCGAGTGCGCCACTGTAGCCGCGCCGAACGAAGCAAATGCCCGGCCTCCGAGGGTCTGGCTGCAACCGGAAAGGAAGCAGATGCAGAAGCCGAACCAGAAGAAACTGTCCAGTGCAGGCAGGCACCGTGGAAAGAAGATGTTCGCCCTGGCGGCGGTGGCGGCGTACACCGCGGTCAGCGGTCGCACGCTGGCGATCGCGCAACAACTGGTGGCCGAAAACGGCAAGGAACCCGCCCCCGCGCAGTTGCCGGTGCGGCGCTTCCGCATCCCGGACGGCCCGTTGAGCGCAGCGCTCGACGCCTACCGCGTGCAGAGCGGCGTCAACGTAGCGCTGGAGTTGACCGAAGATCAACTCGCCGGCTTCAAAACAAAAGGCGTCGTCGGCCTCCTGACCAGCGATGCGGCATTACGCGAGCTGCTCGCCGGCACCGGCCTCAACTTCCAATTCAAAGGCGCCGACGCAGTCACAGTAGGCGTCCAACATGCGGAGTCGGTAGACGTAACCTCCACGCTGCCCGACGCCACCACCATGACGCGCTTCACGGAGTCGCTCATCGACACGCCGCAGACCGTCGCCGTCGTCCCGCAGTTCATCCTCAAAGACGAGGGCAACCGCTCGCTGACGGACGCGATCCGCAACGTCCCCGGCATCAGCATCGCGGCCGGCGAAAGCGGCGCGCAGGGCGACAACCTCACCATCCGCGGCTTCAGCGCCCGCAACGACATCTTCCTCGACGGCATACGCGACTTCGGCAGCTACTACCGCGACAGCTTCGACTTCGACCAGGTCGAAGTCCTCGAAGGCCCCGCCGGCGTGCAGTTCGGACGCGGCTCAACAGGCGGCGTCATCAACCAGGAAAGCAAAGCTCCCACCACCGACAAGTTCGAGCACGTGCAGACGCAGCTCGGCACGGACGCAACCCGCCGCGCCACGGCCGACATCAACCACCCGTTCCCGGACTTCGCCAACGGCTCGGCAATCCGCATCGCCGCGATGGGCACCGAGGGCGGCGTCGCCGGCCGCCCCTACGCCGAGAACAACCGCTACGGCATTGCTCCGTCGATCTCCTTCGGCATGAACGGCGCGACGCGGCTGACCGTCAGCTACTTCCACTTCACCGAAAGCGACACACCGGACTACGGCCTCCCGTGGTTCTTCAATCAGGTTGCGCCGGGTGTCAACCGGCACTCCTACTTCGGGTTCCCGCACGCAAATTTCCTCAAGACCAACGACGACATCGTCACGCTGAAGGCGAACCACTCCTTCAGCGAAAGCGTCGACGCACACACCATCGGCCGCTGGGCAAACTATCCGCGCAACGTCCAGATCACCGAGCCGCAAATCTGCGGAAACGTCTCGCAGTTGGAGCCTGTCGGAACGGTCGTCGCGGCGCTGCCGACGAACGCTGTGAATACGTCGCTGCCGTGTACGTATAACTTCTCCACACCCGCCTCGCAGATCACGGTGAACCGCAATCAACTGGCGATCAAGAGCGTCGAAGGCGACCTCTGGGACCAGACGGAGTTGACGGCGCGCTTCAAACTCCTCGGCATTCGCAACAACTTTGCGGGAGGCGTCGAAGGCGGCCGCGAAATTTCTAACCCCATCCGCACCAGCTTCGCCACCAGCGTCACGACCAACGGCGTCAAGGGCTCGCTCAACACGGTGCCTTCCACGAACCTCGCCAACCCCAACCCCCACGACGCGTTCGCCGGCAACGAATACATCTCCGGCATCACGCACCTGAAGTCGCAGAGCGCGGGCGTCTATTTCGTCGACACAGTGAAACTCGGCCGCATGTTCGAAGCCAGCGGCGGCGTGCGCTGGGACCTCTTCGACACTGTGGTCAATCTCTACGCATCGTCGACCACCGTCCCCGGCGCGTCGCTCACGGCGGCCATCAAGCCTACCGAGCAGAAGGTGACGCAGCCGAGTTATCGCGGCGCATTCGTCTTCAAACCCAACGCGCATGGCAGTGTGTACTTCGACTACGGCACGAGCTTCAACCCGTCGGCGGAGTCGCTCAGCCTCAGCGTCTCCTCCAGCCTGCTCGCGCCCGAGGAAAACGAGACCTACGAAGTCGGCGCGAAGTACAGCATGTTGGCCGACCGCCTGAAGTTTGAAGGCGCATGGTTCCATACCGAAAAAGACAGCGCGCGCGAGACCGATCCCACCAACTCGAACAACATTGTGCTGGCGGGCAATCAACTCGTAAAGGGCGTACAGGCCAGCGCGGTCGGTCGGCTCGCCGGCGGCACCGACCTGGTCTTTGGCTACGCCTATCTGTCGAGCCGCGTGCTCTACTCGAAGTTCTTCCCGCTCGCCGTCGGCTATCAACTTGCGAATGTGCCGAAGCAGACGTTCAACGCGTTCCTGACGCATCGGCTGCCGCTGCGGATGAGCGCGGGCTTCGGCGGCAATTATGTTGCAAGCCGCACAGCAAGCTCGACCGTGCCGTATGTTCCGACGGCGTACGCGCCGAACCCGAACGGCGCAGGCTACATCGTCACCGCGGTTGGGATGAAGCAGGTGCCCGGCTACTGGGTATTCAACGCGATGTTGAAGCGCGCGGTCAGCGACCACATCGAGTTGCAGGCCAACGTCTACAACCTGCTCAACCGCTTCTACATCGACCAGCCGCACCCGAGCCATCTCATTCCGGGCGCTGGGTTGAATGCACAAATTGGCGCGAACTTGAGGTTCTAAGGACACCGAAAAATGCTGATCACAATTGCCGATGTATTGACGACGGAACAAGTAGCGGCGGCGAGACAAAAACTCGCCGCCGCCGAGTGGACCGACGGCCGCGTCACGGCCGGCTATCAGGCCCAGGAAGTAAAGCGCAACGCGCAAATTTCCGAAGGCTCGCCCGTCGCGCGCGAGGTGGGCGAGATCATTCTCGCGGGCCTCGCGCGCTCGCCTCTGTTCATGTCGGCGGCGCTGCCGCTGCGCGTTTTCCCGCCGATGTTCAACAGCTACTCCGGCGGCCAGACCTTCGGCACGCACGTCGATACGGCGATCCGCCAGCTCGCGGCCACGGGCCAGCGCATCCGCACCGACCTCTCCGCAACGCTCTTCCTCACGCCCCCCGGCGAGTACGACGGCGGCGAACTGATCGTCGAAGACACCTACGGCTCAAAGAGCGTAAAACTCCCCGCGGGCCACATGGTGCTCTATCCGGCGACCAGCCTCCACCGCGTCGAGCCGGTAACGCGGGGCGCGCGCGCGTCGAGCTTCTTCTGGATTCAGAGCATGATCCGCCAGGACGCGCAGAGGACTCTGCTGTTCGATCTGGACCAGGCGATTCAACGGCTTGCTGGCTCATCCTCAGCAAAAGAAAGCGATGTGAAGGCCAGCTCGGTGCAACTCACTGGCGTCTATCACAACCTGCTGCGTCAGTGGGCGGAGATGTAGTTCGGTCTGCGCTCAGAGCCAGCGAAGCACAGCGTTCCGCGTCACACCCTTGTGTTCCGCGACCATCTTTAGGATTGCATTCAGAGTCCCTACAACAAGAGGTTTATGAGCAGGAATCGGAAGGGTCTGCCCGGATGGAGTCTCTGTCCGAAGAATGATATGGCTGCCCGTCTGATGATGTTCTCGGTAGTCCCAGCGGCGCATCAAATGATCGGCGAGTTCACGTCCGTAAAGATTTCGCGGTGTCTTCACGCAACAGCCAAAACCTGTTCGACGTGAAGAAAGAGCCGAATGCGTGCTGGAGGTTTGGAATCGTAGAAGTAGCCGCGCGTCGCATCCAGAACCATGGCACACAATTCGTCCCACGAATCGCCCTGAGTTGCGATGCTTTCACCGACAGCTATAGCTACGTATCCGCCCTCCGGCTCCTGCGTCACGTTGAATAGAAGTTCGTCCATAATTTCTCTACGTTACACCCTTTTCCAGCTACCGCGTGAAGAAGTCCTTCACCTGCTGCACGAAGACATCGCGCCCAATATCGCTGATCGCCTCCGTCAGCGGCAGTTGTTTAGGACACGCCACCACGCAGTTCTGCGCGAAGCTGCACTCCTGGATGCCGCCGCCGCCGGACATCGCGCGCAGCCGTTCTTCCTTCAGCACCGATCCCGCAGGGTCCATGTTGAACAGCTTGGTCTGCGCGATCGTCGCCGCGCCCACAAACCCCGTCACATCGTTGAACTGCGGACAGACTTCCATGCAGATCGTGCACGAAATGCAGTTCGAAAGCGGATACCGCTGCTCTTGAATTTGCGGAAACTGGCGCGGCCCGGCGCCGATGTCGTAGGTGCCGTCGATCGGCACCCAGGCTTTGATCTTCTTCAGGTTCTCAAACAGCACAGACCGGTCGACAGCGAGGTCGCGCACCACAGGAAATTTCGACAGCGGCGCCAGCGTAATCGGCTGCTCCAGCTTGTCGACCAAAGCCGAGCAGGCCATCATCGCCTTGCCGTTGATCAGCATCGCGCACGACCCGCAAATCTCTTCGAGGCAATTCGAGTCGTACGTAATCGGCGTGGTGTCCGTGCCGTTGACGGTGCGCGGATTCAGCGCGATCTCGCCCAGCAGCGATGTGATGTTCATGTTCGGGCGATACGGGATCTCGAAGGTTTCGGTCGTCGCGTGCGCGTCGGGTGTGGCCTGGCGCTTGATGGAGACCTTGATGGTGCGTCCAGCCACAGAGTTTGTTTTCGATTCACTTGCCATTACCGCTCCTTGACTCAACTTTCGTCGCCTTCTGGCGTTTCGCGCTCTGCGAACTATACAGCCACACTATCCCGCCAATCAGCGCGCAGAAGAAAAGACCCATGGCAACAATCATCACAATAAAACCGGCTGATCCATCCACGGTTATGCCCTTCTTTCATTGCTTCTCATGTGCCGCTGCGACACAGGCACTTCCCACGTTCCGCGTCCGAATCGCAAACCGTGGATCGGCTGCCGCAACACTTCCATCACTTATGTCTGTCATGCTGCAGAGATTCGGTCGCTGCCACAATGCTGCTCGGCGTGTTCAGGATTTCCTCCCCAGGCCGCAGAAGCTCGCGCTGCCGCTTTCTGATCCGCGTATTGTGGACCACCGTGTAAGCGACGGCGATGACAAATGCGATGACGATGACGACATAAATGATGTTCGAAAGTTCCCAAGGTCCGATCATAGCTAAATGAGATGCGGATGCATCGGGCCACGTACGACTGTGCAAGTCGCCGCTGGCCCGTTTTACGTTGCCGCATCATACCTCCTTGCCCGTGGCGGAATAAGACTGGTGTCGACGGCTTCGTACTCAAACGCCGGCGCGCCGTCTTTGAACGATGCCTTCGTGGTTTTGAGAAATTGTTCGTCGTTGCGTTCCGGAAAGTCAGGCTTGAAGTGCGCGCCGCGGCTCTCGTCGCGCAACCGCGCGCCCTGCACGATCACGCGCCCAAGTTCGAGCATGTTATACAACTGCCGCGTAAACGCAAAGCTCGTATTCGCCCACTGGCTCTTGTCCGAAAGGTTGACGTTCTTGTAGCGGTCGAGCAGCTCCACAATCTTCGTGTCGCATTCATCGAGCCCGGCGTTGTAGCGAATGATCGTCGCATGCTTGGTCATCGTCTCGCCCAGTTCGCGCCATATCTTGAACGGGTTCTCCGTGCCCTTGTTGTTCAGCAGCGCGGCGTTCTTTTCCTTCTGCCGAGAGAGTTCCGCCGCGTGCCCGCCGTCGCCTGTTTGCGCCGGAAGCGCCTTGGCATAAGCCATCGCCTGCGGCCCGGCCCTAAAGCCGCCATAGATGCACGAGAGCAGCGAGTTCGCGCCCAGGCGGTTCGCTCCGTGGATCGAGTAATCGGCCTCACCCGCCGCAAAAACACCCGGCAGGTTCGTCTGCTGGTTGAAGTCCACCCACAGCCCGCCCATGGTGTAATGCATGCCGGGAAAAATCTTCATCGGCACTTCGCGAGGATCGTCGCCGACAAACCTCTCATAAATTTCGAGAATGCCTTCGAGCTTGCGGTTCAGCGTCTCGCGGTCGATGTGCGACACATCGAGGTACACCATCGGCTGCCCTTCGAGGCCCATGCCAAGCTCATACACCACCTTGAAAATCGCCCGCGTGGCCACATCGCGCGGCACCAGGTTGCCGTACTTCGGATACCACTCTTCGAGGAAGTACCACCGATCGGCTTCAGGAATCGTCTGCGCCGCGCGCTTGTCGTTCTTGTCCTTCGGCACCCACACCCGGCCGCCTTCGCCGCGCGCCGATTCCGACATCAGCCGCAGCTTGTCCTCGCCGGGAATGCACGTCGGATGCACCTGGATGAACTCGCCATTGGCATAAAACGCGCCCTGCTGATACAGCGCCGACTGCGCCGACCCCGTGCACACCACCGAGTTCGTGCTCTTGCCAAAAATCGCGCCATTGCCGCCGGTGCAGACGATAATCGCGTCGGCTGCGAACGTCCGCGTCTCCATCGACCGCAGGTCCATCGCGCAAATGCCGCGGCAAACACCGTTGTCGTCCAGCACGGCGGAGAGAAACTCCCAGCCCTCATACTTCGTAACCTTGCCCTCGGACTCATACCGCCGCACCTGCTCATCCAGCGCATACAGAAGTTGTTGACCTGTAGTCGCGCCCGCAAATGCGGTGCGGTGGAACAGCGTGCCGCCGAAGCGCCGGAAGTCCAGCAGCCCCTCGGGCGTGCGGTTGAACGGCACACCCATGCGGTCCAGCAGGTCGATGATCGCCGGCCCCTGCTCGCACATCTGCTTGACGGGCGTCTGGTTGGCGAGAAAGTCGCCGCCGTAAACGGTGTCGTCAAAATGCGCCCAGGTGCTGTCGCCTTCGCCCTTCAGGTTCTTCGCGGAGTTGATGCCGCCCTGCGCGCACACCGAGTGCGAACGCTTCACCGGCACGATGGAAAAGAGGTCGACCGTACCGCCGGCCTCGGCAATCTTGATGACGGCAGAGAGACCGGCAAGGCCTCCTCCGACGACGATAATTTTGGGTGCTGCTGCCATGTTCAGTCCGTCTTTCTCTTTAAATCATCATTTGCTATCGCTTTTTCAGTTCTTCGATTGAGTTAGAGAGCTTCCCGGATAGTGCAGCAAGTTGATCATCGCCAAAAGTTACGGAAGTCCCGTCAATTGAAAGTGCGAACACAACCTTTTTTGTGTCGTCATCTTGTTCCAGTTCTAATGAAAGACCGTCTTTAGATTTGAAACGGATGATCGTATCGTCGCTTGGATTCTTGACGCGCCACTGTTTAGCTGCGTCCTGCATATAAGTGATGGCCGTTTGCATATCGACCAACTCATCCAAATCAAGTGATGCTTGTCCGTTGCTATGTTTGCCTTCTGTGGGTGAGCCGTAGCCGCTGATCACGAAGTAATCGTCTTGAACAGTGATATTAGCCCCCCTCACTTCTGAGTCCTTTTTATTAACTTCTTCAACGGTCACTGGCAAGATCGATATTTGAGCAGGGATCCAATGAGACTTTATCGACCCGTTCAGCGTGTCTTTATTGTCTTCAGGTAAGACGAGGGCATCTAAACGGAGACGTTGAATCTTGAGTAAAAGATCTGTTTTACTCAAAAAATCCTTTAGTTTAGATGTTTTGGACGCGGCGGCTTCGGGAGCGACTTTTTGGCAACCGCTAAGTGACATCGTCATAACGGACGCCAAGATCATACCCTTCATATTGGCCATCAGTGAACCTCGCCACGCTGCTGTGGATTAGTGTTGTTTGGTGGAGCGGCCATGTTGATTCGTACCTCATGGGCTCAAGCCCGATTCTGTTGCGGTTTTGAATGTCCGGGCTAAAGCCCGGACCCATCTCAGAAGCAGCAGCAAGAACAAGAACAACAGCAGATTCCTATCGGAATGACAACAAGGAAAACTACCGCGCGGGCAGAACGATTCCGGGTGGCTGCGCGGGCATGACATCATCCGGAGCATTCGCATACTTCGGATTGACAAATGCATACATCCCAATCAGCCCAAGAACGCAAAGCGCGGTACCGCCAACAGCGCAGACATACCCGAAATTCTTCCGCGCCTTATTGCCCGGCGTAATACCCCACTTCGCGGCGAACAGCCAGATACCATAAGCAAAATGCCAGCAAGTCGCAATCATCGCGATAACGTAAACGGCAAGTATCCACGGATTATGCAACTCCATCTGGACCTTATGAAACGCCGCTCCCGGATGCTCCGGCAGGTTGACACCAGAGAAGCGCTGCGTCCAGACGTGATACCCGATGTACAGCAGCGCGATGATGCCCGTAACGCGCTGCATCAGGTAGCCAAAATTTCCAGCCCACGGATAAACATTAACATTCGACCGCCCGCGAACCGCGATGTACACGCCATACAGCGCATGAAACGCCAGCGGGATAAAAATGAACGTCCACTCCAGCACCCGCACCAGCGGAAGGCTGTTGAGAAACTTGACCTGCTGCGCATACGCCAGCGGCCCGTTGATGGCCTCGAAGTTCGAAACGATGTGCTCGATCAGGAACGCGCCGATGGGAACGATGCCTGACAGCGAGTGCAGGCGCCGCCAGAAAAAACTATGGCCCTCGCCGGCGCGGAGCGGTTGCACGCCTTTCAGCGGCGCGGATGAAGATGGTGCTGGCGGTGCGGCTGTAGCCATGCGGCGCTCCTGTTTCGCTTGCGGTCCGTTACGGCGACCCGTGGACTTGACGTGAGTCGGCAGTCTGATTATTCCGCTGCGATGTAGGAGCGTCAAGGAAGGCCGTTCGGTTATCGCAGTCTCCGTGCGGTCTTTGGTGTGGTGGCCAGAAAATCGCCGTTCCGGAGCTGGCCAAGAAGATCGCGGAAAGCATTGCCCCGATGGCTCAGTTTCCACTTCCGCTCGTGCGCAAGTTCGGCCATCGTCAGGCCGAGGTCCGGCAGCAGAAACAGCGGATCGTACCCGAATCCATCCTGCCCGCGGGGCGCATCGAGTATCTCGCCTTCGACCTTTCCCTCCGCCCGCAGCTCCACTTTGCCATCGCGCGCCAGTACCAGCGCGCAAACAAAACGCGCACCTCGCGGCGCGGCCGGAACTCCCGCAAGCAGGGAAAGCACGCAGAGATTGTTGCGCTCATCTTTTCCCGCGCCCGAGGGAACGTCGAACCCGCGATCATCCGCAAACCGCGCCGACCGAACCCCCGGAGCCCCACCCAGCGCATCGATCTCCAACCCCGAATCATCCGCGAACACCATCAACCCCGGCGACGCCAGCGAATACGCCACAGCCTTAATCTCAGCATTGCCCATGAAGGTGGCGGCATCTTCAACCGGCTCGGGCAGGGCAGCAATATTCGGCAGCGCACGAACATCGATGCCGTCGTCGCTGGCGCTTTCCGCGAACTCAGCCAGCTTGCCCGGATTGGTCGTGGCAGCATAAAGAACCATGCGTAAATTCTAGAGCCAGTGCAGCGGGCCTTTCACTATCCTCTATCCTCTGCTCACTATCCCCTGCCTCAATGGCAGCAGTGATGCGCCGGCGCATCCGCCGGGGGAGCCTCGTCCATCATCTTCAGCATCGCGGGGCCGCCGGTTCTGAAAAACCGAATCAGCAACGCAACCGAAACCAGCACGAACACAATATTCAGCACCGACGTATAGTTCCACCGCACGCTTTCCTGCATGATCTGCACCGAGCGTTCCGTAGGAATCAAATGCAGCGCCGCAAAAATCCACTCCACCGCCAGCGCGGCCAGCGACATCGCCGCGTAAAACGTAACAAACAAAATTGCCGCAACCTTCAGGCCGTAATACCTGCGATAAATGTCGAGGATCGGCAGAATAATCAGGTCGGCGAACAGGAACGCGATCACGCCGCCGAAGCTGATGCCGCCGTTCCACAACACGGCCGCCAGCGGCACGTTGCCCACCGAGCAGACGAACGAAAGCACCGCCACCAGCGGCCCAATCGCCGGTCCCCAGAACTTCGCCAGCAGCGGATGCCCCACCAGAAAAAATCCCTGCCAGAAATGTTGCGGCACCCACGCCGCCAGGCACCCGGCAATCAGCAGCCCGCCCGCAATGTCCGGCCACAGCGAGTACCAATCCATCCAGTAGTAGTGGCTGGTCGCGGTCACGCCTTTGCGCGACGTAAGTTTCTGCCAGAAGGTACCCGTGTGCAGACTCATATCCATCGCGGCGTGGCCCTCCATTTTGCCGGCAAGCCCGCGCTCGGCCTGCTTGCGCGCCGCGGCAATCACCTTCGGCTTCAGCGTCAACCGCAGCAGCACGACGAGGATGGCAATCATGATCGGGCCGCCGACGAACTCCGCCGCCGCGAACTGCCAGCCCAGCAGCACGGCGATCAGCACGGTCAGCTCAACGACCAGGTTCGTGGACGCGAACTGAAAGGCGATGGCCGCGATAAAGTCCGCGCCCTTGCGAAACAGCGAGCGCGCCAGCGCCGTCGCCGCATACGAGCACGAAGAACTAGCCGCCCCCAGCGCCGACGCCACAACGATGGTCTTCGCCGAAGAGTCGGGCAGCAGCTTACTGACGTTTTCTTTCGAGACGACCGACTCGACAACGGCCGAGAGAATGAACCCGAAGCACAGCGCCCAAAGAATTTCCCAGGCCATAATGCCGGTCATCCGGAGCGCGTGAAGAATTGCAAGAAGCATGGGTCTCCTGTCTGCTTTGTTCTGCCTGCGCGTACTTCGCTAGGTTTGATGCTCGCACGGAAGATGCGGTTCCGCGCTGTTACCAGTGGAGACGTAGCCGCCATCCCGACATTACAGTTGCCTTGGTCTTACTTGGCGAAACTTGGCCAACTTCGCGAACTTTGCGTCAAGGTTGTTGCTTTCAATTAAGGCTTCGCAGAAAGAGCCGACGGCCGCAACACTCCGATACGCCCATGCGGCCCAACCACGAACGGCAGCGAAAGCGCATTCCAATTCTTGTCCGCATCGGGCGCATCGGTCGGCCCGGGCTTCAGTGCGCGCCAATTTCGTCCGTCATCGGTGGAAATATCGGTGCCGTTGGGGCCCACGGTGATCCAGGTTTTGGCAGAGGCGTCGTAAGCGACGGCGCTGCGGAAGCCGTGCGGCTGCGTCGCCGCGCGGTCCCAGTGCCGTCCCCAATCCACTGAGTACGCTGCAGCGGCCGAAGCGTCATCCGGCTTCGTATAATCGCCGCCGACAGCGACAACATCTGCCCGGGAAGAGTAAAAGCCGCGAAGGTGTTTGGGCCGGGTCGCGAACGCAATGCTGAAAACGCCCGAAGTCGCGCTACTTTCGCCGACCGGTATTTTTTCCCCACAAAAGCTGCCATCACCCTGCGGGCATTTAGGACCTTCGCCAAAAAAATAGCCGCCTCCCGGGCCGCCTCCTCCGGCAAACCATATTCCATACCGGAACCAGGCTTCAGGAAGAAGAAGCACCAGCGAAGAGTTGCTGGCTGCAAACGCTGTTTCACGAGTAGATGGGTTCGAGGGCAGCCGCAAGACCTTTCCGAACTGGCGTTCGTGCTGCCATGTGCCGGTCTCCGTCCTGAGCACTTTCCAAAGATTGAGACAATGTGCGCTTGTCGGGTCACCGAGCAGCAGCAGCGACCGGCTTTTTCCCGGTGGCTCGAAAGCCGGGGACGCTATCGCATCCCAGAACCCGTCCTTGTCCGGGTTAGTGAACACCAGCGTCCAGGTCTGGCAGCCATCGTTTGTCGCATATAGCCGCGACAAATCCCCCGTGCCGCTCGACATCACAATCGCCGTCTTCGCATCGAACCCCTGCACCCCGCGAAAATCCAGCTTCTCGGCCCCCGGCGGAATAGTGCAGTGCTGCCACGTCACGCCACCATCCTCGGTCCGCAGAACCGTCCCCTCAGTCCCCGAGGCCCACGCAATCCCTTTGCCCAGCGAGTGAATCCCGCGCAGCGAAGCCTTCGTGCCGGAGTCCTGAATGTCCCACTGCGCGGAGGCAGCCGTCGCCACTGTCAACATCAGGAATACAAGCGCGATACGCATGTCGGAAGTCTACCGCCTCCTCAAAATAAAGTGACCCCCCACCTCGCAACTACCGCCGAATGAATACTTTGACTATAACCATTGTGGAATGAATACTTTGCGATTCTTCGCCGGTAAGGTACGGAGCTAAGTGGTTTGTTTAAGGGACTTTGAGCAAATAAGGGGGGTAGGGGTGGCATCCTCAGAGCAAGCAGCATTTAAGATCAACCGCATGAAGGCCCACACGGAATACCTCACATTCAACACCGACGAGCGTTACGAAATGGTCCACATCACACCGCAGGTCGAGGCAATCGTTCGCCGCAGCGGGATCATCGACGGCCTATGTTTCGTTTCCCCCATGCACATCACGGCGGCCATCTACGTCAACGACAACGAGGACGGCCTGATCGAGGACATCGGCATCTGGCTCGAAAAACTCGCGCCGCGCTGGCCCGGCTACAAGCACCACCAGACCGGCGAAGACAACGCCGACGCACATTTGAAGGCGCTGCTGCTGCACCACGAAACGACGCTGCCAATCACAAACGGCCGCCTCGACCTCGGAACGTGGCAGCGCATCTTCTACGCCGAGTTCGACGGGCAAAGATCGAAGCGGGTGATCGTGAAGATTCTTGGGGTGGCTGCAAAGGATTGAGGCTGCCCACCTTAGGCGCAGAGAACGCGCCGAAGATGGGTCACCCGATTTGTGCGGCTGTAGAGGACCGCAGATTCCCTGCGGGAATGACAACAAAAAACCAAGCGTTGGCGTTCAACTCGCGGTAGCGAGTTCCTCTTCCAGCCGCTGCTTATCGAACAGGTTGCTGTAATAGCCGCCGCGTTCGAGCAGGTCTTCGTGCGTTCCAAGCTCGACGATCCGCCCCGCGACGAGCACAGCAATGCGGTCAGCACTGCGCGCCGTAGAAACGCGGTGCGAGATCAGCACCGTCGTTCGTCCCTGCATCGCATCGCGCAGTGAGTCGAGAATCCGCTCTTCGGTATATGTGTCGACACTCGCCAGAGCATCATCGAGGATCAGTATCCGCGGATCGCGAATGATGGCGCGAGCAATCGCGGTACGCTGCTTCTGCCCACCCGAAAGCGTCATCCCACGCTCGCCGACCAGCGTCTTGAAGCCGTTAGGGAACTCCTCGATCTCGGTAGCAATGTGCGCTGTCGCCGCGGCCTCGCGGACCTGCTCGTCGGTAGCGTTCGGCGCCCCGAAGGCAATGTTCTCGCGGATCGTCTCGGTAAACAGGAACGTCTCCTGCGGCACAAAGCCGATAGCCTGACGAAGCGTCGCCAGCGGATAATCCCGCATCGGAATCCCATCGATCAGCACCATTCCGCGTTCGGCTTCATGCAGCCGCGCAATCAGCGACACCAGCGTCGATTTCCCCGATCCAGTCGGCCCGACAATGGCAACGCTCGACCCCGCAGGAACCAGCAGATTGATGTCACTCAGCGTCTTGCTATCGGCCGTATAGCTGAAGTTGAGCCCACGGAACTCGACCTCGCCCTCAATCCGCGCGTCAGCCAGCGCAGCGACCGCATCGTCGTCGTTGATCGCCGCAGGCTGCTTCATGATGGCGTCGATGCGCACCACCGAAGCCGCTCCGCGCTGGACGAGGTTGACGACCCATCCGATTGCAATCATCGGCCAGATCAGCTGCACCATGTACACGTTGTAGCTGGTGAACTGGCCGACGGTGAGGCGGTGCTGCACCACTTCGTGCCCTCCGACCAGCAGCGTAATCATCAGCGAGATGCCCAGCACGAACTCCAGCGTCGGCCACAACATCGCCATCAGCCGCGCGAGCCGCAGGCTGCGCCGGATGTATTCCTGGTTGGAGCGCTCGAAGGCGGCAATCTGCGCCTCTTCCTGCGCAAACGCCCGTATCAGCCGCGCGCCGGAGAAGTTCTCCTCGGCCTGCGCGGAGATGTCCGAGAACATGGCCTGGATGCGCTCGAAGCGCGTATGAATCCGCGCCCCGAAGTACTGCACCAGCACCGACGCAAACGGCAGCGGGACGAACGCGCACATCGTCAGCTTGGGGCTCAGCCGGATCATGTATGGCAGCGCAGCCGCGGTAAAGACGATGGTGTTGGCGCTGTACATGATCGCCGGGCCGAGCAGTTGCCGCACCGCGTTCAGGTCGTTGGTCGACCGCGCCATGATGTCGCCCGTGCGATGCTGCTGGAAGAAGCTCGGCGGCTGCGTCTCAAGGTGGGCGAACATGTCGTTGCGCAGGTCGAACTCGATCTCCCGCGAAGCCCCGATGATGACCTGCCGCGTGATGTACAGGAACGTCCCCGAGACAACGGCGATGCCCAGCAGCTTGAGGCCGGAGCGCGCGATGACCGCCGTGCTGAGGTGCAGGCGCAGGTCGTCGATCGCGCCGCCGACGACGATCGGCACCAGCGCCTTGGTGACGTTGTAGATGATGAGCGCAATGCCGCCCCACGCGAAACTCCGCCAGTATCGTCGGAGGTAGGGAAAGAGTGGGCGCAGGCTGTCAAGCATATGTGTCTTGGATGTGAAGCGAGGCCGCGGGACTCAGAATCCCTGTCGTGATTGGCCGGATTAGAGTGGCGAGGCTCCCGAATCTGCTGGATCTATAAGTTTCGGCGGTGTCGTTCCGGTTATTCTCCAAGTTCCATTTTCCATAACTAAGGAAAACGTTTGCGGAGCCACCGACATATACGTACCTCGTCCCTTGAATACCACATGCGCGACGATCGTAGCTTTATCCTGCTTAGCGTCAATTGTCTCACTGTCGATTGTTGTATCAGAGATAGAAAAGCTCCAATCCGACGCCTTGTACTTAGCTGCCGATAAGTAACTCATTACGACCGCGCGAGGTGTTGCGGTTATCGGCGCCGCAGAAGGTTGCGCGGTTGCGCCAGGCTTGCCGTCGCTGGAAGCTGGCTGTGCAGCGGGCTTGGCCGGCGGTTCGGGCCTGGCATCGCTTTGCGCCAGCAGCTCTACGTCGAAGATCAACTCGGACTTCGCCGGAATGGTGGGCGGCTTGCCGTTCGGGCCGTAGGCCAGCTCATACGGAATGTACAGACGGCGCTTGCCGCCGATGTGCATGCCGCCGAAGCCGGTGTCCCAGCCGGGGATGACCATGTGCTGGCCGTAGTTGATGTTGATGGGCTCCTTGCGATCGAGCGACGAGTCGAACTTCACGCCGTCGGTGAGGTAGCCGGTGTAGTGGATTGTGTACCACTTATGCGGCTCGGCGAGCGGACCGGAGCCGACTTTGGTGTCGACGTAAAGCTCCGAGAAGCTGGAGCCTTCGAGGCCGAGAGTGGTGCGCAGGTCAGGGCCTTCCATCGGCGAAACGTAATCCAGCTTCACCGACGGAGTGGTGGTAATCGTGTAGAGGACCTTGGGGCAGTCGCCGGCCGGCAGCGCCGGAATCTTCGGCGAGAGCTCCGGCACGTCTTTGGCGCAGCCGGCAGGACCGGCAGCGGCATGGGTTGTCGCGGTATGCGCGGTTGTGGCCGCGTGATGCACAGGAGCGTGGGTTTGAGCGGAAAGCGTAGCTGCGCCGGTGAGCAGCAGCGAAAGGACGGAGAGGCGAGTGGGTGTAATCATGTCCATTCCAGTGTATTTGAAGTAGGGGAACGAAGTCAGGTCGAAGTGCGCAACAGCAGGTAGCCACCCGCCATCGCGAACAGCATGTCCGGCGACCACGCCGCGAGCAGCGGGGGCAGGGAGTTGACGTTGCCGAGGTTTTCAAAGATTCCCGCGACCACCCAATAAGCGATGGCCACACCTACGGCCGCACCCATGCCCGCAAGGCTGCCCTTCTTTCCCGTCGAAAGCGCGAACGGGATCGCAAGAATCGCCATGACCAGCGTGATGAACGGGTAGGCCAGCTTGTGGTTAAGCTGCACGCGCAGCCGCATGGTGTCGAAGCCGCTTTGTTTCAGGTCGTTGATGTAGTGGTCGAGCTCGGTGTAGGACATCTGCTGCGATGGCAGGTCTTCCTTCTTGAAGTAGCTGGGCTGCTCGCGGATTTCCGGGAAGGAGGAGAGGGTGAAGGGACGGTAGATGCCGATGGTTTCGCCGGTGAAGGTGCGCTCCCAGCCGTTCTCGAAGACCCAGTTTTGAATGTGCTCGTCCCAATGGACGCTGGAGGCGAAGATGCGGCGGCGGAGTTGGAAAGTGCCGGGCTTGAACTCGAAGACGGTGAGGTTGGCGAAGGCGCCCTTGTCGGGGTCGAAGAACTGGTAGTAGAAGATGCGGGAGGGCCCGCCGGCGCCGATGCTCTGGCCGGATATCCACTTGCGGTCGGGGCGCAGGAAGGTCTGCGCGGGCTTGCCTTTGATGACGGAGCGCAAGGCGTCCTGCCGGCGGTTCGCCTGCGGCAGATAGACCTCGTCGAAAGAGAACAGAGCGACCGAAAGGATTGCCGCGACCAGCAGAACGGGAGCGATGACGCGGTAGAGGCTGATCCCCGTGGCCTTCATTGCGGTCAGCTCGCTGGTGCGGCTGAAAGCGCCGAAGGTGATGAGCACAGCCACCAGCGAGCACAGCGGCGTGACGTTGTAGAGGATGTATGGGACAAGGTTGACCAGGTATTCGACGACCGTGATGAGTGGCGTGCTGTATTTGACGATGTCGCCGACCAGCTCGAAGAAAGTGAAG
>DASRLB010000464.1:0-22289 GCA_035648695.1 Acidobacteriaceae bacterium | reverse complement strand
GGATTCGGTGAGCACGCCCGACACACGTGCGCCCAATCGGACGGGCGCGGTGCGGGAGATTCGGATGTGCAGCGGCACACCGAGCGCGACTTCGATGCCCTGGGTAAGAGGCTGTGCGTCCTGCGCTTTCAATACCGCTGTCGCCATGAAGAGCGCGAAGTACGCCAGTCTCATGGGTACCTAGACTACGCCCTGAACATGACGGGCATCTGACAGCATCTTTGGGCGCGCCGGTTTCAAAGCTAGACGCGGCCGTAGAACTCCCGAGTCTCTGTTGTGATCTTGATCTTTTCGCCTTCTTTGCAGAAGAGGGGGACGCGGATTTCGGCGCCGGTTTCGAGCTTGGCGGCTTTGGTGACGCTGCCGCTCGACGTGTCGCCGCGGACGGCGGGCTCGGTGTAGGTGATGATGAGTTCGACGTGCATTGGCAGTTCCAGACCGATCGGGTTGCCGTTGTATTTCTCGATCTGGACGATAGTGCCTTCGAGCAGCATGTCCAGCGCGTCGCCTACTTTTTCGGTGCTGAGCGAGAGGGTTTCAAAGCTCTCCTGGTCGAGGAAGTAGGAGCCGTCGGAGTCGCTGTAGAGGTAGGAGGCGGGGACTTTTTCGAGGTCGGGCTCTTTGAATTTGTCGCCGGCTTTGAAGGTCTTGTCGATGACGGCGTTGGTGAGCATGTTGCGCATCTTGAGGCGAACGAGCGTCTGGCCGCCGCGAGCGGTGGGCGTGGAGATTTCCTTGTCCAGGCAGACGTAGGGGGTGTTCTCGAACTCGAAAAATATCTTGCGCTTGATGTTGATTGCGTCGGTAAGTACGGCCATGGTTCCCCTCGGTGTCGGAGTTGCTGCAACAGTTCTATTGTATCGATGCGAGCGTGCGTTCGCGGAGCGGGTTGAGGCGGCTTTCTTCGAGGCCGTCGCGGTAGAACATGTTGTAGGTGTCGAACGGGATGAGGCGTTTGGCGTCGGGGTGCGCAATGTGGATGCAGGTCTTCTTGATGGAGCGGAGGTCGAAGGTCTGCGCGTCGATGAACTGCACGATCAGGATGCGGAAAAGATTGTCGTAGCCGAGGCTCTTGGGCGCGAGCACCTGCGGTAGGCAGCAGAGCAATTCGCGCAGCGTCGAGGCCTGCGATTGCGGCGAGTGGTTCGTCGAAAACAGCTTGAAGATGTGGTCGCGGATGGCGGGCTCGCGCTCGTAGATGATGGTGTTGCGGCCGCCGTTGATGAGCACGTCAGGGTCGATCATGCCGGTGAGCGGGACGACCTTGCCGCCGATCTTCATGGCGTAGGCCATGGCGAGCGAGTCGGGATGGCATGGCACGGGAATGAGGTCTTCGGGCTTGAAGACGTCGGTCTGGGCCAGGATTCGCCTACGCACCTCGGTGAGTGTTAAGCGATGCTGCGCGGGGTCGTACCCTTGCAGGCGGCCGGCCTGCTGCACGGGCTGGAAGGTGACGCCGCGGACGCAGGGCTGTTCGAGCGCGAACTCAATGATGGAGCCCATTTCGTCGTCGTTGACGCCGCGTTCGACGGTCACGACGAGCGTGGTGGAGATGTTGAGCGCGTTCAGTTTTTCGAGGGCCTTGGTACGGATGCTGCGCAGGTCGGCGCCGCGGAGTTGCATGAGCGGGTCGCGGCGTTGGGAGTCGAACTGGAGGTAGAGCTCGAACTGCGGCATGTACGTCGCGAGGCGCTCGGCGAAGCCCTCTTCCGTTGCGAGGCGGATGCCGTTGGTGTTGACCATGAGGTGCTTGATGGGGCGGCGCTTGGCGGCGTCGAGGATGGCGAAGAAGTCGGGATGGATGGTCGGCTCGCCGCCGGAAATCTGCACAACGTCGGGCTCGATTTCGTTGCCGACGATGGCGTCCAACATGCGCTCGATCTGGTCGAGAGATTTGTACGTGGTGCGGTGCGGGCCGCTTTCGGCGTAGCAGATCGGGCAGCTTAAATTGCATGCGTCGCAGATTTCGAGCAGCGTCAGGCAGGAGTGCTGCTCGTGGTCGGGGCAGAGGCCGCAGTCGTAAGGGCAGCCGTACTTGACGGGCGTGTTGTAGTGGTCGGGCATCTCCGGCGGCTTGATGAAGACTTCGCGGCAGCGGCGGTAGTAGTCGACGTCGTCGGCCATGAGGACGCGCTCGAAACCATGCTCGGGACAGCGCTTGAGCATGAAGACTTTGTCGTCGTCGAAGACGATCTTGGCGTCGATGCGGCGGAAGCACGTCGTGCAGATGGAGACGGCGGTGTCGTAGAAGATGTAGTCGCGGGTTTTGGCCATTAGTCTTCGCCTTTGGTGATGGTTTGAGGTGGTTAGCCTGTTTTGTCCTGCCAAAGCACCTTCATGGTTTCGACCCCCGAACGCTCAGGCGCACCGTTAGCCAGATTGTCGAGACGAGAAGACTGGCTCCGCCAACAGTGCAGAAGATGACGCCCGTAAGAGCGCGATTGAGGTCGCCGTTGTCTTTTCCGCAGACGCCGATTCCGATCAAAAGACCGATGGCACTCACCGCCATCCATATCAGCGGGACTCTAATCGAATCGTTCGAAGATGGCATGGAATCGGACATGAGCTCTATAAATAGTACGCACACTGGCACAGATCGTGGCGTGCGTTAGTGACACTTTCTCGAAGTGTCACAACACGGTGAGGAATCAATGTCGTCAATTGTGGCGCGGCCCCAAAGTTGCGGCGATGATCAGCCAGATGATGCCGACGAACCCGCCGATCATTCCGGCAAAGAATGCAATGACTCCGGCGTTTGCCAGCGGTGATGACGACTGGCCTTCGAGATTGAAATGGCTCACGCTGCAAAGGCCGAGGCTAAGGAGCACGGCCAGCGCGGATGCACCGATCAGCATTGCGGGCGCTCTCAGTCGAGACTTCCGTTTGATTTCATCCGGCATTTTTCCTCCATCAGCGGCGAAGCGCTCCGACAATCATTGCAAGGAAGAACCACAATACGGAAACGACCATTACTAGGACGCCAAGCCCGAACACAACCGCGCCCGTTCCGGAGAAGATGCTGGTAACGGCTTCGGGAGTAATCGCAGCTATGCCGCATATCCCGAAACTCAGAAGCACGCCGGCGACGGAAATAGCCATGAGCATCATGGGCGCGGATAGGCTTGGCCGGGCCGGCTCAGGCTGATCGAACATGCTGCACCTCGCGTTGACTCAGTAACTCTCCGATGGCGAGCGTAAGCAGGCCCGCGATGCACGCCCATTGAATCACGTTCAGGCCATAAACGAGCGGCTGTGGTTTGATGAAGTCGATCAAGAGCCGCCATCCGAGATATGCGGCCATGAAGGCGCGGAAGATTACGCCGTTGGTGTGGGGCTTCGAATTCCAACGAAAGAGGATGGCGCCGAGGACCGCGAGGAAGAGAATTTCGTAGAGCTGCGTTGGATGGCGTGGAATTCCGTCGCCGAAGTTGACGCCCCAGGGCAGAGAGGTGGGCTTGCCGTAGGTATCGTCGGCGAGGCCGGCGAAAAAGCAGCCAATGCGGCCGATGGCGATCCCCACGCAGAGTGGAACGGCGAAGAGGTCTCCGGTGCGCGCGCGGATGCCGATGAAGCGCTTCACGATTTCCGCGGCAAGCCAGCCGCCGAGCAGGCCGCCGACGATAGTCTTGCCGCCGGGAACGAGGAGTTGGTCCCAGTGCCAGCCGTCGCGTGGCGCCTGCTCCAACAGGCCGAGGATGCGGCTGCCGAACAGCGCGCCGACGGCTATGGTGGCGATGACGAGCCAGCGACGCTCGTCGGTGAGCGGGTCGCCCTGCCGGTCGCGCATGTGGCGATAGACAAGGTAGCCGCCGACGTATCCGAGGGCTTCGAAGACGGGGTGCAGCGCGGGATGGAAGATGCTCGGCAAGTTCTAGTGAGTGTACAGAACCGCCGTTGCAACCGTTTGGCTGTGAGGCTCGTCTCTAGCTTGTTCGCCGGTTGGTTTGGCGTTGAGGAAATATTGCCATGGGAATTCAGCGCTGGTCGTCTGCTTTGTTGCTTGGGATTTTGGTGGTGGTGGTCGCACCTGCGATAGCGCAGGATCCGCAGGACACAGCCGAGCCGCAGATTGTGCGGGTCCGCAGTCTCGAAGGCGACGTTCGAGTGGCGCGTGGCGATGCCGGAGACGCGGAGTGGGAGCAGGCCGAGGCCGATCTTCCGCTTGAAAGCGGCTTCAACCTGGCGACCGGCGCGGGGCGCGCGGAGATTGAATTTGAGGATGGCTCGACGGTCTACCTGGGCGAAAATTCCGCACTGAAGTTCGATGACCTCAGCACCACCGGCAACGTTCCGCATACACAGATCGAGTTGTTGACGGGGATTGCTACGCTGCATCTGCAGACCGAGATGCCGGGTGAGCTTTTCGTGCTGAAGACCCCGACCGACCGCATTACGACGGCCTATCCGGGGCGGCGGTATGTGCGGGTCAACGCCTACCTGGACGCAATTGCGATGACGCCGCAGATCGTCGCGCGCGGCAAGACGACGGCGGGCGCGACTGTCTTTCATAACGGCGGCAAAGTTGTCGAGGGCGAGGGCGATCCGAAGGCGTTTGCGGCGTGGGACCAGTGGGTTGCCGGACGTGTCGCGCTGCGCGAAGCCGAGTTGAAGGCGGTGAGCGGTGCGTCGGGGCTGCCGGCATCGACGCCCGGGCTTGCGGACATGCAGGGGCAAGGGGCGTTCTTCGCGTGCGCGCCGTATGGGACATGCTGGGAGCCGCCGGCGGAGTCCGCACCAGCGCGGGCCCAGGCTCCAACCGGACTTTCTGTCGACGAGCCGGACTTCGATATGATTGCCGCGCCGGCGGAGCAGACCATTTACGCCGGCGGCAGGGCGAAGACGACGATTTCGGCGGTAGGATTTTTTGGGTTCGGAGAGCCGATCGATATTGCCGCGACGCTGCCGCAGGGGTTCACGTGCGTGACTCCGTGTGCGGGACAGATTTCTCCCGGGCAGAATGCGTTGACGATGCAGTTTCAGGCGGCGCGCTCGGTTGCGCCCGGGACTTATACCGTCCAATTTGAGGCGACGTCCGGGCCGCTGGCGCATCAGTTTACCTTCACCATTTATGTGGTGGAGGCGGACTTCATGCCGTTCGAGCCGATTGCCGCTTCCCTGCCGGAGTTTCCGTGCTACCCCAGCGGTGTGCATCCGGCGATCATTCGCACCGGACGCGACGGTATTCACGTTGGCTATGGACCGCGTTATGGATGGGCGGTTTGCCACACGGGGACGTGGATTTTCCGCAACCATATCTACGTCTGGGTGCTGCCCACGAAGGGCGACCACCACCACCATCATCATCCGCCATGCAAGTGGGTGAAGTGCGGCGATCGCTATTGCTATGTCCCGGTGCATCCGCGCGATGAGCGGGGGAAACTGCCCATTAACTGCAAGCATGACGTCTACAGAGTTGGAGACAAAAAGGGTCGAGACGTCGAGCGCGTTTCTTTCGACAAAAAGGAGAGGCTGGAGGCGTTGGATGGGCCGCCGAAGGAGTTTCGCCGGCCGGGAAATTATCCGCTCGCGAAAGCGGATGCACCTGTGCTGCGCGCTCGCGGGATGAAGGATGCGTTCGTGGCGAAGAGTGCGCTTGCAGCTGATGGGACTGCGACGACGCTGAAGTTCGACCGGGATTCGCGTCAGTTCCTGCTCGCGACGGAGGTTCCGGGAAGCAAAAAGCATGAGTTGGTGACGGAGACTTTTGAGGAGCACCGCAGCGGTCTCCGCGTGGAGAACCATCATGTGGTGCCCGCGAGCGGCGGCGCTCATGGTGCTGGACCGGCGCGCGGTAATGCTCCGCACGGCGGTGGCGGAGGAAGTCATCCGGGTGGCGGGGCGTCGCATGCCGGGTCGGCACACTCTGGCGGGGCTTCGCATGCCGGCGGTGGCGGCTCTCATTCCAGCGCGCCTTCGCACTCGGGCGGAGGCGGTTCGCATGCGAGTGCGCCGTCGCATGCGGGAGGCGGTGGGTCACATTCCTCACCTGCGCCGAGTTCGACGCACCACAAGTGAGAAAAACTTCGCATCCTGACAATTCGACTGGCATCAAAATGATGCGTTGATAAACCCATTGGAGAACAAGTCGATATGACGAACGAAGAAATGCTGGTGAACGCCGCGGTCACCTCGTGGAAGATTGTGATTGGTCGTCTGGACAAGGGCATTCAGCCGCTTGGCGAAGAGCAGTTGCAGCGGCAAGTGGCTCCCGGCAGGAACCGGCTGTACTACCTCGTCGGGCATTTGACCGCGGTGCACGATCGCATGTTTCCCCTGCTGGGGCTGGGCGAACGGCTGTATCCGCAACTCGATGAGCCGTATGTGACGAACCCCGATGGCGCGCTTCCCGATCCGCTGTCGGCGGACGAACTGAAGAAGGCATGGAGCGAGGTCAACGCCAAACTGACCGCTGCATTCGAAGCGCTCACCGCGGATGAGTGGCTACAGAAGCACACCCAGGTCTCCGATGAAGATTTTGCGAAGGACCCTTCGCGCAATCGGCTGGCGGTTTTTCTCAGCCGGACGAACCATGCGTCGTTTCATGCCGGGCAGGCTGTGCTGGTGAAGTGATGTGTATGGAAGTTGTAACCGAAGCCCGGTAAGAATAGAGTTGAGGCGTGGGCTCGAAAACGTTCGATGGCGTGTGGTTCCTCTGCTACTCACATGACCACCCGCCCCCACATGCGCATGGGCGTTTTGCCGGAGTTCAGGTAATCGTCGACTTGTTGCCGGGAGGCAAGGTCGCTCGCGCAAAACGAACCGATTCAGTACGGCCGGCCAATGCAAGGCGCAGCGACGTTCGGAAGATTTTAAACATCGCCGCAGCCCACGCTGGCGAGTTGAAGCAGCTTTGGGAGAGGACACATGGATCGGCATCCTAACGACATGACGACCGATGAAGAGATTGACGCAGCGATTGAGAGCGCGAAATTGCTGGCCGATGAACCGACGATAGTAGAGGCGGTCTATCGTGCGGAGCCGGGTCTTGAATTCCTAATGCTAAAGCTGAGTGATGGTCGTCGACTTCTGGTCCCTCGTGAGGAGCTTGGAGAGTTGAAGAATGCCACATCAGAACAGGCAACCGACTTGATAGTGGGGCCACTCGGCGTGGATGTTTGGTGGCCGCAGTTGGATGATGGGTTATACCTGCCCGATTTTCTGGAATATCGCTGGGGTAAAGAGCGACGTGACGTTGCGGCTTAAGATCTGTGGTTCGATCGGAGGCGTGTAACGAAATTACACTCAAATCGATTCGTTACAGCAACGCCATCGCCCCGCGTTCTTCCAGCGCTGCCGCTGCACGCTGGCCTAGCTCCACAGCAGTGATTCCGATCGGCGCGCGTTCGATGATGTGGGCGACCTCTTCGCCGTCGGGCGCGGCGACCTGCGCATGCATGTGCCACTGTCCGTCGACTTCGTGGCAATACGCGCCGAGAGGAAGTTGACAGCCTCCGCCAAGCGCGGCGAGGACGTGACGCTCGGCCTGGGTGGCGAACTCTGCGGACGCACAATTCAAAGCGCGGATAGCACAGTGGATAGCGGGGTCGCGCGTGGGATCGTCAGTGTCGAGCGCGTGGTGCGGCGAGCGGGTTTCTAGCGCGAGAGCGCCTTGGCCGGGAGCGGGAGTTAGCTCGTCGACGGCAAATCTCTGGTGGACATTTTCGGTGCGGCCCAGGCGGTCGAGGCCGGCGCAGGCGAGGACGAGAGCGTCGGCTTCGCCGGCTTCCCACTTGCGCAGGCGCGTGTCGATGTTGCCGCGCATCTCGACGAAGCGGAGATCCGGGCGCAGGGCGAGCAGCATCGCCTGGCGGCGCGGACTGGTCGTGGCGATGCTCGAATACAGCGGAAGCGTGTGCAGGCCCCAGAAGTTTTCGCAGACGAAGGCGTCGCGGGCGTCGGCACGCGGAGGGATAGCGGCGAGCGTGAAGCGCGGGTCCAGTTCGGTCGGCAGGTCTTTCAGCGAGTGGACGGCAAGGTCGATGCGGCCGGCGGCGAGGGCCTCTTCGATTTCCTTGATGAAGATTCCCTTGGCGTCGAGCGGCGAGCCGTCGGCGGGCGCGACGAATGCAGGGTCCTGCATGCGGTCGCCCATCGTGCGTATGACTTCGATCTCGACAGCGTGGCCGTGTGCGCGAAGTTCGTCGGCGATGTGGTTGGCTTGCCAGAGCGCGAGTTGAGAGCCGCGCGAGCCGATGCGGATGGTTTGAATGCTCACTCAGCTAGGATACCGGAGGACGGGAGGCGTCAGCGTGAAGAGCGGCGCTGTCGGTCACTTTCGCGGGCACTTTCGACTCGCGTATCCTTGGTGAACCTTCATAACTGCCGCAGCGAAATAGATTGCAACCGTTTTGAGGCTAATCAGACCCCGGGCTCGTCCTTGTGACAGCATCAGGAACTTTGCGCAAGGAGGCACGTCATGGCACCCATTCTTCTCTGGCTGATCATGTTTCTGTGTCTGCTGATTTCAGTGCTGAAATACCTGATGGGACTGCTGCTGCGGTATGCTTTCCCGGGTTCGAAGATCAAGAAGGACTACACCTGGCAGCCCACCGTCAGCGTCCTTCTGCCCTGCTACAACGAGGGCGAGACCGTCTACGAGACCATCGAAAGCATCAGCAAGAGCAACTATCCGGCGGAGAAGTTCGAGGTCATCGCGCAGGACGATTGCTCGGTCGACGACAGCTATGCGTGGATACAGAAAGCGCAGCACGACTTCACCAACATCCGCATCCGCTCGGGCCGCAACGCCGTCAATTGCGGCAAGGCGCGCACGGTGTGCAACGCGCTTGAGCACTCGGAGGCGGAAATTATTATTTCCATCGACTCTGACTGCATCTTCCACCCCGACGTCATCCGCGAACTGACCGCGTGTTTCGCCGAGCCGAACCTCGGCTCCGTCGGCGGCCGCGTCGGCGTGCGCAATCCCAACGATAGCGTCATCACCGTCATCCAGACGATCATCTATTACTCCGCGTTTCAGCTCTACAAAATTCCCGAGAACTGGACGCGCAGCGTGTGCTGCATCAGCGGCTGCCTGTTTGCGATTCGCCGCTCGCTGATGCTCGAACTGGAGCCGCAAATCCGTGGCCGCAACTGGTTCGGCATCCCCGTCAACCAGGGCGAAGACCGCTTCCTCACGCATCAAACGCTGCTGCGCGGTTACGGCACCTACATCAACAACGACGCGCTGTGCTGGACGACCGTGCCCAACACGCTGTCGGTGCTCTTCAAGCAGCAACTGCGCTGGCGGCGCAGTGTAATCCGCGATCTCTTCTATACGCTCCGCACGCTTCCGCAACACGTGTGGAAGCTGCATCCCAACACGGTGCTGACGCTTGTGCTCACGCCGCTCGGAGCCATCGTTGGGCTGCTCGTCATCGTTACCATGCTGACGTTCGATCCGCTGGCCTGGGCTGGCCCCGCGCCGCTGGTTACGTATCTCGGTCTCGCCGCCGTCGCGAGCTGGACGATCGGCAAGTACAGTCCCAGGGAAACGCTCAAGCACCCGCTGGCCTTCGGCGCGTACGTCGCGTGGTCTATCGTCAGCACGCTGTTCATCACGCCCCTCGCGCTGTTCACCATGGACTCCGCCGACTGGGGCACGCGCACCAAAGAACCCGAGCCAGAACTAAAGCCCGAACCGCAAGAGGTGCCACTTGGCAACACCAGCCACTGATTCCATTCCCGACAAGCCACTGCCCGCAGGACAGAAGGCCGTTCCGGTCAACCGATCGATCATGCACAAGTCGGCTCTTACGCTCTATCGCATCTTCGCCGTGATCGCGCTGTACGCGGTGCTGCTGGGCATCCTCAGCTACGCGTTCATCATGGCCTTCTATGCGGTCAACAGCACATGGGCGGCGCCGGTGATCCTGTCCGCGTCCGACGAAAAGAGCCTCGACTTTATCTCGAAACTCGTCACCAGCCGGCAGACAATCGAGGACCTGAAAGTCGACGCGCAGCGCATGCAGAGCACGCTCGCGGAAATGACCAGGCATCGCGCCGACCTCGTCGCGCTCGATCCGAAACTCGCGGAAGCGATCCAGCGCGAACGCACGCGGGACCGCGCGACGGGTACGGAACTCTCCGCGCTCGATACCCAAAAGAAAACGGACAACCGGAACACGCAGGCTATGCTGACGCAGTCGCAGCAGACGGCCGCACGCATTCGCAAGGACCTCGCCGCCGGGCTTATCACCAAGGCGGACGCCGACACACAGTTAGCCGCGCTGACCCAGGCGCAGAGCGCGTACACCGACAGCAGGATCGGCGAAGTGATGTTGACCGACAGCATTCTCGACAAGACCAGCACCGGAACGAAGTCGATGGACGTGCTCGAAAAGCAGGCCGAGTTGCGCTCCGAGATTGCGCAGCTCGACGTAACGATTGCCGTTTCCGATAAGGAGTTGCAGGAAGACAACCGCCAGATCGAGCGCCTGCACGATGCCATCGCTACCGCGAAGCTGAGCCCGTACTACCTCAGCACCACCGGCAACACGCGGCTCTATTTCGCGTTCGTGCCATACGACAACCAGGCCAATGCTAAGGTTGGCGCGCCCATCTACGACTGCTATCTCGACATGGTGCTGTGCCGCAAAGTTGGCACGGTAAAACAAATTTTTCTCGGCGAACAGGATACCACGCACCCGATCTTCAAGACCCAGGTGCGCGGCTTCACCATCCAGATGGACCTGTCGCACCCCAACTCCGCAAAATCGAAAACGGTGTTTCTCGGCCGCAAGCCGCTGTTGTTCTAACTGCTTTTTCAGCCCTGTTACGGAGTTCGGAAATGTCACGGCGTACTCTCATCATTGCTTCCTCTCTTCTTTTCGTCGCATCGCCGCTCGCGTTTGCGCAAACTGTCCAGACCGATCCGCAAGCCTACTGCGCGTACCTCACCGAGCAGGCCAAGGCGCAGAGCGATCTGCTGCGCACGCCGAAGGGCGTCGCCATCCTCACCCAACCGGAGACGGGCTTGCCGACGCAGGTTGCGGCCGGCGCTTCGCTCAGTCTTTCCGACTTCAAAAAGTCGGGCCTGACGCTCGACGCCGCGCGCAAGAACTGCGACCTGTATCAGGCGACAGTCGATGTGCAGCAGGTGCTGCAATATGCGTTGCCGAGCATCGAGAAAGACGCTCTGCGCCATCGACTGGAGTTGATCGCACAGGCAAGCACGTCGCTCGATGCGCTCATCGACAAGACGGCGAATATGGTCGAGGCGCAGAACATGACGCGGCCGATGCTGATGGAAATGCAGATGAACAAAATCAAGCTGGAGGCCGACCGCGCCGATACGCAGTCGAGGATTTCCGCAATTTACGTTCCGACTCTCAATCCGCAATCGCTGAAGGCGCAGGCAGCACAGAAACAGGCCCGCGATGTGATCGAGCAGCAAGCGCTAGCGAAGGTAACGAAGCAGTCGAACTGGGATGTGCAGCTTGCGGTCGGCGCGCACCAGCAGGTGAGCCCGCTGGCCAACGGCGTTGGACCGTACGGCGAAGTGACGGCCAGCTACAGTTTCGCCAGCCGCGCCATCGACAGGCACCTCGATCGCGCCGTCGACGATTATGCGAGTTGGAAGAACGTGCAGACGGGCGATACCGCGAGCAGCATGGAAGTACTGCGAACGCAGGTCGCGGAGAATATTACGGCGCAGGACGCTCGGCTGAAATCATTGCAGGTCGAATCGCAGCAGGTTGAGAGAAATCTGCAAACCGTCGGCGACGCCGACACCACCGCCGCGCTCGATTTTCGCAATCAGCTCGCCGCCACAAAGTTGCTGCTGGATATTGAAATCGGCGATGCGAGTTTTCGCATCGAGCGCCTGAAGAATTTTTTGAGCAGCAATTATTGAGAAGCCTATGCGGCAACTGTTTATAGGCATTCGAGCGGTAAGAATATACTCATCGCCGTGCCACACACCGCACCCTGGGAACTGCGGCACTGGATCGAGCCGCCCCACCGCTCCAGAATATTCTTCGTCACCCACAGCCCGATGCCGGTCCCGACATCTTCCTTGGTCGTGAAGAATGCCGAGAAGGCCTTAGCCTGCGTTGCCGCCGACATTCCGGTACCGCTGTCCGCAACGATGATCCGGACACCAGGCGTCCCGGTCCGGCAGTGATTCGCTCTGCGGGTCCTAAGGACAATTCGGCCGTAGTCGGGAGTGGCATCGATCGCGTTGGTCAGGAGGTTTGAAAGCACCTGCTTCAGGTCGCCTTTGCGCGCAAAAATGCTGATGCCGGAATCCAGTTGCTGGTCCAGGCTGAGGTTTTTGTAGCGCATCTTGCGCTCATAAACCGCGACAACGCTTTGAACCAACTCGCGCACATCGAAACTCCGCGGGTTGGACGTGTCGCGATAGAAACCGAGCGTCTGTTGCGCGATGTGCCCGACTCGCGCAAGCTCCTGGTCGGCCACTTCGAGATAGCTGTGAACGTCCTCGGGAAGCCCATCGGAAGTCTTCGCAAGATAGATAAAATTCGTCACTGCTTCGAGCGGGTTGTTGATCTCATGCGCGACCGTCGCCGCCAGCCTGCCGGCCGCCGCCAGTTTCTCCGATTGCATCAGCGCCGACTGCGCCAGCTTCATCTCGGTGCTCTCGCGCGAAATGGCGAGCAACCGCTCGACGGTGCCGTCCTCGCCGAACATCGGGGCAATCGTCACGTCCCACCACGTCACCGCATTGGCACGGGTAAGCGACCCCTCAAACCTTCCAACGTCGCCTTTTTGCGCCGCCGCGATAACAGCGGCGGCACGCTCCTGGTCCTCGGGCGCCCAGAAATCGACCCAGCGTTTGTTCAGGACCGAATCCGCGTCCGCAATACCCAGCACGCGCAGCCCCGGAGGACTGATGTAGATCAACCGGCCAGCGGCATCGAGCACCTTGATGCAATCGACGCTGCTCTCCACAATGCTGCGCGAAAATTCTTCGCTCTTGCGGAGCGCTTGTTCGGCGGTCTTGCGCCGCTCCAACTCGCTTAGCAACATCTGTGCCTTTTGCTGCAACTCGCTGACGATCAGCAAGCGCGCCGCCTCGTCAGGCAGCTTCCCGTAACTTTCGCAAGGCATAACGTGCGAATGTTCCGAACAAATTTTCCGGAACGCCGCCTCATCTTCCCCGCGCGCGAAGCCGCCCATCGGATAGGCGCACAGCAGCGAGAAAGGGAGCTTCGCACTCAATTCGTTCCACAATTGTTCCAGCCGGATCGCCGCCTCGGCGTTGCCGTCGGCAAACAGCAGCGCCACCATTTCACCGAAAACCGCAAGCCGCCCGCGCCCGTTCGTCGTTGCGCCCAGGGCGTGCGACAGAAGACCGCCAATCACGGAAAAAAAACGCTCGCCGATCGGGACTCCATCCACCATGAAAAGCTGTAGCGTTTCCGCCGCGTCGAGCACAACGAACCGGCCGTCTTCGATCATGCGGTCGACGTCGATCCCCTGACCGATAAGCCGGGCGCAAAGGCTGCCGCGATGGGCGGGAGTCAGGACCACGACGCAGGGATGGCCGCCGCCCAGCGCAGACCCCGCAAACTCGGAGAGGCGATCGATCAGGGCTTCGTCCTGCTCGTAAAACTGTACGGAGTGGGTCGATGGCGTGGCGGGAAATACGGAGGCGGTTGCGTCAAGGCCCAGAAGCACCGGAATCGGAGCAGATTGCTGGTGATCGCCGATGTTCAAGCCTACCTCCCGTCCTATATCTACAGAGCCGTGCGCGCTTCGCCGCCACCACTCTACAAGAAATAAGCCGTCAACAACTCTAGACCGTTTTTTGCCGTCGCGTCGCGAGTAAACTTCGCAAAGTCATATTGGTCAAAGCGTCGCCGTGCGAACAGACCCTCGCTTTTGTTGCTAGGATGTCGCAGACGGTATGCGGGTTGTCCAACTCCCAGCGCAGGCACGGTTCTCACAAATACCAGGGAATATTGACCACCACGATGCGCTGGTTGCCCTTCAACAGCAGCAGGATCTTCAATAGCTGCACACGCTGGTTGTGCAGCAGGTTCTCCCACCAGTGGCGCACGACGAGCTCGGGCAGCAGCACCGCGATCTTGCGTCCGGGGTTGTCCTCTTCGAGCTTCAACACATATTCCATCAGCGGCGACAGCACGGCCCGGTAGTTGCTCGTCACGGTCACCAGTTCCGGCTCGGCCATTTTGGCTTCGCGTATCGGGAGGAGCACAAACGTATCCCACACGCTTCCCAGCGCGTCCCCCTCCTCGGAATCGACGTGCAATACCTTGACCTCGTTGCTCATCGTCATGCCGAAGCGCATCGCCTTCTCGGTAATCTTGTCCCAGCGCGCCATGGGGATAACGACGATGGGCTGTTCGAGTCCTGTAAGCCGCAGCGGCGTTGGGTCGGCCGTCTCGCGCTTGACGCGGGCGTAGTGGCGTTTGACCATCAACATGATGAGGATCAGCAGTGGCACCAGGATCGCCGTCACCCACGCGCCCGCAAGGAACTTGGTTGCAAGGATCACCAGCAGCGTAATGCCGGTGGCGACCGCTCCCAGCCCGTTGAGGAACATCTTGACCCCGCGATGAGGCGCGTCCGGAGTCTTCAGCCAATGCTTCACCATGCCGGCCTGACTCAGCGTAAAGGCCATGAACGCGCCGATGGCGTAGAGCGGAATCAACTTCAACGTCACGCCGTCGAAGATAATCAGGATGAGCGCGGTAAACCCTGTCAGCGCATAAATGCCGTGCGAGAACAGCAGGCGCCGCCCCTTCAGGATGAAGACATGCGGCAGATAGTCCCTGACGGCGATGGCGCGCGCCAGGTGCGGGAAGCCTGTAAACGCGGTGTTCGCACTAAACGAGAGCGCGGCCAACACGCCGGTCATGGTGACAAAGTAGAACCAACCGCGGCCGAATACCGCTGCGACTTCGATCGACAACACGCTCTGATAGCTGAGAGCATCGGGGTCCATCGCGGTTACGCCGTAGACTTTGGCCACATACGACAGCCCGAACAGCAGCACGATCAGCATCGCGATAATCGCGGTCAGCGTGCGGTTGGCGTTCTTGGCGCGCGGCTCGCGGAACGCCGTCGTCCCATTCGATACCGCTTCAACGCCGGTCATCGCCGCGCAACCGTTGGAGAAGGTCTTCAGCAGCAGCCACACGGTCATCAACTCCACGGGCTTGGAGACCTGCGGAGGCGGTGTGGCGAGGGGCGTCGGATGCCCCCCCGCCAGCAGCGAGTGATACACACCCACGGCGATCGTCAGCAGCAGCGTTCCCACAAACACAACAGTCGGCAGCATGAACGCGAGGCCCGACTCCTTGACGCCGCGCATATTGACGATCGCGATGATCGCGAGAATGAACAAGCACAACAGCAGTTGATGCGGTTGCAGGCTTGGGACTTCGCTGACCAGCGCGGTGACGCCGGCGGAAATGCCCACCGCCGCGGTCAGGATGTAGTCGATCATCAGAGCCGCGGCGGCGAGCAGACCGGCCTGGTCGCCCAGGTTTTCACTCGCGACGGTGAACGATCCGCCACCGTTGGGGTAGGCCACGATGGTCTGCCGATAGCTGAAATAGAGGATGACGAGAAGCGCCAGGATGGCGGTGAAGATCGGAAGCAGGTAGTGGCTGACGCCCCAGAGACCGAGCGGAATCATCAGCGTCATCGCCGCTTCCGGGCCGTAGGCGGCGCTGGTCAGGCCATCCAGACCGAAGATGGGAATGCCTGTCGCTACACCGATATGCTCATTGTGCTCGTTGCTTGTGGCAAGCGGCTTACCAAAAAGAACGTCGAAAAAACTCATTCGTCTGAAGGCCTCAACTATGCGGGATACGCCACTAAATATCCTACGCTTAACCTGTCAAGCTGAGGCCTGCTGTCTTATAGATAGGGGCGAAATTTCCGCAACAGCCTGGAGAGACCCGAAGAGAAAAGGCCACACTCTCCCACAACAAATTGCGGCACAGTGACCTTGGTTCCTCTGGGTCGTTACCACTGCCCCACGATGCCCTGCCCTTCGCCGCGAAAAACGGCACGACCGAAGCACCTGTCGGCAAGGGACCGCGGATGTGTCCGGTTCCGCGACAGCACGCGGGAGTGGACGCGAAGCCGCGGTTACCGGCGTAAGTGCCTATTGATCGGTTGTCAATCCCGTTTAACTACAACAACGGAATCCGCCCATCCACTGTACTGAGGTCAGAGCTTATCCAGAGTTTTAGAAAAACTGGATCGACGCAGAGGGCCGGGTGAAAAAGCGGTTGCAGTTAATTTTGGTTGGGAGTCTGCTGCTCCCGTGTTCGACGGGAGTGCTGCTGGCGTCGAATGCGCACTGCCGCAGTTGGGTGGCGCAGGCCGCGACCCAAAGCGCGGAGAAGGTCGTCGCAAAGAAGCGGCACTACAGCAAAAAGGTATTGGCGGTGTGGGCCGCGTGGCGCGCGAAACATCCGAACGCAAAGCCGGTAGGAAGCAAGCCGCGCCGCCGTCCGGCGTCGTTTACCTCGCCACAGGTCCGCGATGTGCTGGGATTTTATTGCGATGTCGCCGCCGAGACCGTCGACGAAGCGATTGCGACCATCGTGCAGCCGGTCGCAAACGCAACCGCCCCTGCGCCGCCGGATGTTGCCGTCGACGCGACAGACGCGCCCGGGCCTTTCACCCTGTTAGCAGACGGTCCCCAGCCGCCGGACGACTCCGTGCCTGGAGGACCGCCGATGTCCAGCGGTCCCACAGGCTACGGTTACCCTCCCACAACGGGAATGCCGTTCCCGGGCGTGCCGCCTGCAGGAAGCCCGCCCTCGGGGCTGCCACCCCTGGGCTGGCCGACGACCGGCAATCCGCCGACGACCGGCTCCTCCGTGCCTCCGCCACCGGTCGCCGTCACGCCCGAGCCGAATTCCCTGCTGCTGCTCGGTACGGGCATCGCCTCCGCGGCGGGACTCCTCCGGCAGCGCAAGCTGCTGCTCTAGCCGTCGAATCCGCCGCAGCCCTCAACCGCTATTTGTTTTCGACTTCGGTCGGGTGCGGCCCCTTGAACTCCGAGCAGCAGATCTTCCCCGACGGCCTGAACTCCATGTACTCGATGCGCGTCTGGTCGGGATCGTAGACGTTCATCTGTACCTTGCCGTCGCGGCCCATCTGGGTCTTGCTACAGTCCTTGCTGGTGCAGCCGTCGCGGGCCAGCGCGGCAATCGCGTCGCTCATCTTCGCAATGCCCAGCGAAAAATGGTCCATCACGCCGCGCTGATGCGCATCGGCATCGGGCTTGATGTTGAGCATGTACTCCAGCCAGTCGGTGCCGTCGGGCACCTGCATGGCGACGTAGTCGGTGCTCGCGTCGGTCTTTCCACCGGTCCAGTAGAGATGGAAGCCGAGCAGGTCGCGATAGAACGCATCTTCCGCGGCGCGGTCGTGAACGATGAAACCCGCATGGATGATCCGCCGCGACGACGCCGACGGCGACGACGGCAGCGCCGCCCCGACAGCACCCTGCTGCACAAACCCGATCAGGTTGCCCTCGGGATCATGCACCGTAAAGCCGCCCTTTTGTTTCTCGGCGACGGCAACCTTGTGCTTGACGAGATACCGCTCCAACGCGGCCGCATTGCGCGTCGTAAACGCCACTTCAGGCATCCGCGTCTCGACCGACGGTGACGGCAGCGGCTCCACTTCAAGCCACTGCGCCGGGTTCACGCTGTAGCGCTCCAGCCCCTTGCCGGCGGAAACTTTCGTGTAACCCAGCGTCTTATAGAACGCCTCGGAAACCGCCATATCGGCGCTATACATACGCACGAACGCGATACCGGTGATCGCGGGCCGCTCCTGCGCCTGCATCACGCCGGCAGCCAGCAATACTACGGTCAATGCAGCGGAGAACTTTTTCATACCCGCCACTCTATCATTCCGGCGCGGCATTCGATCGATCGTCACCGCGGCACATTACCTTACCTCAACGATTTTGTGGAAATGTCCAGAGATGTCCCCGTAGAATCAATGTGAGGTGGACTTTTGTCAGTGATCAACGAGCAATGGAAGAACATCCATATCGCCCGAAGAAATAGTGCGGAGATGTTGGATAAGCTCACGAAGGCGGTGGCCCATCTCACCGCGTCCGATACCAGTATTGTGGTCTCCGGATCGCTCGCTCGATTTGAACTCACATCTGGAAGCGATATCGATTGGTCAATGTTGTTGGACGGTTCATCCGACCCAAGACATTACCAGGTTTTTCAGGAGATTGCGACAGCCGTTGGTGGGCTCGCGGCAAAAGACGTGGGTCGGGAAGGCACCTTTGGAAGTCTTGTCAGTAGCCACGACCTAATCAACTACATAGGCGGCGAGGGCGACACGAACTCCAATACGACTCGGCGAAATCTGCTTCTCCTGGAGTCTTGCAGTGTTGGGAGCGATGAAGCGTACCACAGGGTCAAGAAGAACCTTCTTCAACGCTATCTCGCGGAAGACTCGGGAATTTGGCGTAAAGAGGTGTCAAATAAGCTGCCTCATTTCCTTCTCAATGATCTGGCCCGCTATTGGCGCACGATGACGGTCGATTATGCGTACAAAGAGCGGACCAGGGGAGGAAGGGGGGTTCCGCTTCGCAACCTCAAGCTCGGCATGTCGCGAAAACTAATTTATGTGGCGGGTTTGCTCGCATGTTATCAGTGTCATCTCGCGTTCAACGACGAGGAAAGAAACGCCTTTTATGCGGAAAAGAACGTGCCGGGACTGGTCGCGCTCATGCACAAGACCCTTCAACAGACACCTCTTGAAATTACCGCCTGCATTTTGAGAAGATTTCCAATTCATGAATCCGCCTCACTTCAGTTATTTGAAGCATATGACCTATTTTTGGGATTGCTGCTGGATGAAGGCATCCGAGCGCATCTTGAGAAACTTCATTCAGACCACTCTGAAGGTGACCCAATCTTTATGCGAGCGAAAAAGATACGGCGTCAATTTCAGCAAGCTATATCTGAAATTTTTCTAACCGAAAGCTCGGAATTGGGCCGCTTCACAATTCGCTACGGAGTGTTCTAAATGAAACATGTGGGGTTTTCTACCGGAGCCATTTCCCTTGGCGACTTCGAGCAGGCCATTCGGCTGCTTCATGATCTTCCAGGCGATGCAATCGAGTTGTCTGCTCTTAGGGTCAACGAAATCGGGCCTCTCATCGCTGCTCTTCCACACCTCGATCTCTGCAGGTATGAGCATATATCCATTCATCTGCCTAGTAACTTCTCAGCCGATGAAGAGGCCGCCATTGCAGAACTCCTTTGGGGCCTGCCTCGCTCATGGCTGTTAATCCTTCATCCAGATGTGATTCACGACTTTTCTATTTGGCGACGCTTTGCCGGGCGGGTCGCAATTGAAAACATGGATCGAAGGAAGAGCCGTGGACGGACAGCGGAGGAGCTTGATCGCTGCTTCACCCAGCTACCCGAAGCCAGGCTTTGCTTCGACATCGGCCACGCGCGGCAATTTGACCCGTCCATGGCAGAGGCATATTTGATACTTAGCCAATTTTCGGACCGGCTGGCCCAAGTTCATGTAAGTGAAGTTGATTCGCAAAGCAGACACGCAGTAATCACATATGCGGCGGAATTGGCATTTCGAGAGGTGGCACATATGATTCCGATGGTCACTCCTCTCATTTTGGAAAGCCGGGTTCTTCCCGAACAAATACCGTCCGAAATGCGTCGCGCTTTCAATCTTTTTAGACCTTCAATTTTTGCAACCTGAATAGGAAATCCATGTCCAATCTCGCCTCGATCCCGCTGACCACCCTCGCTGGCGCCCCCACCTCGCTTGCCGATTACTCCGGCAAAGTCCTGCTCATCGTCAACGTCGCCTCCAAGTGCGGTCTGACGCCGCAGTACACGGGCCTCGAAGCCCTCTATCAGCAGTTAAAAGACCGCGGCTTCGTCGTCCTCGGCTTCCCTGCCAACGACTTCGCCAGCCAGGAGCCCGGCACTAGCCAGGAGATCGCGAAATTCTGCTCGACGGAGTACCCGGTCACCTTCCCGCTGTTCTCGAAGATCGCCGTCAACGGCCCTGAGCAGCACCCCATCTACACCATGCTGACCTCCATGATGCCGCAGCACCAAGCCGACGCGCTCGACTTCCGCGACAACCTCGACAACTACCTCTCCAGCCAGGACCTGCCGCCGACGCTGCCGTTGCCCGCCGTGCTGTGGAACTTCGAGAAATTCCTCGTCGGCCGCGACGGCCTGGTCATCGCCCGCTTCGCCCCCGACATGAAGCCCGACGACCCACGCATCGTCGCCGCCATCGAGAAAGCCCTCGCCGCCTGAAGTTAGCGGACCACCTTCAACCGCACCGCGGCCTTCAACTTAAGCCGCGACGACGAACGGCAAGTGGACGAGCCCGTCAGCCTGGTCGCATCGGAATCCGCACTCTCGCGGGCGAAGTCGTAGCTGCGAATCGCGTAGCAGACCGCATTGTCCTGCGGCGTCTTCAAGAGCTTGATAACGCTCTGCAAGCTCGATTGAGCCGCGCCAATGGCCGGAAGACTTCTTCCCGACAACCCGGCCTGCGGTGTAACGGGCGACAGTTGGAAGCCTTGCGCCTGGGAAGCCGGCTGAGTTTGCACTGGGAGAGACTGCATTCGCAATGTCTTCGGCGGCGCGGATTGCGCCCCAGCACAAGCCGAAAACAGCACCAACGGAACGAGAACGCGGAGAACGGACATAGGCCCACCTTTGCGCGCGATTGTACCGCTCTTCGGCGTAGTTGCGGAAGCCCTGAGTCTTCCGGGCCATCTCAGGCGTATCCTTTCCATAGCCAAGTTTTGAGAGGAACCGCACACCAATGCTTCGCAAAACCCTCCTGTTAGCCTCCGCCCTCATCGCTCTGCAAGTGACCGCCCAGCAACCCATCCGCGTCACCGCCGACCTCACCCAGGTGGGCCGCAAAATCTACTCGTCCGAGAGCGACATCCCGGTCAAGGCCGGCCATCTTGCGCTCACGATGCCCAAGTGGATCCCCGGCGACCACGCTCCCAACGGCCCCATCGCCGACCTGCTCGACCTGGTCTTCACCGCCAACGGCAAGACCATCCCCTGGCGCCGCGACGACGTAGACATGTTCGAGTTCCACCTCGATATCCCCGCTGGTGTCTCGACGCTGCATGCCCACATCGAAATGGGCGCCGGACGTTCCTCCGACAAAATTGCCGTACTCGAGTGGGAGCGCCTGATGATGTACCCGGCGCACATTCCCGTCGCGAACATTCCGATCCAGCCGACCGTGATCGTCCCCGCGGGCTGGGGCATCGGCACGGCGCTCACGCCTGTCCACCCGTACGACCCAAACGCGAAAGTTGGCGGAGCAACGGAGTTTGAAGCGACCAACGTCGAGCAGCTTGAGGACTCACCCGTCCTTTCCGGCGAATACTTCCACGAGTTCGCGCTCGCCCCCGACGTCACGCCCAAGCACTACATCGACGTCGTCGCCGACGATCCAGCAGACTCCAACCTCCGTCCCTCAGTCCTCGCCGAGCTCTCCAACCTGGTCCACGAAACCGGCGAAGCCTACGCCTCGCGCCACTACCACGTCTACCATTTTCTGCTGACACTCTCGGACCTCGCCGGCGGTGAAGGTCTCGAGCATGGGCAGTCGTCCGACAACGGCGTGCGCGAACTCGGCTTCTCCGACGAGCGGCACCAGACGCAGAACGCCGACCTGCTGTCGCATGAGTTCACGCACTCGTGGAACGGAAAATATCGCCGCCCCGCGACCCTCTATCAGCCCGACTTCGCGACGCCGATGCAGGGCGAGTTGCTGTGGGTCTACGAGGGCATGACGCAGTACATGGGCAACGTGCTGGCCGCGCGCTCGGGCCTCGAAACGCAAGCCACCTACCGCGACAAACTCGCCGCCTCCTACGCCAGCCTCGAGAGCAAGGGCGGCCGCCTCTGGCGCACCACCGAAGATACCGCCATCGCCTCCAGCATCAGCCGCCGTCCCGGTCCAGCGTGGTCCAACCTCAAGCGCGGCCAGGACTACTACCAGGAAGGCGAGTTGCTGTGGCTCGACGCCGACACCCTCATCCGCAAACTGACCAACAACCAGAAATCGCTGACCGACTTCCAGCACATCTTCCTCGGCAAGGGCGGCAACACCGGCCCGCTGATCGTGCCCTACGATCGCGCGGAATTGATCGCCGACCTCAACCAGGTCGTGCCCTACGACTGGGCAACGTTCCTGCATACCCGCATCGACGAAATCAATCCACGCGCCGACGCCGCGGGCATTGAGCAGGGCGGCTATAAGGTCGTTTACGTCGACCATCCCAGCAG
>DASRLB010000463.1:0-2806 GCA_035648695.1 Acidobacteriaceae bacterium | reverse complement strand
CAACGCTCCCACCCTCCGCCAGCACCGCAACCGCGACGTTGGTCGCATGCACATCCGCGGTCGCCACCATCGCATTGCGGCTATATACCGGCAGCGCCCCCCAGCGTTCGAAATCCTTCAGCTCCCCTGCCATAGCTCTCGCAATCCCTTACGACTTCCCCAAATCCAGTTCCCCTGCCGCAAACGCCTTCACCAGCGCGCACGACGCATCCACCGCCGCATCCAGAAACAACACACCCTTCTCCGCCGACGCATGGCTCGGAGCCCCAATCGTCCCACTCTCCGTCGTCTCATCGAAATTGCGCACCATAAAATACGGCGTCGGCCGCAACATATCCGGCACCCCATACGTCGCCCCGCCGCTGCGCGTGAACGGCCCATCATCCCGCGCCCGCTCCATGTGCACCTGCTCAGGATGCAGCGCCAGCATCACCGACGTCTCCATCTCACACGCATGGTTCATCCCACCAGCCGGCGACGTGCGAATCCGCCCAAACTCCTCTGCCGCCAGCGTCCAGTACGACGCCAGCACCACCTTCAACTCCGGCAGCTCTACCTTCATCTCGCACAGCGCCGCGCGGCACGGCACATCATTTCCGCCATGCCCATTCAGCAGCAGCACCCTGCGAAATCCCATCGCCGCAAACGATCGGCACAGCCCCTTAATGACCTCCACATAACTCGCCAGATCCAGGCTCACGCAACCGAAGTGCGCATGATGCGGCGAATATCCAACCGCCTGCACCGGCGCCAACAGCACCTCATCGGGGAGCCGCTGCTCCATCCGCGCCGCAATTTCAGAAACAATCGCCGTGTCCGTCCCCATCGGCAAATGCGGCCCATGCTGCTCCGTGGCCCCCAGAGGCACAACACAAACTCGCGATCGCGCGAATTCGATTTCAGGCCAGGATAGATGAGCGAGGATCATGCTCCGATGGAGCGAATCATACCACTAATTCTATTAGCTGCACATCAGGTTTCCTAATTGACTCATCCAAAACTCGTAGGTGGAAGCTCGTAGCTCGCAGCTGAAAATCAAACCCCCAGCCGCCAATCTCCGCCTAAAGCGGCAAAACCTCAACCAGCCTCTCCCCACTCTCCACCCGCACCGGATTCCGCAACGCCCGCCCGAACCCTTCAAACGCAACCACCATCACGTCCCCGTGCTGCAACTTGATCCCGGCGCCGTAACTGAACGCATCCGCCCCAAAGAAATAAACATGCGCATCCCCCGGCCGCCGGTGCGCCTGGTATTTGAAGTGGTGGTGCTCAAGGTTCCCCACCGTATGCGACATCTTCCCCTCGCCGCTCGCGATCGCCTGCGACCACAGCACCTCGCCGCCGCGCTCGATACTTACCGTCCCCGGAACCACGCCACCAAACTCCGGATCAACCACCAGCTCCGGCCCCATCGAGCACACACGCAGCTTCGAGTGCGCCAGATACAAATAGTTTTGCTTCTCCAGCACATGGTCCGAAAACTCGTTGGCCATCGTCATCCCAACGCGCCGCGGCCTGCCCTCCGCATCGATCAGGTAAACCCCCGCAATCTCCGGCTCCTCCCCACCATCGCCCGCGAACACCGGTATCGTCAGCGGCTCTCCATGCGCCCGAAGGATCGTCCCACAGCCCTTGTAAAACCACTCCGGCGACACCCCAATCTCGCCCGCCGCCGGATGCCCGCCCTCCAGCCCCATCAGATACATCCTCATGCTGTCTGAAACTTCCGCCGGATTATGATGCATCGCCTGCCGGTTGTCCGCGCTCGCCTTATGTGTCAATCCCGTCCCGGTTACGAGGCACCGCGCCGGCTCCGGATGCGTAAACGGTGGCAGCAGCCTCCACTCCGACTCACCCCGATACACCGGCCCATACTCCACCGTCTCGTCCGAAACCTGCCGCTCCGCCAACTCTCGCAGCGGCGTGCCATCCGCGAGCGCAGCCTGCGCCAGCGCATATACCGAGTCGAACCCACTCAACAACCGCAGCGTGTCGCCATCGACAACAGCCACCCGCGTCGCACCGGAACCGGGACCAATCTGAACGAGTCTCACGCCGCGATTATAGCCAGCCCTCTCACGCCCCACCGACAAGCGAGGCAGATGCATCGACCGCAGTCGACCCATCTGCCTCGCTCTCAATCGCTCACCGCCGTTAGAACTGCCCCCAAAGCAGCTGGTTATAAACCTCATGATGAAACTGCACCTCACAAGGCTTCACCACCGTACCCAGCAACCGTGGACACCGATCAGCCGACGCCTGCTTCAAATCCGCATAGCGCCCCTTCACATCCTCACCCAGCATCTTCGTCGTCCACTCCGACGCCCGGAAATCCTCCAGCGCCGAATAAATGTTGTCCGGCAAATATCTCTCCGCCTGCCGCAGATTTTTGATCTTCGACGTCTCCCCGTCAATGCCGCTCTTGAACACCGAATACAGCACCATGTACGGGTTCGCGTCCGGCCCAACCGATCGCACCTCCACCCGCGCCGACTTCTCATTCCCAATCGGGATCCGCACCATCGACCCACGGTCCGTAGCCGACGCCTTGATCTGGTTCGGAGCCTCAAAGTGCGGGTCAAGCCGGCGATAGGAGTTCACACTCGCATTCAGCAGCAGGCAGATATCGTTGCCATGGGTCAGGATGCGGTCCACAAACTGCCACGCCGTCTTCGAAATCTTCTCCGTCCCATTCGGGTCCCAGAAAATGTTCTTCTTGTTCTTCGTGATCGAAACATTGGTGTGCATGCCGCTGCCGTTCACGCCCACAACGGGCTTGGGCAGAAAGCTCGCCGTCATCCCCATC
>DASRLB010000462.1:0-2228 GCA_035648695.1 Acidobacteriaceae bacterium | reverse complement strand
GCGCGCGCTGGCGCAGCACGAAGATGCACTGGAGAAGCTTGCGATAAAGATCGGCGTGAAGCCGTTGATCGAGTTCTTTTCCGCGGATGAGAACCTGATGGCGTTGCTGGTGGAAGTCGGCTCGCAAGAGGCGGCGATGATTAAGCAACTGCCGCCGCCGCAGTGGTTTCGCGGGGAAGATGGCCTGCTGACGGTGCGAGCGCTGATCGAGGCGCTACAGGATGAGCCCCAGGTCCTGGGGTCGGAAGGCGTGCTGGTGCTGGAGGAGCTGCGGGAGTACGAAGTCGTGCTGCGCAAGACGGCGGAGCGCGGGACCCGGTGGCACATGGCGGTCAGCTTTCGCTGATCATGGCTACTTCATGACGCTGGCGTGCTGTTGGGCTTCGCTGGCCTTGAAGAGATACTTGATGCCGGACTTGTAGACCAGGATGCGCTGGCGGCCAGCGCGCAGCTTGACCACGCACTTGTCGTACCACTCGATGACGCCGCGAAGCTCTTCGCCGTCGTCGAGGACGAGCATCATTTCGGTCTGCATCTGTATTTGCTTCTGAAAGTAGAAGGCCTCGGCGTGGGAGCTTTCGGTGATGAGGTGCGGCTCGGCGAGGGCGTGCGTGAGGGGGTCTTCGAGGTACGAAGGATCGGTGCCGCGGCGGCGGTCCTTCACGGGAAGGTGCGGGCGGATGAGCTTGCGCGTGCCGTTGAATGCGGCCGCTTCCTGGCGTTCCTTTTGTGTTGTTTCTGCCAAACCATCTCCTTCTCGGGCAATTTCGGTTGCCTGATGTCTTACGGGCTGGGTTTTCTCTTTGGATGCAGATACGAGAGACGGGGGCTCAGAAGTTTCCACAGCCGGGAAAATTGTCGTTCTACATAAGGAACGAGCGGAACTATCGACTGGATTCAAGGCCCGACGCGAAAGCGTCCAAAGAGAGGCCGCGCAGGAGGTTGCGGCGCATGCCGGTCTGGACCTGATCAAGGCCGCGGACGGCGCGCTCGATCCAGGCAAAGTCGAAGCTGTCGGCGAGAGTGTTGAGTTGGGGGAGAATGTCGACGTTGCGGACGCGGTCGGCGGCGCCGCCCTGGAGGAGCAGGAGATCTTCCAGCAGGGTGCCCATGGCGCGCAGCAGGGCAGTCGTTTTGACCTGGCCCTCGGCGCCGGCGCGGTAGGTTTCGGTCATCTTGAAGAGGGCGGTGTGGTCGTTGGCCGGGGCGGCGTTGCGGAGGAGAGTGAGGGCGTCGGTGCGGGAGGCGAGGGATTCGGTGAGGTCGAAGCCGAGGGCGCGGCCGGCAGCGCCTTCGGAGAGGCGTGCGATGAGGGCGCGCTGGGGAGCGGTCCAGTCGGGGCGGGCGCGGGCGAGGAGAGTTTCGATCTCTTCGGCGGGCAGCGCGCCGAGGCGCACGACGCCGCAACGCGAACGGATCGTCGGTAAAAGCTCGCCGGTGTTTTCGGCGAGGAGGATGAGGTGGGCGTAGTCGGGCGGCTCTTCGAGGAGCTTGAGGAGGGAGTTTGCGGCCTCCTTCATGAACGAGGCGGAGGTGACGATGAAGACGAGGCCGGGCGACTCGGCGGGGCGGCGTTGGGCGCGGTGGATCATGGTGCGGACTTGGCCAAGCTTGATGAGGAGTTGCGGCGGGTCGGGCGGGACGATGAGGACGTCGGGATGCGTCTGGACGAGGACGCGGGTGTCCTTTTTGTCGGTCTCGCGCATGTCTTCGCGGGCGGTGACGGCTTCGTCGATTTTGGCTTGGAGGTCGGCGGACTCGGCGATGCGGGTGCAGTTGCGGCAGACGCCGCAGAAGGAGGCAAGCTCACGGCCGTCGATTGTTTCGCGGGGCTGGCGCTCGCATTCGAGGGCCATCGTGAGCATGAGGGCGAGGGTGTATTTGCCCGCGCCACGGGCGCCGGCGATGATGAGCGAGTGCGGCAGGCGGCCGGTGGCGATCGACGCACGGAGGTGGTTGATGGTGGCAGTGTTGCCGAGGAAGTCCGCGAAGGTGGAGGGGAGAGGCATCTGCTTTCAGGGTATCGCAGTGGGGCCGGTGGGGATGTGGATTGTGGTTTGGGTGGCGTGCATGGGGGTGGCCCCCCTCCCCATAAGCGCTAAGTTAGTTACTATTTTTTTTGTTTCTATTCGGATAGCGTTGTATGCATGAGCGATCTGGAGAACTGGCAGGTTTTGTTGGGGCTGTTTCCATCGCAGTGGCGGCAGTTGGGCAAGAGCACGGGGGCG
>DASRLB010000461.1:0-6406 GCA_035648695.1 Acidobacteriaceae bacterium | reverse complement strand
CGCCCCCGTGCTCTTGCCCAACTGCCGCCACTGCGATGGAAACAGCCCCAACAAAACCTGCCAGTTCTCCAGATCGCTCATGCATACAACGCTATCCGAATAGAAACAAAAAAAATAGTAACTAACTTAGCGCTTATGGGGGGAGGGGGGCCCCTTAGTGCGTCACCGCAAAGCTCGAAAACGCAACCTGCGTCTTATCGCCCACCGGATTCCCGATATTCGGCGCCGCGTGATACGCCCCCAGCTTGAAGTACATCGGCGTCCCCGCCCAGCTCGGATCGACCGCGAAAGTCTGCGTCGTTCCATCCACGGTCACGTTCAGCGAGTTGTTCTTGTACGTGATCGAGTACGAAATCGCATCGCCGATCTTCACGTTCTGCACGATCGACGTCCGCGTATGCGTGCTGCTCCCCAGGCTCGAATAGATGTCGATAGCGATATCCTTCGTCGCCGGTCGATACAGCAGCAGGATGAACACGTAGCTCTGGTTGTGGATCTGCCCAATCGTCGCCTCATCGGAACTGGCGCTCACCGCCTGCACCACGCAGTTCGCGGTCAGCGTCCCTCCGATAGCGCTGTTCCAGTCGCTGTTGGAGTCCGCTCCAGTGCCCGTATAAAGCTCCCGCAGTTCGCTTCGCGTATGGTCCGAACCGCTTCCCGGAGTCGTCACCGCGCCATTCGAAGGCGCGACAAAAACGATGTGGCTGCTCGCACCCGCGTAAGTCGTCGTGTCCGCGTAGAAGTACGGGTCGACGAAACCCGCGGTAAGCGCCGCCGTATTCTCTTCGATCGACGCATACTGGATATTATTTGTCCCGCCGGTCCCGCCGAACTGGTCGATCGGCAGTTGCAGCTTCCAGGTTCCCGCCGGAAAGGTGAACGAGAAGAAGTTCGACGGAGGAGCCAGACTGCCCGTTATGTTCACCGTCTCGGTCGGAGCTCCAATAGTGGCTCCGTTCAACGCTGCCGAAAGCCCCAGCGTAAACGTCCGCGTCCCGCCAAACGCAGGAGCCGTTGTCACCGGAACGGTCACCGTCCTCGACGTCGAATCGCCATCGCTCCACACCAGCGAGCCGGCCGCCTTCGTATAGTCGGTCCCCGCGACCGCAGTTCCATCCGCGGTCGCATAGTTTACGCTCACGTTGCCTGAAGTCCCACCCGTGCGGTTGATCGCCACAGCCACTGTTCCCGCACTTTGCATCACGCTGGCTGTAGCCGATGCAACGCCAATCGTTCCTGGCATAACTACCGGAACGGGTGCAGCACCACCTCCGCCGGAACATCCCGCAAGAGCGCCGCACGCGGCCGCGAGGAGCCCCAAACCGTAAACGCCCGCCGAAATCCATTTTCCCGAACTCATCCATTTTCCCGAACTCATCAATCCACGTCCCCAATCGTCGCCACTCTGCTAGCGTTATCATATCTCCCGCAAGCCCGCCGTCCGACGGCCCGTGTATCCTCAACCAGACCGATGAAACGCATCCTCACAGCCACACTCCTGATCGTCGCGGTCGTCGCGCTCGTGCTGTACGGCCAGCCCTGGATGATCACCATCTTCTCCGCCATCGTGGCCTGCCTGGCCGCATACGAATACATCCAACTCGCCGCGGCCGGCGGAAGCGCGGTGCCGATGTGGTGGATGGCCGCATCGGTCGCGCTGTTCTTCCTGATCGTCTACAAGTTCCCGCAGGAAACCATCTCCGCGGTCTCCGCCGGAACGCTGGTCCTGTTTGCCTGGAGCGCCTTCACCTGCCCGCTCTCCAAAGTGCTCGGCACAACCGCCGCGGGCCTTTTCGGGCTGCTCTACATCGCCTATCCGCTGACGCTGATTCCTCGTCTGTGGCGCGAGGAAGACGGCCCCGCGCTGCTCCTCTTCCTCTTCCTCTGCGTCTGGGCAGGAGACATTGCCGCGCTCTACGTGGGCCGCCGCTTCGGCCGCCACAAACTCGCGCCGCGCCTCTCGCCCAACAAGACCTGGGAAGGCGCCATCGCCTCCGTCGTGGCGAGCGTCGCCTTCGGCATGGCGCTGGTCGCGCTGGGCGAGTACCTCTCCTTCCACAACTCCAACTTCACCCGCCTCCACACCTCCGAGCCGTGGTGGCAATCGCTGCTGCTGGCCATCGTCCTCAACGTCGCGGCGCAGTTGGGAGACCTGCTCGAATCCGCCCTCAAACGCGGCGCCAACATCAAGGACTCCGGCACATTGTTGCCCGGTCATGGAGGCATCCTCGACCGCATCGACGCCCTCCTTCTCGCCGCTCCAGTCCTATGGTTCGTATTGGCGCTGAGGGAGTTTTATTCGATGGGAATTTTCTAGCTTCGATCTGCGAAAATAGCCAAGTGAAGAAAATCGCCCTCCTCGGCTCCACCGGTTCCATCGGCCAGAGTGCCCTCAGCATCTGCGAGTCCTATCCCGACCGCTTTCTGCCCATCGCCTTCGCGGCCGGCTCGAACCTTGATATCGCCTTCGCGCAAACTGAGCGCTGGCGACCGCAGATCGTCTCGCTCGGCACCGAAGAACTTGCCGCGCAACTCGCGGCGCGCCTCAAAGCTACAGGAATCACGGGCACCGAGGTCGTCCACGGCACCGCCGGAACCGTGCAGGTCGCGACCCTGAAAGAAGCGGACTTCGTGGTCTCCGCAATCGTCGGTGTGGCCGGCCTCGAAGCCACCTATGCGGCAGTTCTCGCCGGAAAAACTGTCGGCCTGGCCAACAAGGAGTGCCTCGTCGCCGCCGGTGACCTGATCCTCGCCGCAGCCCGCGCCAACAACGCCGCCCTGCTGCCCATCGACTCCGAGCACAACGCCATCCACCAATGTCTTCGCGGCGGCACCGCAGCGGAAGTCAAGCAGATTTGGCTGACCGCCTCAGGCGGCCCATTCCGCAACACGCCGCTCGCGGACTTCGCCCACATCACGCCCGCGCAGGCCCTCAAACACCCGACCTGGGTCATGGGCCGGCGCATCACGGTCGACTCGGCAACCATGCTCAACAAGGGCCTCGAAATCATCGAAGCCTGCCGCCTGTTCAACCTTCCGCCAGCGCGGATCCGCGTCACGGTGCATCCGCAGTCCACCATCCACTCTCTCGTCGAGTACGTCGACGGTTCGATCCTCGCCCAGATTTCAGTCACCGACATGCGCCTTCCCATCCTCTACGCGCTCTCCTATCCCGACCGAATCCCCAGCGACCTGACCTTCGACATGACCACCCTTTCGCGTCTCGACTTCCAGCCGCCAGACTTCGAGCGTTTCCCCTGCCTGCGTCTGGCTTACGAGGCGGCAGCGGCCAGCCAGTCCCACTGCATCGCCCTCAACGCCGCCGACGAGGTCGCCGTGGCCGCTTTCCTCGACGGACGCATACCTTTCCTCGGTATCCCACGTACAATCGAAGATGTACTCGCGCTCACACCGGGCAACGCGCCCGCGTCCATACCGGAGGTTCTCCGCTCGGACCGCGCCGCCCGGGAGTTGGCGAGAGAGATCGTCCTGAGCGCCTAACCGCACCCATCCCGAGGCGCAAGCCCCAACGTTCGAGGTTCAAGCTTCTCCGTATGCACTACATCCAAGGCATCCACTTCCTTCACGACATCCATGTCACCATTCTGTTCGCCATCGTTCTCGGGATCATGGTGCTCATCCATGAGCTGGGCCACTTCGCCGTCGCCAAATGGTGCGGCGTGCGCGTCGAGACCTTCTCTATCGGATTCGGCACGCGCCTCTTCGGCTTTCGCCGCGGCGACACGGATTACCGCATCTCCCTGCTGCCGCTCGGCGGCTACGTCAAGATGGCCGGCGACGTCCCGGGCGAAGCCGCCAGCGGCGATCCCGGCGAATTCAACGCGCATCCCCGGTGGCACCGCACCCTGATCGCCTTCGCGGGCCCGATCGCCAACTTCATCCTCTCGTTCCTGCTGCTCATTGTCGTCGGCCTGTACCACCACAACGTCGACGTCTATCTCGATGGCCCCGCCGTGGTCGATTACGTGCCGACGGGTACCGCGGCGGCCAACGCGGGGCTCAGCGCCGGCGACCTCATCACCTCCTTCAACGGACACGCCAACCCGACCTGGTTTCAGGTGTTCGAGGAGTGCAGCCTCAACCAGAACCGCGCCGTCCCCTACACCTTCCTGCACGATGGACATTCCGCGTCCGCGTCGTTGCCCTGCAACCTCTCGACCAGCAACAGTGAACCGCCCTCCGCGGCACTTGCCGGGAGCGGCCTGCTGGCGCGAGAGCAGACCGGTCCCGTCTCGGTGTTCTCCGTCGCGCCGAACACTCCCGCCGACCGCGCCGGACTCAAAGCCGGCGACCTCATTGTCAGCATCGACAACCTCCAGGCACACAGCGCCGACCCCGCCCTCGTTGACTATCTCCGCGACCGCAACGGCGCCCCTGCCGTGCTGAAGGTCCTGCGCAACGGCCAGACGCTGACCATGGTACTTACGCCCGAGAAGATGCCCGGACAGAACGGCGACGTAGGCTATCGTTTCGGCTTCACCAACGAGCACGCCCCGACGAAAGTGGTGCATCTAGGCTTTGGAGCCGCCGTCAAGCAGTCGTTCACCGACAACCTCGACGACGCCAGCATGACCTTCCGCGTGCTCAAGGGCCTCTTCACTCGCCATGTATCGGTCAAAGCCCTCAGCGGCCCGGTCGGCATTGCCCAGCAGATCGATGTAGCAGCGCAGAACGGCCGCTGGTCTCTGCTCCGCTTCATGAGTTTCATCTCGCTGCAACTGGGCATCTTCAACCTGCTTCCGATCCCCATCCTGGACGGCGGCATGATCCTCTTCCTCGCCATCGAGGGCCTGATGCGGCGCGACCTGAACCAGCAGATCAAGGAGCGCGTTTACCAGCTCGCGTTCGTCTGCCTGATCATGTTCGCGGTCTTCGTGTTTTACAACGACCTGACGCGCCACTAGGCCGCGCTTACGCGCGCAATAGCGCCGGCCAGTTCAACACCATCTCGATGTCGCTGGCGCTGGACGGCAGTGCTTCACCGATCACCAGGAAGCGCTGGCCGTCGCCGGTTACCGTCAATGAAAACCGGCCCAAAAGCCTTGCATCCACAAGGGAAAAAGCCTATCGTCTGGGCATGAGTTCGACAACCGTCACCTTCGAAGCGCCTCAAGAATTGATTGCCACGGTCGATGAGATTGCCTCCGCTCGCTCCGTAGACAGAGCAATCATTCTGCGTGACGCGCTCGCCGAGTATATTGCCGAGTACGAAGATCTACAGGCCGATTTCGCGGAGTCGGAGCGACAATTTGCCGCCGGTGAGACGGTTCCTCATGAAGAAATGGTCGCGTGGCTGCGTTCCCGAAATGGTCAGATTGATAAGCCGGAAGCAGCTTGGTTTGCTGCTCTGGTCTAGACGGGCACACGACTCTAACGGCTCTCGGAGTTGACCAACGGCTGATGCAATTACCAAGGTGGTACACTTGCGTACACAAAGGTACGCAGGGGTAAAAATGGAAACCGTAAAGATCGGAATGCGAGAATTTCGCGACAACCTGGCCACCTATCTTCTGGAGTCTGAAACTCCGGTCGCGATCACGCGACACGGTGACACGGTCGGCTACTTCATTCCCTCACGCCCCAAGCGTAGCGACTCCGAACGCAGTGCGATGACTGAAGCCGCTGGGCGGTGGCAAAAGGTCTTGGCTGCCGAAGGAATCTCAGAGGATGAGGTTCTTGAAGACTTCAAGCAGTGGCGTAAGAAGCGCCGGAAATGACGCCCCCGAACCGATTGGTTCTCGACGCAAACATTCTTGTGCGTGGAGTATTTGGCGTCAGGGTGCGCAGTTTGCTCGAACAGTACGAGCAGACAGTTGAGTTCTACACTCCTGATGTTTGCTTCGAAGACGCCAGAAAGTATATTCCCGATCCGGCCGCCCGTCGCAACTCTAGTCCGGTGATGGGACTTCTCTTACCTGAGCAGATGGAGCGCATCGTTCAGAGTGTTGACTACGGTATCTATAAAGCTGAGGAAGCCGCCGCCAAAGACCGAATGTCTTCGCGGGACATTGAAGACTGGCCAATCGTGGCCACTTCCCTGTTGCTCGACTGCCCGATATGGACGGAGGATCAGGACTTCTTTGGCAGCGGAGTCGCGACTTGGACCACGACCAACATTGAGATATTCCTCAGGAGCGCTTAGCCTCTGCTACGCCCTATCCCGCAACTCCATCACAATCTGCGCCGCCGCCATCCGCGCCTCATCTTCCTTCTCCACCGGAAAACTAATCGCCCCGACGCGCGCGTGTCCGCCGCCGCCGTACCGCTCGCAGATCGCCGCCAGGTTTGCCAGCTCGCTCGCCTGCTTCTTCGTCCAAGGATTCGTCCCCACCGACACCTTGTTCCGGAAGCTCGACCGCGACAGCCCAACGTTGTACGTCCCCTC
>DASRLB010000460.1:0-4437 GCA_035648695.1 Acidobacteriaceae bacterium | reverse complement strand
GCGTGGGGCGGCGTTCGTGAAGCGCTTTCCGCAGGCGAAGCTGGTGAAGAGTGAAGCCGAGGTGTTGGATGATCCTTCGCTACAGTTGGTGCTGAGCTCGGCGGTGCCGGTGGAGCGCGCGGGGATTGGGATTCGGGCGATGCGGCGCGGGAAGGATTACCTTTCGGACAAGCCCGGGGTTACAACGCTGGAGCAGTTGGCGGAGATTCGGAAGACGATCGAAGAGACGAAGAAGATCTACGCGATCATGTACAGCGAGCGGCTCGAAGTGAAGGCTGCCGTGAAGGCCGGCGAGTTGGTGAAGGCTGGAGCGATTGGGCGGGTGGTGCAGACCATCAATATCGCACCGCATCAGATTGTGCAGAAAGGTGGAGATGCGGGGGGTGGATCGGCGCGGCCGGAGTGGTTCTGGGACCCGGCCAAGTATGGTGGGATTCTGACCGACATCGGGTCGCACCAGGTGGACCAGTTTCTGTACTACACGGGGTCGGACCAGGCGCAGGTTGTGGCGTCGGAGGTCGCGAATGTGAACCACAAGGACCATACGGAGTTTCAGGACTTTGGCAATGTAATGCTGCTGGGCAATCGCGGCGCGGGTTATGTGCGGGTGGATTGGTTTACGCCGAATGGGTTGGGAACGTGGGGCGATGGGCGGCTGTTCATCCTCGGGACGGAAGGCTATATCGAACTGCGGAAGTACATCGATATCGCGGGACGACCGGGCGGCAATCACCTGTTTATCGTCGACCAGAAGCAGACGCGGTATATCGACTGCAACAACGTGTTCCTGCCGTTTGGGCCGCAGTTTGTGGCGGACATCGTGAACCGGACGCATGTGGCGCAGGACCAGAAGCAATGCCTGCTCGCAGCCGAACTGGTGCTGAAGGCGCAGAGAGATGCGAAGCATGTGACGTTCCTGGATACACCGAAGGTTTGATTGCCATGCATACCAGGCGACGGATGGACTGGAACTCGGTGAAGGAACGGTTTCTGAAAGACGCTGCGGCGAATGCGATGTTGGCGCGGCCGCAGCGGGTGCCGTAAAAGTTGGCCTCTTGCGGTCGCGTTGGTAAACGCCGGGCCCGCGGATTTCGGCCGTCGCTCGCCGGCAATTGATTTTCAGCTATTTTTATGCGTCGCAAACTTTATCCAGATTGAAGCGGGGATGGCCATTGACGATTTGCCGCGTGGCGAGTATCCCTTGATTGTGACCCTATTCCGCAAAATCGCATTGCCTGTGGCCCTGCTGACGATGGGGGGAGTGCCCGCGATTGCTCAATCGCCCGCGAACGACGGGACTGGGGCGTATCGTACGCACCGCTACCGCGACCTGTTTGCCGAACAGGGGCATTCGAAGCGGGAGAGCGGGGCGAAGGTCGCTGCCGCTTTTCAGCAGCTTTTTCATGGCGACAAAAATACCCAGGCGATCTATTACGAGGCCGGGAAAAATGCGAATGGGCCGCTGGCGTATGTGACCGATATTGCGAATCACGATGCGCGGACGGAGGGCATGTCGTACGGCATGATGATTGCCGTGCAGATGGACCGCAAGGCCGAGTTCGACGCGATCTGGAACTGGGCGAACACGTACATGCTGATTACCGACCCGCGGAACCCTTCGGTGGGATATTTTGCGTGGTCGATGCATACGGATGGGACGCCGCGGTCGGACTCGCCTGCCCCGGATGGCGAGGAATATTTCGCGATGAGCCTGTATTTTGCGGCGAACCGCTGGGGGAATGGCAAGGGGATCTATGACTACAAGGCGCAGGCGGACAGGATTTTGAGCTTGATGCGGCACCACCCGGCGATGACGGCAACGGGGCCGTTTCGGATACATCCGGGGGATGCGCCGTACATGCCGGCGCCGCGGCCGGGGGCTCCGCCGTGGACTGCGCGGCAGGTGACGGTGGGGCCGATGGTGAATGAGCAGGCGAAGATGATCGTGTTTGTGCCGGGCGTGGGTGGCAACCAGTTCAGCGACCCTTCGTACCATCTGCCGGCGTTTTATGAGTTGTGGGCGCGGTGGGGGCCGGTGGAGGACCGTGCTTTCTGGGCTGAGGCTGCCGCTGTTAGCCGCGGGTATTTTGCGAAGGCTACGAATGCGGAGACCGGGCTCGCGCCGGATTATGCGGACTTCGATGGCAAGCCGCATACGTCGGCGTTCAACAAAATGGCGTCGAACTTTTCTTACGATTCGTGGCGGACGGCGAGTAACTGGTCGGTGGATTATTCGTGGTGGCGGAAGGACCCGCAGGAGCAGGTGCTGAGCGACCGGATACAGAAGTTCTTGTTCAGCCAGGGCGTGGACAAGTTCGACGATCGCTACACGCTGGATGGGAAACCGCTGTCGGAGCGGCACTCGACCGGGATGGTGGCTACGACGGCGACCGCTTCGCTGGCGGCGACCAAGGGTGAGGTGTCAAAAGCGTTTGTTGAGGCGCTGTGGGATGCTCCGGTGCCGAGCGGGGAGCAGCGGTACTACGACGGGATGCTGTACCTGATGAACATGATGCATTGCAGCGGGGAGTTTCGCGTGTGGGGTCCGAAGTGAAGCATGCGGCAGGCGCCGGATTATCTGCGGCCTCCGGACCAGTGTCGCTGCGGGGGGTTTGATTGAGCTGCGAGCTGCCAGCTTCGAGCTACCAGTTGCGAGTTACGAGTTGCCAGTCGGGGTGTTGGAAGAAAGAAGGAAACGTGGCGTTGTCGCGAATGAAAATTTTGTTGTGCCTCGGAATGGTCGCGTGTGGTGGGGTGCGCGCGGAGACGGGCGCGGCCGCGTGGCTGCGGTATGCTCCGGTGGCGAACAAGGCTGAGTACGCGTGGGTGCCTTCGCGGATTGAGGTGCTGGGAGATACGCCGACGGACCGCGTGGCTGCGGAGGAGTTGCGGCGCGGGTTGTCGTCGATGCTGGGACGGACGTTTACGGTGGAGCACGGCCTGGCGGCGCCCGGCGATGCGATTCTGCTGGGCTCGATTACGGGGCTGCAACGGGTGGCTGTGGTCGAACAGAATGGCAAGCCGATTCGCGGCGAAGAGTTCAGGATCAAGCGCAAACGCGACGGCGGCCATGCGGTGCTGGAGGTGTTCGGTGGAACGCCGCAGAGTGAGTTGTACGCGGTGTTTCATCTGCTTGCGGAGGTTGCTGAGCAGAAGGCGATTCCGGAGGACGAGCGTCAGTCGCCGTCGTCTCCGGTGCGGTGGGTGAACCAGTGGGACAACCTGGATGGGTCGATTGAGCGCGGGTATGGGGAGCGGTCGATTTTCTATGAGGGCGGGCATGTTCGCGCCGACCTGACGCGGGCCGGAGAGTATGCGCGACTGCTGGCGTCGGTGGGCATCAATGGATGCACGGTGAACAATGTGAACTCCGACCTGCGGACGCTGACGCCGGAGATGCTTCATGAGTTTGCGCGGATCGCGGATGCGTTTCGGCCGTGGGGTGTGAGGCTTTCGCTGTCGGTGGATTTGTCGAGCCCGAAGGTTGTGGGAGGGCTTGATACTTTCGATCCGCTTGATCCTCGTGTGGCTGATTGGTGGCAGAAAAAGGTCGACGAGATTTATACGCTGATCCCGGACTTCGGCGGATTTGTGGTGAAGGCGGACAGCGAGGGGCGCGCGGGGCCGTCGCAGTATGGGCGAACGCCGGCCGAGGCGGCGAACGTGCTGGCGCGGGCTTTGAAGGCGCACGGCGGGCTCGTGCTGTATCGCGGGTTTGTGTACAACCATCATCTGGACTGGACGGATTTGAAGGCCGATCGCGCGCGAGCGGGGTATGACAATTTTCATGCGCTGGATGGGAAGTTCGAGCCGAACGTGGTGATCCAGATCAAGAACGGGCCGATCGATTTTCAGGTGCGCGAGCCGGTGTCTCCGCTGTTTGCGGCGTTGCAGCATACGTCGCAGGCGATCGAATTGGAGATTACGCAGGAGTACACCGGGCAGCAGCGGCACATGGTGTATCTGGTGCCGATGTGGAAGACCGCGCTCGACACCGACATGCGCGCGAACGGGCGGAGCGCGCCGGTGAAGGAGATCGTCGAGGGCAAGAGTTTTCATCAGCCGCTGGGTGGGTTTGTCGGCGTTGCGAATGTGGGGCTGGATGAGAACTGGATGCATCATCCGATGGCGCTGGCGAATTTGTATGGGTTTGGGAGGCTGGCTTGGAATCCCGATCTGAGTTCGGAGGAAATTGTCGATGAATGGACGCGGCAGACATTCGGTAATGATCCGAAGGTGGTACAGACTGTCGATGCGCTACAGCTTGGTTCGTATCATGCGTATGAGCAGTACACGGGGCAGCAGCGGCACATGGTGTATCTGGTGCCGATGTGGAAGACCGCACTCGACACCGATATGCGCGCCGAGGGGCGGAGCACGCCGGTGAAGGAAATCGTCGAGGGCAAAAGTTTTCATCAGCCGCTGGGAGGGTTCGTC
>DASRLB010000459.1:0-35164 GCA_035648695.1 Acidobacteriaceae bacterium | reverse complement strand
TCCCCATCCCGTAGAGCAGGCGCGCGGCCCCCACCTGTCCGGTGAGCGTCGTGCCCACGCACGCGACAAACAGCGTGATCGCCATCGCCTGGAACAGCCACACACCGCCGGCCCGCCCGCACACATCCAGGAACGCTGTCTCCGCGTTCGGAAAATTATTGTAGGTGGGCCAAACGCGGGCCGCGAGATAGATCTGCACCGAGCTGAAGAGGCCAGTCAGCGCGCAAACCAACACCGTCGCAATCAATACGTTCCGACGCGGATTTTTGACATCCTCCGACAGCGTCGTGACGCCGTCGAACCCGATATACGTCAGCGCCGCAAAGGACGTTGCAGTCAGAACATCGTGCAGGTGAAACGTCGAGCGATTGTAGATCGGGTCGAGACTGAACAACGCGGAAGATCCGCCGTGCATCGCAAGGTACCGGATCGACATGATGAAGAACGCAGCGATCACAATGCACATCGCAATCAGCAGAATGATGTTCGATCTCGCGGTGGAGCGCATGCCCCGCAGGTTCAACCATGTCGTGAATGCGATCAGCAGCAGCACCCACGCCCCGAACGGCACATGCGGAACGATGCGCGTCAGGGTCAGCGCGGCGTAGACGGTGCTGACGATCGGCAGGATCAAGTAGTCCAGCACCATCGCCCAGCCGGCCAGGAAACCCAGGTGTACATTCAATCCTCGCGACACAAACGTGTACGCGGATCCTGCCGACGGATAGATCGACGCCATCCGGCCATAACTGACGGCGGTCAGCATCATGGCGCACATCGCGATCAACACCGTCGTCACCATGTGGCCGCGCGACAACTGCTGCGCAATGCCGAACAGACCCACCGCGGCGATCGGCTGGATGAGCACGATGCCGTAGAAAACCAGGTCCCACAAGCCCAGAACGCGCTTCAGTTCCGAGGATTCAGCAGAGTTGGACAAAAGCATCTCCTTGCCGCACCACGTAGGGTCCCAACCGCTGGATACAACCTGAACCTTCAGGTTACGGGTAACGTGAGGCCGCCGTTCGATAATTCGCCGGAAGATGGAACCTCTCGCTTGACTTTGGCACGCCGCTCGCCTCAGTATAAATCTAAAGAACCAATGGAAACATATCCGGTTCAATACAAAAATACATGAAAGGCCGGCGTGACCAACCAAATCGAGCAGTCGCAAGCCTTCTTCCCGGCCCTTCGCGAGGAAAATGTCCGTGCCAAGACCGCAGGCTCCCTGGAGCGCTGGCAGCGCGCGTCCCGCAGTCTCGCTGGCGGTGTTTCGAGCGGTCTGCGTCGCTCGGCGCGGCCGTACCCGCTCTATTTCTCGCACGGCGCGGGCTCCAGCCTCACCGACGTCGACGGAAATTCCTATCTGGATTATGCGCTGGGCTGGGGACCGAATATCCTCGGCAACGCTCCTGCCGAGATCGTCGAGGCGGTCCAAACAGCGGTCCAGCGGGGCCTTACCTTCGGCGCTCAGCATGATCTGGAATACGAAGTAGCCGAGTTGCTGACACAGGTGATTCCCTGCGCGGACCGCGTCTGTTTCGCCAATAGCGGGACCGAGATCGTGCAGGTAGCCCTGCGCCTCGCGCGCGCGGCGACGGGGCGCCGCAAGTTCATCAAGTTCGAAGGACACTACCACGGCTGGGACGACAGCGTGCTGCTCAGCTATCATCCTTCCGCACAGCAGATGGTCGCCAGTTCCAGCAAGCCCATCCACGAAGGGGAAGGTCAACTGCCCGCGAGCAACACCGTCATCGCGCAATGGAACGACATGGACAGCGTGCGCGAAGCCTTCGCCCGGAATGAAGGACAAATCTCCGCGCTGATCTGTGAGCCTTTGATGTGCAACAACGGGTGCATCGCACCGGACCCAGGTTTCCTCGAGTTCCTCCGGGCCATCACGAAGGAACATGATGCCTTACTGATCTTCGACGAAGTCATCACAGGGTTCCGGCTGGGGACCGGCGGGGCGCAGGGTTTCTACGGAGTCGTACCGGACCTCGCCACCTATGCCAAGGCTGTGGGGGCGGGCACGGCGCTGAGCGTGCTGGCCGGCAAGCTGCCGTTCATGGAATTGATCGAGCGCGGATACGTCGTCCACGCCGGCACGCTCAATGGAAATTTGATCGCCCTCTCGGCAGCGCGCACGGCGCTAACCTACCTCATCCATGACTCGGACGCTATCTACGCCAACCTGTTTCGCCGCGGCGAAACATTGCGCGACGGGATAGCCGACATTCTTCGCGGCCATGGTCACAAGGTATGCGTCGCCGGCGAAGGGCCGGTGTTCCACTTCTCTTTCACAGACAAGCAGCCGCGCAACTATCGCGACCTCTTGCTGGCCGACAAACAGAAATACAGCGACTTCGTTCTGGCGTTGCTGGACGAAGGAATTCTTACCCTTCCCGACGGACGCTGGTACCTATCGACAGCACACACCGACGCGGACATCGACAACACCCTCTGCGCTGTCGAGCGCGCGATGAAGTAGCCACCGCTCTCACTCCGCTACTGCGCTGGAAGGTATGCGATGCAATCGATCTCGACCTTCATGCCCGGTTCCACCATCCCCGCCTGGACCGTGGTGCGGGCCGGCGGATGTCCGCCGAAGAACGCGCCATAGGCTTCGTTCATCGCGGCAAAATCGTCGGCGTTCGCGAGAAAAACGCCGCAACGGATGATGTGTGTCCGGTTGGCGCCGCAGCCTTTCAAAACGCGTTCCACATTCTCCAGCACTAACTGGGTCTCTCCATGAATATCGCTGAGGACGAGTTCCTGCGTTGCCGGATCGATCGGCCCCTGCCCGGAAACGAATAGCAAATCCCCCGCCCGCACCACCTGCGAATACGCCCCCTTGGGCGATGGCGCCTCACCTACGTTGATACGCTCAGCCTCACTCATCGATCTGTCCTTTCGACGGCACATGCACCGCTGCCTTCGGTACCATTACATATATAATACGTTCATTAGAAAGACTGCGAGGCAAACAGTTGGCGGATACCCTCTTCTGTAACGGGACCATCCTGGACGGCACTGGGGCCGCGCCCATCCACGCAGACATACTCACCCGTGGAGAACGCATCCTCCAAATTGGCCCCGTCCTCCAGTCTGCATCCGCCACTGTAGTCGACTGTAGAGGTCTCACGCTGACGCCGGGTTTCATCGATTCTCACACTCACTCCGACCTTCAGGTGCTTGACGGCCGCACCGAAAAACTGCGCCAGGGCGTTACCACGGAAGTCGTCGGCAATTGTGGCTTTTCGGCGTATCCGCCCGCACACGAGCCAGGCGACCTGCGCTCCTTCGCCAACGGCATTTTTTGCGGAGACGAAGAGTGGGGATGGCCTTCCACCGAAGCCTATCTTCGCGCCATCGCCGATAGCCGCACGGCCAATGTCGTCTCTCTTGTGGGGCACGGCTCGCTGCGCATCGCGGTCGCGGGCAGCAAGCAGGGCTCGCTGAGTGAAGCCGAAGTAACCTCTATGGAAAGCCTGCTCGCCGAGGCCCTGGACGCGGGCGCCGCGGGACTTTCTACGGGCCTGATGTACGCTCCCGGCTCCAGCGCGCCAACCGACGAGCTCCAGCGCCTCTGCAACGTGACCGCGCGCAAGGGAAAGATTTATACCAGCCACATCCGCTCCTACTTCTCCGGACTCGTAGACGCGATCGAAGAGCAGCTCGGCCTCGCTCGCCACAGCGGCGGCCGTCTTCAGATCTCGCACCTGCAAGCCGTCGGTGCATCGAACTGGCATTTGCACAGGAAAGCCATCGACACCATGGAGCGTGCGAACGCCGAGGGCATCGACGTGGAATTCGACTGCTATCCCTACGTCGCCGGCTCCAGTGTCCTCACCCAGTTGCTGCCGCAGAGCGCTCTGGATGGCGGCATCAGTCAACTGATGCAGCGGCTTCGTACTCCACTGGTCCGGCAAGAAATTCGAGACGAACTGGCGCGCTCCATCCCCTGGCGCTGGTCCGACATTTATATTTCTTCGGTCGGCTCTGAAGCGAACCTCGGCGCCATCGGCAAGACTCTGGTGCAGATCGCCGAAGAGCGCGGCAAAGAGCCGGCAGACGTTGTGCTCGAACTGCTCGACGAAGAAGAAGGCGACGCCACCATGCTCTGTTTCAATCAGAGCGCCGAGAACCTGCGCATGTCCTTGCAGCATCCGTTCGCGACGATTATCAGCGACGGCTTCTATGTAAAAGGGCGGCCGCATCCTCGCCTGCACGGCACCTTTCCTCTGTTGCTCGGCACCTACTCGCGGCAGAAAGGCTGGCTGTCGCTCGCCGAAGCCGTCCACAAGATTACCGGCAAACCGGCCGCCCGTTATGCGCTCAAAGACCGCGGCATTCTTGCCCCGGGATACTTCGCCGACATCGTGGCGTTTCGGGCCGATGCGATCGACAGTCCCGCCACCTACGATTCTCCCAAACAGGCGCCTCTCGGCATCCATTCCGTCTACCGCAACGGCACATCCGCGACCCCTTTGCTCACGTCTGCTGCTTGATTGGATCGTTTTTCCATTGAAACCGGGAGAGGAAAATGAGATGCTAGCCAACGTGCCAATGACGAAAACAAAAGCGGCGGCAACAAAGAAGCAGCCGGACGTGAAGACGGACGCGCCCGGCAAATATTCGGTCCCCGTCGTACGCAGCACATTCCAGATTCTGGAAGAGCTTTCGCGCTCCGAGCTGCTGGGCCTGCGCGAGGTCACGCAGCGCACCGGCATTCCGAAGTCCACAGTCTTCCGCATTCTGAGCACGCTGGTGGACCTGGGATACGTCGCGCGGGAAGCCAGCCGCAACTACCGGATAAGCCCCACTCTCAGCCGTCTGGTAAGCGACGAGGCAGTCACCGAAGCCATTCGCCGCCTCGCACTTCCGCTGATGCAGAAGTTGCGCGACGAGTATGGCGAAACGGTGAATCTCGGCGTGCGCCACTCCGATAAGGTGACCTACCTCGAAGTTGTGCCGAGCGAATTTGCCCTGCGCCTTCAGGAGAGCCGGGGAGCCTCCGTCAAGGCCCACGCCAGCGCGCTGGGCAAGGCCATTCTCGCGTTTTCACCCCCGGACGCCGTGCAGGAATTCATCCGCAACCACGAGCTCGAAAGAGTAACGCAGCACACGATCGCGAATCCCGGCGAACTTCTCGCCGAGCTCAAGCGCGTGCGCAATGCGGGTTACGCATTCGACCGCGGCGAAGGCTCCATGCTGGCAGTCTGCATCGGCGCGCCAATTTTGGATTCCAACGGCAATGCGATCGCGGCCATGAGCATTTCAGGGCCGGCGTCCCGCTTCAATCCCAGAAAGGATTCCCCCGTCGTCGCGTCGCTCACACGGAGCACCAAGGAACTCGCACGCTCGATTGTGAACGCCGTTACCCGCGCGTAGGTTTCCGCGACGGGCCGAAAGCGCGCCCGAGATCGATCAGTGGCTAACAAATGTATCAACTCGTTTCTCTTCTTGAGCCGTGAACGGGATGCACGGAATTAGGCAGTGGCAAGAGGGTTTGGGAAATGGTTAAAGAGCGTAAAATCAATTCAATGAGTACACATGCCGCCGCTCCCGGAGTAAGAAAATTGGGCGGCTCCGAGCGCGTCCTGGGCGTCAGGCGCATCGATCTTTCCTCCGCCCAACTCGCCTCCAGCGAGAACGCGCGCGACATCAATCGAGACATCGTTTTAGAAATTATCCGCTTCAGACAGCCACTCTCGCGCGTCGAACTTGCCCGCTTCTCCGGATTGCAACCGAGCACCATATCGATCATCGTCGAACATTTGATCGGTGAAGGTTGGATACGCGAAGGAGCAGTCGTTCGCCGCTCTCGCGGCCGCCCCGCGACGATGTTGCAAGTCAGCGAACACGTCGTAACCTTTGCCCTCGACATTCGCCCCGACCGCGCAATCCTCGCCGTCATCGACCTCACCGGCCGCGTGCTTTCGCGCGAAACCGTCATGACCGTCTCCGATCCCGACCTCGCTCTCCAACGCATCGTCGAACGAATGCTGGTGTTGCGCGAGCGGCACGCGGACAAATCGTTCGAGGGCATCGGCGTCAGCGTGCCCGGCCGCGTCGATCCGGAAACGCAGCGTCTGCTGCTTGCGCCCAACCTGCACTGGCACAATTTCGACATCAAGACCCCACTCGAAAAGGCGCTGAAGCTTCAGGTGGAAATCGACAACGACGCCACTGCCTGCCTGCTCGCGGAGTCCTGGTACGGCCGGCTGGCTGGAGTGCGGAACGCGGTCCTTGTCGCCGTTTCAGAAGGCGTCGGCGCGGCCATCCTCGCCGGCGGCCAACTGCATTCCGGATACAACGGCCTCGCCGGCGAGTTCGGGCACATACCCATCGACCCCAACGGCCCGGTATGCGGTTGCGGCCAGCGCGGCTGCTGGGAGATGGCGGCATCCTCGCGCGCGGCGCTGCACTTCTATCAGGAGCTTCGTCCCAAAGAGCGCCCGGTCGACATCTACACTCTGCTACGGCTCGCCGAAGAAAACGATCCCGCCGCGATTGAAGCAGTCTCCCGGCAAGCGACTGCGCTGGGCAAAGGCCTGCGGCTGATTATTGCCGCTCTTTCGCCGGAACTGATTTTGATTACCGGTGAAATCACATCAAGCTGGGAACGTTTCGGCCCCATCATTCAGCGAGAGATGGAATCCTCCGTGCTCGCAGGCCCGCCACCGCGACTGGCGATCGCTGGAGACGGCGAGTTGGCGCGACTGCAAGGCGCCGCAGCGGTGCTGCTGCAACGCCATGCAAGCTATCACCGCTCCACGCACTCGCCGAAGATAGGGCGGCGCCTCCCCTCCGGCACCGTCCCCAAGATGCATGAGGCATTCGCTACAGTCTGACGTCGGACGTTTTCACATGTATCTGCCGACCAGATTTTCGAGGCGCTCCTGTCGTCCGGAACGCGGCGTAGGATTGATTTCTTCCGCTTCCGCCTTTGCGTCGATTGCCTCCAAAGTCATCTCCCCGTTCAGCATCGCAAGATTCTCCGGCTTGCTCCAGCCCGCATAGCGCGCGCTCACCGCACCGGACAAGTGCCGGTCCTCGACAATGCGCGCCGCTGTGATGAAGGCTCGCGCACAGAGATCGACGCCCCCAATGTGGGCCTGGACCAGATCGTCCGGATCGATCGACTGGCGCCGCACTTTGGCGTCGAAATTCATGCCGCCCTTGCCCAGTCCGCCGGCCTGAATGACGTGGACCATCGCCAGCGTCATCGCCTGCAGATCGACGGGGAACTGGTCGGTGTCCCATCCCAGCAGCGGGTCGCCGCGATTGATGTCGAGCGAGCCAAGGATGCCGAAATTTGCCGCGGTCGCAATCTCATGTTCGAAGGTGTGCCCGGCGAGCAGCGCATGATTGGCTTCGAGGTTCACCCTCACTTCGTTCTCTAAACCAAAATGCTTCAGGAATCCATACACCGTGGCCGCATCGAAATCGTACTGATGCACGGTCGGCTCTTTGGGCTTGGGCTCAATCAGAATTTGCCCCTCGAACCCAATCTTGTGTTTGTACTCGACGACCAGCGTAAGAAAGCGCCCGAGCTGTCGCAGCTCCTGCTTCATGTCGGTATTCAGTAGCGTCTCGTACCCCTCGCGCCCTCCCCAAAGCACATAATTCTCGCCGCCCAGCGCCTTGGTGATGTCCATGCAATGCTTCACCGTGGCCGCGCTGTAAGCGAACACATCGGGATCGGGGTTGGTGGCCGCTCCGGACATGAACCGCGGATGGCTGAACAGATTTGCCGTTCCCCACAGCAGCCTCGTCTTCGATGACGCCATCTTGGTTTGAAGATAGTCCGCAATCTCATGAACATTCTTCAGCGACTCGCTCAACGTCGCGCCCTCCGGCGCAATGTCGCGATCGTGGAACGTGAAGAACGGAAGATCGAGCACTCGAAACAGATCGAAAGCGGCATCTGCCTTGTCTCGCGCGGCCGCGAGACAGTCCGTCCGGTCCATCCACGGACGTTGAATCGTCGGAGCGCCAAAAGGGTCGCTTCCGTTCATAACAAGACTATGCCAGTACGCGACCGCAAACCGCATGTGCTCGCGCAGTGGTTTGCCCAGAACGACCTGCTCTGCGTCGTACCACCGATAGACAAAATCTTCGGTGCTCTCCGGCCCCGCGAAGCGGACAGTTGGAAACTCCGAAAAGACACTTCGACTCACGCTGCTTCTCCTATACGTTCTTTGCTAAAACGGTTCACCACTGTTGACAGTTTATTTTCCTAGGAAAAAATATAGAGAGTTCGCGAATCCGCTGTCAACAAAATCCTCGGAGGGCGCCCACGTTGCTCTCTCTGCAAAGATATCGGAAATCGCAAAAACTATATTCGCTAACTATTGATAGAAACGCCGTGTTAACCCGTCACACCCCGATGAACTATTTCCCTATTGGTTAGGCCTGGCGTTTATTTTACATTATTTTTATAAGAAAATATATGCTTCGGGTGCGGCCAGACCGAACCACGGCTTGATAGAAGAATCGATTCCGAGCACACCTCAATTCGGCGAGTCGCCCTCGATGATGCCCCGCCCCGGCGTGCCCAGATAAAACCGGCCGAAAACGCGCGGATCGCCCACGATCATATTCGCGTTGCTGTATTGATGATCGAAATCGTTGATGCGGACAAAAGTCTTGCCCTCGTCGACGGAGCGGTAGATGCAGTTCGTCGATGTGGCGAAGCCGTCGGCCACATCATTCGCCGAGACGCAGCCGGTATCGCCGTTGAGCGTGCCGACGATGTAAATGGCCGGATAGCTCGCCCCGGCCGCCGCGGCGCCAAAACCCATCGCATACACGACGTTGGGATAACTGAGCACGGGAGTAAAGGTGCTTCCCGAATCGGTTGAGTGATTGGTCCCGTTGTAGGAAGTCGTCCACAGATCGCCCTCCGCCGCCGGTGACACAAACAGACCGAGATCGTATTGGTTGGAAAGTTGTGACGCCACTGTGAAGCTCTTTCCACCATCGACCGATATGTAGATCGTCGCCACTCCACTTGAGGACCCGCTGAACAGATAAAACTTCAGTGGATTCACGCGGTCTGCGACAACGGTGATGGCGTTCGACGAAACTTGCGCGGGAGCGCCGGTCGCGGTGTGCCAGGTCGCCCCATGATCGGTCGAGTAGTTGGCCGGAGTGCCCACGTCGCTGGGCATCCACACCAGGTCCGAGCCGTCGGCGGCGACAGCTATCGTTCCGTTGCCCGTAGTGATCGCTTTGCCGGTCGAAGGGTTGATTGGAACCGACGACGAGGGTGTCCACGTAATACCGCCATCGGAAGAAAATGCTTCCAGTTGCACCGCCCCACCCGAACCCAGCGCCGCTGAATTCGATCCAACGCGCGATACGTTCAACGGCGCCTGCCCAGCGTAATCGACGCTGGTGGCGTTGGTCAGTTGCGGATTTTGCTGTGCGTTCAGCGACTGCGTCAGCGTGGTGTGCGTGAAGCCGCCGAGATCGTACATCACGCTCAGCAAATGCGCCGGGCCCGACGGCGGACTCGCCAGTCCCAGGATGACTGCCTCCTCCACACCAACCGCGCCGATAGACCAGTTGGTCGAATTGCCCGCCGTCACGACCGTCTTTGTTGTGCTGACCCCGTCGACAGCGGTCGCATCGGTTGTCTGCCAGATCGTCTGTCCGTCGCCGTACATCACGTGGTCGGAGTTGAAGGGATCGACGACCAGATGGTTCAGCCAGTTTCCACCATCCGGCGTGGCCTGGCCAAAGTTGACCCACGGCGAAAGCGAGCTGTCGCGTCTGATGTTGGTCCCGTAGTTGACCCACGTCGTTCCATCGTCGAGCGAGCGGAAAACGTCATCGTACGGCGGCGGATAATACTTGTTCAGCGTCGTCGTCATCACCGTGTCGGGATGGTGCGCGTCGACGGCGATGCTGCTGTAGCCGTAGCTGCCGCCGGTCGCCGGCGGCGTTATGTTGGTCCAGACGCCGTTGGGCACGCTGCTCGTGGGCAGGGTGTAGCGCCATATCTGTCCCGCGTTGACGTTCCCCGGGCCCACGCTGCTGCACCCGGAACTGCATCCGGTCTGCAGGCCGTAGCTGATGTACAGATAGCGATTGCCGGGATCGAAAGCGCTCGCATTGGGATAGTAGCCCGTCGGCTGGCCGGGTACGGTACTGAAAGTCTGGCCGCCATCGTTCGATACATACAGCCCGATCTTCGGGTCGGAGACCCCGTAGTAGATCGTCTTCGTGTTCCCGTTGGCCATGCCGCTGGTGGTCAGGAAGTCCTCGAAGATGATGCCCACGCCTGGGTCGGCAGTCGTGCCGGTCGAGCCGGTCACAGGAAACGCTGCAACCTTGTTGAAACTCACCGCCTGGTCGTTCGATTCGTACAGCCCATTCAAGCGCGTGCCGAAGTAGATGTGGCGTCCGTTTGCCGGATCGACCGACAACCGCTCCCCCGCAAAACGCCCGTTATCGTTCGAGCCATTCTTGAACGGCAGGGCAACTGCGGTGAACGTGTGTCCCATATCGCTCGACGCCAGGATGTACCCGTTCGTGCCGTAGCTTTCGGTATATTCGCCAACCGCGAGATAGAGCCGCGTAGGATCGTTCGGATCGAGCGCCAGGCTTTCCACTCCCAGATTGAACCCCGAATCGAACCGCCCCACAAAATCCTGCAATGGTACCCACTGAGTATCGCCGCCGGGCACGTCGTTCCAGCGATAAGCGCCGCCCACATCGGTGCGCGCATACATCAGCCCCTGCGCGGCCGGATGGAAGTACAGCCCATCGACGAAACCGCCGCCCACGATCTGCACATTCGTATACGTGTAGTTCGGCGAAGACGCCGCCGGCAGGTTGAAGGTGACCATCGCAACATTGCTGTTGGGCACTCCCGCCACTACCGCAATCGCGTTGACGATCGTCGTGCCGGGGGCGCTCACCGTGAAAGGCGCGGTATATTTCGTCGAAGCGGTCGTCGGAGTGGACCCGTTGGTCGTGTAGTAGATCGTCGCGCCAGACACGCTATCGCTCAGAGTCACAGTTTGCGCCGTCGTGAAAGTCCCGCCCGCGGGAGAAATGGCCGGCGTCGGCGCCGCTGGGAGCTCGATGTCATACAACCCCACGCTCACCGCGCTCGTGGAATACCCGCTGGCCGTCGCGATGGCGTTGATGGTCGTCGTAGCTGCTACAGGAATGGCTGCTGAATAGACTCTGGACGATGTTGTCGGCACCGTGCCATCGGTGGTGTAGTAGATCGTCGCTCCGGCGGTGGAGTCGGCCAGCGTCACCGATTGTGCCGACGTGAATATCCCCGGAGCAGGCGTAAACGTAGGTGTGGACGCCGGAAGAGTGATCGTGTATACCGCCGAACCTTCCGCGCTGGTCGAGTACCCACTGGCCGTTGCGATCGCGTTGATCGTGGTCGTCGCCGCTACAGGAATCGCAACGGAATAAACGTGGGAAGAAGTCGTCGGCAACGTGCCGTCCGTGGTGTAGTAAATCGTTGCGCCAGCGGTAGAGTCGGCAAGCGTCACGCTTTGCGCGGACGTATACGTTCCGGCGGCGGGCGTAAACGTAGGCGCAGCGGCAGCGAGGTTGATCGTATACACCGCCGAGCTTTCTTGGCTGGTCGAGTAGCCGCTGGCTGTGGCGATGGCGTTGATCGTGGTCGTAGCCGCAACGGAGATTGCCGATGAATAGACGCGGGAGGAAGTTGTCGGCACCGAGCCATCGGTGGTGTAGTAAATCGTCGCGCCGGCGGTGGAGTCGGCCAGGACGACGCTCTGCGCCGATGTATACGTTCCGGCGGCTGGCGTGAACGTGGGCGCTGCAACGGCAAGGTTGATCGTATACACCGCCGAGCTTATCGCGCTGGCAGAGTAGCCGCTGGCCGTAGCCATCGCGTTGATGGTCGTGGTAGCCGCGACGGAAATTGCCGAGGAATAAACCTTGGAAGAAGGCGTCGGCGTCGAGCCGTCCGTCGTGTAATAGATCGTCGCGCCGGGAGTGGAATCCGCTAGGGTGACGCTCTGTGCGGACGCGTAGATTCCCGCGGCGGGCGTGAATGTAGGCCCGGCCGCGGCAAGGTTGATCGTATACACCGCCGAGCTTACCCCGCTGGTTGTGTAGCCGCTGGCCGCGGCAATCGCCTCAATGGTCGTCGTGGACGCCACAGATATCGCCCCCGAATAAACTTTGGAGGCCGACGTCGGCGTCGAGCCATCGGTGCTGTAGTAGATCGTTGCGCCGGGAGTAGAGTCGGCCAAAGTTACGCTCTCCGCGGACGTATACGTCCCGGCAGCGGGTGTAAAACCGGGGGCCGCCGCAACCGGAGGAGTCGGAGTCGGAGTCGGAGCGGAACTGCCACCGGAGCATCCCGCAATCCAAATACAGGCAACCGCCGAGAGAAAGAAAAGGCCTGCGTTGGGGGTGCTCGTTGCGGGGAATCCGGTCGTCAAAGAGGCCTCGATACGTTGTGCTGGTCGGTCCCAAAGCTCGGACCGGAGGATCGCACAAACATCAAGGCCTCCCTGTGGAGAGAGGCCCCGATGGTTGGGCGTAAGGGATAGGGCCTCTCTATGGGACCGTAAGGACCAACTGTAGGGGAGGGATTGTCTGCACTGTGATGGCCGTCGCCCCGCCTTTTTTCGGATTTGACGCACAGGTCAGCTCCGTAACTGGGCAGCTGGGTCCGATCGCGGTTACATCGAACTGCGATGAACTGGCGGTATTGGGCGGCGTCGTGGCGCAACCCGTGAACATGTTCAGCCCGATGACGCTCACCATCAATAGGAGCAACACCTGCAAGCGGCGGCGCTTCCTGAGGCCGAAGAAGCATAGCACGGCTGCCAGCATCGTCCCCGGCAACATCGGACTGGAATCATGCCGGAGGTTCGCCGTCGCTTTGGGTACCGTCACGGTAAGGGTTGTGGTTCCGGTCCCCCCCGCCAACAGGGGGACGGGGGTCGGCGAGAACGCGCAGGTAGCACCAACCGGCAGGAACCCGGAGCAGGAGAAGGACACCGGGCCATTCATCGCGGCGTTCGCCGTGACCGTCAAAGTGGTTGTCCCGGTCCCGTTCGCGACGGTAATCGTTGTGTTCGACGCTGTAAGGGTGATGCCCGGCGCGGGCAGATTGATCACGTACACCGCGGTCGCAACCGCGCTGTTGTTGTAGTTGGGAGAATCGATGGCGATCGCCTTGATCGTTTCCGGCGCTGGCCCCGGAACGAGGATCGCAGCGGTATAAAGCGTCGATGTAGATGAGGGAGTCGAGCCATCCGTGGTGTAGTAGATTTTCGCACCCGCCGTGCTGTCGCTGAGGCTCACCGTTTGCACGGACGCATACGTGCCGCCTGCAACCGAGAAGGCTGGCGTAGCCACCACCGGGAGGTTGATCGTGTACACCGCCGACGCCACCGCGCTGGGAACGTAGTCGACAGCCGTTGCGCTCGCGACCGCGATAGCGTTGATCGTCGTTGTCGCCGACAGCGATATCGGTGCCGTGTACAGGACAGACGTGCCCGAGCCTTGCGCCGGGGTCGATCCATCGGTGGTGTAGTAAATCGCTACACCCGCATTCGAGTCGCTGATCGCGATCGACTGAGGCGTAGTGTAGGTGCCCGCCGCAACCGAGAACGTTGGGGTAGCCGCAGTCGGCAGGTTGATGACGTAGGCAACCGTGCTGGCGGCGCTGTTCTGATAACCGGCGGCTACAGCGATGGCGTTGATCGTCTCTGACGCATTCACCGTAACCGGGCCGCTGTACAGAGTTGAGCTGGCCGTCGGCGCCGATCCGTCCGTCGTGTAGTGGATCGCCGCAGTGGCGACTGTGTCGGAGATGGTGACCGACTGCACGGTGGTGTAGGTGCCGGCCGCAACCGAGAACGTCGGCGCGGTCGCGAACGGCGCCGGAGTTCCCGTTCCGGAGAGTGCCGCGACTCCGGTGTGAGTCAGTGAATCCGTCGCCGTCAGCGTTGCGCCGTTGAAGCCCACGGACGTTGGTGTGAAGTTGACGGTGGTTGCGAACGATGCGCCAGTGGTTGTCGAAGTGCATGATCCGCTGGTAGCGGCCGAGAATGCCGACGCGGAAGGGCCAGTGGCGGCAAACGTGACGGTCGGAGGAGTCGCGGTGCAGCCGCCATCGTTCAGGTAAGTGGTGATACTGGTTGGGGCCGCGGCGTTGGCTTGCGGCGCCGTGGGAGTGGTGATGCTATCCACGGCAATTTCATAAATATTGCCGCCATTGTCCGCGATGTAGAGATTGCCCACGCCGTCGCTGGTCATCAGCTTGCCGCTCTGCGAGGAAACCAGGTACATGGTCGAGCTGCTATAGGTTCCAGTCGACGATTTCGGGAAGGCAAGGATGCCGGTCGTGCTTTGGAGAAGAGCGTACACCGTGCCGTTTGGAGTCACAGCCACGCCATCGATCTCGGGGCCATACTGACCAACCGTTGTGGGCGTGTACGTATAAATCACCGTCGCCGCCGCGGCGTAGCCGGTGCCCGTGGTGTACACCAGTTCGTTGAGGTTGGAACTGAAGCTTTCCTGCGAGGTCGTGGAGCTGATCGCCGAGTCGGTGAAGAACAGGTTCCCCAAAGTGCCGATCGCAAGGCCACCGATGCTCAGTTGCCCGGTCGTCGTTGGCGTAGCGCTGGTCGGCTCCGTGAAGAGCAGAGCCGGCGCCGGTGAGCCTGTGTACAGGCAGGCCGCCGTGCATTCGTAGATCGTGTTCAGCCCACGCCCCGTCGCGTAGAACAGATCGCCCGCAGCATCGAACACCATCGACTCAATGTCGGAGCCGCTGGGATTGACGTGGTTCATCACGCACTCCGCCGTATCGTTGCCGGTGCAGTTTGGCGTTCCTGTGGGATATGGATTCCCGTTGGGCGCCCCAATAGTCGCATAGACTCCATTCACAGACGGAATCTTTACCACCGACCCGTTGTACGAGAAGCTCATGAACAGGTTATTTTGGCCGTCCACCGCGACCCCGTTCGGGTTCGATGTCGTCCCCAGCAGCGTCGGTGCCGTTCCATTAGGAGTGAACAACAGCGTCTGATTGCCATACGTGTTGGTCGTAATCACGTCGCCCTGCTGGGTCACCGCCATGCTGTCCCCGGCAGGCTCCGAGCCTGACTGCGACCCACCACTGGTGAAGGCTCCAAACGGCGTCGACTGGCTCATCACTATATTCTGGAAGGCCGAAGCCGGCAGGTTGATGGTGTAGAGCGCCGAGCCAATCGCGCTGCTGCTGAAGCCCGTGGCAAAGGCGATCGCCTTCAGCGTTTGCGTGGCCGAGACCGGGACCGCTCCAAGGTACAGAGCCGAGTTGGCATTGGGGTTCGAGCCGTCCGTGGTGTAGTGGATCGCGGCCCCGGCGGTCGTATCGGAGATTGTGACAGCCTGGGCGCTACCGTACGCGCCACCCGCCGGCGAGAAGGTCGGCGTCGCCGCGCCTCCCGGCAGATTGATGAGGTAAGAAGCGCTGGCAACCGTGCTGCTGCTGTCACCCGAGTCGACTGCAATGGCGTTGATCGTCTCCGAAGACGATACGCTGATCGGACCGGTGTAGAGAATGGAGCTGCTCGTCGGGGTTGTGCCGTCGAGTGTGTAATAGATCGTGGCGCCGGCAGTAGCGTCTGCAAGAGAGACATTCTGCGTCGCGGTGTAGGTGCCCGCCGCGACCGAGAATGTCGGTGTCGCGACCATACCCGTGCCATTGCCCAAAACAGTTGCCGTCGCGGTGTTGTTAAGCGAGTCGGTCGCCGTAACGGTCACGGTGCTCGTACCCACAGCGGTCGGCGAGAACGTGACCGTCGTTGCTAATGAGCTTCCGGTTGCGGTCGAAGCGCATGTCCCGGTTGTCGCGGCGGTGAACTGCGACGCCGCGGTCCCTGTGAATGCAAACGTCACCGTTGGAGCAGGACTGCAACCGCCATCGTTCATCAGGGTCGTGATGTCGGTCGCCGTCGACGGAGTGCCGGACGGCGTTGCAGTCGCCACGAGGTTGTTCAACGTGATCTTGTAGATATTGCCGCTATTGTCGGCGACATAGAGATTGCCCAGGCCATCGCCGGTCATCAACTTGCCGTTCTGCGTTGAGACCACATACATGTTGCTGCTGCTGTACGCTCCACTTACCTTCGGGAAGGCGAGAACGCCGACCGCACTCTGCACCAAGGCATAGACTGTGCCGTTCGGATCGACAGCAACGCCATCGATCTCTGGACCGTACTGGCCGACGGTAGCGGGCGTGTAGGTATAGATCACCGTCGGCGAGGCGGAGAAGCCGCTTCCCGAGGTATAGACCAACTCGTTAAGATTGGAGTTGAAGCTCTCCTGGGTCGTCGATGAAGAAACAGCCGAGTCAGTGAAGAACAGGTCGCCCGAAGCATCGAAGGCGAGGCCGCCAACGTTCAGTTGACCCGTCGTCGTGGGAGTCGTGCTCACCGGCTCCGCATAGACGACGGCCGGCGCGGGGCTGCCCGTGTACAGGCAAGCCACGGTGCATTCGAAGATCGTATTGTTCGAACCTGCACCGCCGGCCGCATTGCCCGTGGCGTAGAACAGATTGCCCTTTGAATCGAACAACATCGAAATCACATCGGCGCCGCCGGTGGTGAGTTTGTTCATCACGCACTCCGCCGTGTCGTTGCCCGTGCAGGCCGGCGTGGTCCCCGAAGGCGCGGCCAGAGCGACATACGCTCCGTTCACATAGGGGACCTTGATCACTTGCGAGTTGTAAGAAACTCCGATGTAGAGATTGTTCTGTGAATCGACCGCAACGCCGTTCGCGTTGGAGTACGTTCCAAGCTTCGTCGCACCGGTTGTCGGGCTAAACAGTTCGATATCGCCGCCGTACGTATCCGTGGTGATCACATTGCCGAAGGCATTCACAGCCATGGTGTCGCCCGCGGGCTCTGTGCCCGACTGCGACCCGCCACCGGGTAGCGCACCGAGCTTCGTCGCCTGGCTCAACACGACTTTCTGGAACGCCGAAGGCGGCAGGTTGATGACGTATGCGGCGGAAGCGGCGGCGCTGTTGCTGAAACCGCTGGCGACGGCGACGGCCTGTAGTGTCTCCGACGAAGCCACAGTGACCGGACCGGTATACAGAGTGGAACTGGCGGAAGGCAAAGTGCCGTCCGTCGTGTAGTAGATCGTCGTGCCGGCGGCGCTGTCATAGATGGAGACAGCCTGTGCCGATGCGTAGGTCCCGGCAGACACCGAGAAGGTCGGAGTCGTTGTAGGCGGAGGCTGGTTGATGATGTACGTGGCAGTGGCAACCGCGCTGCTGGTGTCACCCGAAATCATGGCAATGGCGTTGATCGTCTCCGAGGCTGCCACAGTGATCGCGCCGCTATACAGAGTGGAACTGGCGGAAGGCTGCGAACCGTCCGTCGTGTAGTAGATCGACGCGCCCACGGTGGCGTCAGTCAGCGTGACCGACTGTGCGCCGGTGTAGGTGCCGCCCGCAAGCACGAAGGCCGGCGTTGCGACCGTCCCTGTTCCGCTTCCAGAAACGCTTGCGCTGCCCGTCCCGGCATTCGTATCGATCGACGTCAGCGTTGCCGTTATCGTGCCGACAGACGCCGGTGTGAAAGTGAGCGTAGTCGCAAAGGAAGCGCCACCGGTGGCAGTCCCGGCGCATGCCCCGGTTGTCGCGGCGGAGAATTGAGACGCATTCGTGCCGGTAGAAGTAAACGTCACCATCGGAGCGGGGCTGCAGCCACCGTCGTTCAGGATGGTCGTAATATTGGTCGCCGTCGATGGCGTAGACACCACGCTGGGCGTAGCCACCAGGTTGTTCACCGTGACCAGGTAGATATTGCCGCTGCCGTCGGCGACATAAAGGTTCCCCTGGCCATCGCTGGTCATCAACTTACCGGTCTGCGTGGACACCAGGTAAGACGTGGCATTGTTGTATGCTCCGCTGACCTTCGGGAACGCGAGGACGCCGGTCGTGTTCTGGAGCAGAACATAAACCGTGCCGTTCTGATCGACTGCGACGCCATCGATTTCCGGGCCGTATTGACCGACCGTCCCAGAAGGAGTGTAGCTATAGATCACCGTGGGCGCAGTAGCGTAGCCCGTGCCCGCTGTATAGGGCAGTTCGTTGACGTTCGAGCTGAAGCTCTCCTGGGTCGTCGACGAAGACACTGCCGAGTCGGTAAAGAAGAGGTTGCCCGAAGCATCGAGTGCGAGGCCGCCGACGTTGAGTTGGCCGGTCGTCGTCGGTGTCGAGCTGACCGGTTCCGCAAAGATCACAGCGGGCGCGGGACTGCCTGTATACAGGCAGGCTGCCGTACATTCGAAGATCGTATTGTTGGTACCCGCATTGCCGGCGGCATTTCCCGTGGCGTAGAAAAGGTTTCCGTGGGAGTCGAAAATCATGGAAACCACATCGGCGCCGCCGGTGGTGAGTTCGCTCATCACGCACTCTGCGGTATCGGCCCCGGTGCAGTTCGGCGTGGTCCCCGAAGTCGCAGCGATCGCGACATACGCTCCGCTCACATACGGAATCTTCACGACTTGAGAGCTATACGAGGCCCCTATGTACAGATTGTTTTGCGCATCAACCGCGACGCCATTCCCATTGGAGTATTTCCCCAGCGTCGTCTCTACGCCGGCCGCGCTGAACAGCGCGACATCGCCGCCATAGGTATCCGTCGTAATCACGCTGCCAAACGAGGTCACCGCCATGGTGTCGCCGGCGGGCACTGTGCCCGACTGCGACCCGCCACCCGGCAGCGCCCCAAGCTTCGTCGACTGGCTCACCACAAGTTTCCCGGAAGCAGGCACCTGTGCCCTCGCAACCATTGCCGAAACGCAAAAGGTTAGAACGAAGACCAGGGCAGTTGATACCGATGTGCGTGACCGCGATGTATAGCTTTTGCCTGTCCGGATAGCTTGCATTTCTAGTACTCCTCTTTTGGGTTCTCTTCGCACGACGGGAACAGCTCCTGCTTCGTTCATTTCCTGCTGCGTACCGATCGGTTGTTCCACTTCTACCTCCCGGTTTCTTGGGCGATCCTGCTGCCCGAGCCCGGAACGAATTTGCGTCATACGAGAGCTTCAGTTTCGATTGGAAGCATCTGCGGGAGCCATGTGCCGCTCCCGCAAATGCCGGTTGCGCCGCTATTGAACGGTTAAGGTCATCGAGAAGGGCAATGACACCTGGTGCCCGTTGCCGTAAGTAATTCCAGGGACTGCGGTAATGGTCTGACTGCCTACTTGCCTCGCCGTCACCAGCACTGTGTATGTTCCTGCGGGGGTAGCCACGGTCGTGGAAGTCGCGCCGAGTTGTTTTGTGCTACAGCCGCTGATGCCCATCATGATTCCGCCACAGAGCAGCAGACAAACCAGCGTCGGGACCCGCGCTCGCAGCGACTTTTTCTTTCCAAAGGCAAAGCTGAACAGGCCGAGTCCGAACATCGCCGCAAAGACGATTTCGTCGTGACTACGGTGCAGGGTGGCAACGCCGAACGGGGAAACGCTGGTATGGATGGTCATGATCACCGTTCCCGGCCCGTAGCATCCCCCGATTGCACCAGGAGCGGCGGCCGCGCACGCACCCGTAGTTCCTCCGAAGCTCAGTACGGTCCCGGCCGCCGGGCCTACATCCACCGACTGCGCGTCGGTCGGATCGGGTTTTGGATAACTGAAGGTGCAGGTGGCATAGGCGGGCAAACCATCGCAGGACAGCTGCACCGGAAGGGAATAATTGTTCAACAGTCCGCCGGCGCCCCCGATCCCGTAACCCAAAACGGAGCTCAGGGTGAGAGTCGCTGTCGCACTAGAGCCCGCGGTAACATTGAGCGAACCGGGATTGGACGAGATATTCACCACCGGATTCGCAAGGGCGGTTACGGTGATAGGCGTGCCGGTGACCGATGTGTAGTTAGGATTGACAACACAGGTGGGATTGCAATCGGCGGAGCCGGTCCCCGTGGGGCCGTACACGGGGGTAATCGTATACGTGTTCTCCAGGTTCACGATCGCTGAATTGCTGGTATCGATCGTGAGGCAGCTCATGTCCAGAGGTGCGGTGCCATTGGAATTCACTGGAACTGGAGGGCAGCCAAGTCCACTCGCGTTAAAGGGAGCTCCCTGGTATGTGACCGCTCCGTAATTCACGGCGACCACTTTCCCATGGCTGTCTAAGATCGGTTGCCCGATCAGGGCGACCCCATCGGTAGCAGCCACTGTCACTGGGTAGGTGTACGTGTACTGCGTCGTTGATCCGTCATAAGGCTCCTGGGACCCGTTGCCGCCGGCGAGCACGTACCAGATCCCGCCGATCTGCGCCAGGTTCAGTGCCGGAGTCAGCGGGGTCTGCACCAGCAGTACAGCACCCGCGGCCACAGTGACCGAGGTCGAGCCGGTAGACGGCCCATACGTTCTGTCGCCCTGATAGGCCACCGTAAATGTATACGTGCCGGCCGCCAGCTGCGGCGGGGTGAGCGTAACGGTTCCGCCGGCCAGTGTTCCCGTCAGAACCACCGGGGTTGTCAGGTTCGTGCCGGTAATGGTCAGCGTCACAGTCCCGGTCGGCGCCGCGCCCGTACCCGAGGTAGGAGCGACCGTGATCACGGCCGGCGCGCCATCGACAGTCGGCTTCGTCACACTGATTGTGGTTTTCGAGACCGCGAGAGACGCACCCGTGCCGGTCACGTTCATTCCAACCGGCGAATTTGCCGCATCGCTCTGGATGAGGACCTCACCCGCAAGCGTGCCCTGGTCCCCCGGCCCTGGATTGAATGTGATCGTCACTCCGCACGTAGCGTCGACGGCAACCGGCGTTCCGATGCAGCTTGTCGACGTTTCACTGTAGTCCGGAGTGGCGGCAAATCCAGTGATGTTCAGCGGCGCGTTGCCTGCATTCAGGATCGTATAGCTGTTTGCCTGCGTCCCGGTCGTGCTGGTCAGCGTGCCGAAATTGGTTGAGGCACTCGCGCTCACCATGTCCACATCTGTCGCTGTGCCATCGGTGATGTACACGTTCTCGGAAGAGTCGACAGCCACCGACGTAGCATTCGTGACGCTTGGTGCAACAGTCGTCTGCGCCGAAGGTGTCAGCGTTCCGCCCTGGTTAGGAATGCGGACAGTCCCGCCCGTTTGCGCCACGTATACCGAGCCGGACGGATCGACCGCCAGACCAGTGGCATTGCTCAGGCTGGTCAACAAAGTGGTTTGAACCCCAGCCGGCGTTACCTGATAGAGGTTCGGTCCATCGGCCACGTACAGGTTGCCGTTCGAATCCGTGGCAACCGCCGAAGGCGCATTGAACCCACCCAGGTCGACTTCAGTCTGACCCAGCACGCCGAACGATCCCCCGAGATTGCCCAGCTTCACCACCTGGTGATTGGTTGGATCGGAAATATACAGATGGCCGACGCCGTCGGTAGCCAGCTTGAGGTTTGCTCCAAGCCCGCTCTTGAGCGTGGTCTGCCCGGCCGCCACCAGGCCTGTCGGCCCGTTCGGCACCTCAATCACATTGCCGCTGTCGGCGATAAACACATCGCCCGCGCCATCCGTGGCCACGCCCGTAGGGGCCGTCAACCCCGTCCCCACGGTGGCCTTAGCCGCAACTCCGCCTGTTCCCTTCGGATAAGCCTCGACGGCGCCCAGGCCCGGGTCCGCGACATAGACAGTGCCGCCAGCATCCACAGCGACTTGGCTGGGAGTCTTCAGCCCCGCGCCGATCGCCGATTCTCCGCCAGCCAGCACCTGCACCGCCGAACCCGTGCCCGTGCCATGCAGGCTGAAGGACCCGAGAATTTTCCCGGAAACATCAAGCGCGACCAGCTTGGCCGACACACTGCCCGCAGCATGCGGGCTCAACGATACATTCTGCGTGCAACCCGACTGGGCCGCATACGCCGTGCCTCCCGCACAAGTCCCGCCGCTCGCGAGCGTGAAATCGGGGGTCGCCGCGCCGGCCTCTTCAATCGCGAAAGAAGCTGGGGTCGCCGCGCTGTTGAATCCAAACAGCACAGGCTGCGATGCCGCTGCTGCACCGCCCGCGGCGGTGCTCCCAAGGTCGGCGGCGTTGAACCGCACCCTGGCGATCACATTGTTCGACGTCGGGACGTACAGCAACCCCCGCGCCGCATCCAACGTTACCTGTCCCGTGGCGGGAAGAGATGTCAAAATCACAGCGGCGCTGGTCTGCGGTGTCCCAGCAGGGTTGGGAACCATGAAGACGCCAAGCTTCGAATCACTGATATAGAGGTTCCCCGCGGCGTCGGTCGTAACGCCTGTAACGGCAGGCAGATTGGGGTCGACACGGGCCAGGCCCGCATCGGAGGCCAGCTCCGCAGATCCGGCCGGAATCATAAGGACGCCGGGCAATGGCGCTTTCTGGTCTATTTCTTCCACGAAATAGATGTTGCCGAACTTGTCTTCGGTAATCGACTGGGCCCGCGCTGACATCGCATCCAGCAGCATCTGTCCCGTCCCCGGCTGTGTGGTCGCTCCGCTTCCGGTAACGGTCAGCGAGAAGATGAAGTTGCCGCTGTTCTGATTGCTGATGAGCAGGTTGTTGCCGGGAAGCAACGCGAGCGCCCAGGGCTGGTAATATCCGGGGTATGTGCCTGTGATCGACAGGCCATATTGAGCGAAGATGTATGGGCTCGTTCCGCCCCCCGAGCCAGGGCATAGATCGGCTGTGGTATTGGATGGAGTGACAGTGGACAGCCCATCCCATGTGTTCGTCCCCGTATCGTAAGGAAACCGTAGAAGGCAGTTATTGTAGTTGGCCTCGATATAGAGGTCATTGTTCGTATCGATGGCAATGCCTGGGTTGGCATACCCACCGACGCCACCTGCGGCGATGAGCGTGATCGGCGTTACGCTACCCACCGGATACTCGTACAGACCGCCGTTGGCGTAGTCTACGACCACCAGATCGCCGTACGAGTCGAGAGCTGTCTGGAACACCGTCCCCAATCCGGAAGGCGCCGTCAGAGTCGTCGCAAAACTTCCCGTCGCGATGGGCGGAGTTGCCTGCGCTTCGGCTCCGTTGCTGAAGAACCCACAGAACAGGAGCAGCGTCAGCGCAAATGCGGAAAGCCGGCGCAGCGATGTGTAGGACGTGGTGGACATGACATTTCTCCCTGGAGAACTCGTACTTGGCTGAAGCTTTTCGTTTGCGGCTTGCGGAAAACGGTTGCCCGTTTTCCGCAAGCCCTTTTGCGACCGGTCGCCCGGCGTCATTGGATCGTCACACTCAGCGTGAACGGCAGTGAGGATATCTTGCCTGTGGAAAGGTCAACCGCGTAGATAACCACTTGGTACGTTCCTGGAGGCGTACTCACAACTGGCGACTGCGGCGTGTGCGTGTAACCCGAGTTCGTGCATCCGCTGAAGCCGGCAAATATCCCGGCAAATACCAACATCAGGCACCCCAGCGTAAGCGGAGAGCGGCCGAACTTGCCCTTCTTGCGAAGCGCCATGCCCAGAAGGCTAAGCCCGAACAGACCGGCGAACGCGATCGGCGAGTTCGTGCGGAGGGCCGATTCGTTGGTTGGAATGTTGGTGGTGATAGTTACGTGGCTGATCTGCGGGACCTGCGCCCCGCCCGCGGGGGCGACCAGAATGACTTGCGGTACATCGAACGTGCATTCCGCGAAGTGCGGAACGGTGTTCACCTGCGAACCAAATCCTGGGGCCGGAAATCCTGGAGTGGTTGCGGTTTCGCAATAGAGCTGGACATTCATCGAAGGAGAATAGCCCTCCAGCGCGGTGAGAGTGAGGGTGGACGTCACGGGAACGCCAGCCTTGGTCGTGACCGATGCCGGGTTCGCCGTGATCAGCACGCTCTGCTGAATCACCACGATCGTAATCGCCGCCGATGTGGCAGCGGCAAAGTTGACGTCGCTGCTATAGACCGCGGTGATGGTATAAGTCCCCAGCGCCAGGTTCGATGTGTTCAATATCGCGGTTCCGCTTCCGCTCAGCGTCACCGGGTTCTGCGTGGTGTCCACAGGCTTTCCTCCGCTGAGGAACTGCACGCTGCCGGTCGGCTTGCCGACAGTCGAGGTCACCGTAGCCTGAAGGGTCGTGGTCGATCCCTGCAGCACGTAGTACGTGCCGTTCACCGGGTTGATTCCGGCGGGCTCGCTCAGCGCGATCGTCGGGGTCGCCGGCGCGACAACGAAGGTGAAGGTCTTCGCGCTCGTGCTTCCACCGTAGACTGGGTCACCCTTATAGGCGGCGTAGACGGCGTAGGTTCCACCGTTCAATGCACTCAGAGTGAAGGTTTGTTGTCCGTTGCCAGCAGTCAGTTTCAAGTTTTGAGTGGTAGGCTGCGCCCCCTTTGTCTGCGGCGCGAGAGTCAGAGCAATAATCCCATTCTGCGGTGAGCCCCCGGCTGCGCACGGATGAGCAGGATCCGGCACCGTCGTGCTGGTCACCGTGGTGCTGCCCGGATAGACGAAGCCCGTCGAAGGATTCAATGTAATGGTCGTTAGGGTCCGGCACAGGAGATCGCTCGAATACGCCTCCAGCGCCGCGTTCGTGGTGGGGGCGTTCAACGCGTTTGTGGGCACTGCCATGCTTCCCTGGCTGAGGCCCAGACCCGCCGCGGTGACGGTCACACCCAATTGACAGGAAGTGGCGCTCGGGACAGGCGTCCCCTCGCTCGTATCGCACGGGTTCTGGCCATCGGCCTGAATGGAATAGTCGCTAGCGTTCGCCCCCGAGAAGGTGGGCACTCCCGTCAACGCGAGAGGCGCGTTTCCGATGTTGTAGACACCCACATCGATCGGATTGCTTTGCGTCTGCTGGCTGACAAGCCCGAAGTTGACCAGCGCTCCGTTCAGAAGAAGAAGGCTCGGTGTATTCACCGTGCTGGTTCCTGCGCCGGTGCTGCCAATGGTGCTCGCCGTATACGATGGCGCGGTCACATAGAAGTTCCCCAGCGAGTCTATGGCGATACCGCTGGGCGCAGTCACGCCTCCGCCGTCGATCGCGCCTGCATCATTGAAGTTCAGGCCGGTGGCCTCCAATGGGATGCGAAGAATGCCGCCGCTCTGAGTCACGTACACGGAGTTGGAGGGATCCACAGCAAGACCGGTCACCGGAGCAGACAGGTTGCTGGTGATCGTGCTCTGGCCGCCCCAGAAATTGATCTCGTCCAGGTTCGCCCCATCGGCGACATACAGGTTTCCGGAGTCGTCTACCGCGACGGCGGTCGGTTTCGTAAAGGTGCCCACCGTCTTGGTGCCTTGAATCACCATGGCCATTTGCGGGTTGTAGATTCTGACGACACGGGCGTTGTCGGTGTCGGCAACGTAAACATTCTGTGCGTTGTCAACCGCCAGGTTGAGATGGTTTCCGAGCCCCGACTGAAGAACGACCTGGCCGGCGGGATTCAATGTCCCGTTTACGGCCGGCACTTCTATCACTTTGCCGGAGTCGGCGATGTAGACATCCCCCACCCCGTCGACCGTTACACCCGTCGGGGCCGTGAGCCCAGTCCCGATCGAAGTGCCGGCCGAAGCCGTGGTCGATCCCGCTGCGAACTTCAGCACCTTGCCCAACCCGGAATCCGCTACGTAAGAATTTCCAAACGAATCGCCCGCCACCTGTTGCGGCGAAACGAGCCCGGTGGCAAGGGGCGTCTGCTGCGCCGGACTAAGCAGCGATACCGCCGGACCTTCGCCAATGCCGCTCAGGTACGCTGTGCTGCCGGAGATGACATTGCCGCTCCCGTCCAGCATCGACAACTGGCCCGAGAGGTCGCCGACGGAATTGGCGCCTTGCGGCGTGAGGGCCACCCAGTATTCGCAGTAACCACCCGCAATATAAGTTGGCGGAGTAGCAGTCGTGCTGGCCCCGCACGGAGTCGCGGGCGTCGTGCCGGCAGTCGGGGGATTGGGATTGGTTGCAACGGCGCTGAAATCGCTGTTGCCGCCCGGCTGCGTGAACGGCAGGCTTGCCGGGGTAGCACTCCCGCTGAAGGTGAAGTACACCGTTCCAGTGGCGCTGGGAGTTCCAACCGGCGTCGCACCCAGATTGGCGGCTCCCAACTGCCAAAGCACGAAGTTGCCCGTGTTGGGTATCTGGCCCGATCCATTTGGCGAAAAGTTTCCCGCACCGCCTGTCGGTAGCCAGATGAACCCGCGAGGATCGATCGTAGGATTTGCATTCACGGCAATGGGAGCAAGATATTCTGCGTCGCTGAAGTTGAAACTGGCGGCGGTCACCCCGACCGGGCTCCCGCTTTCGTTCGGGATCTCCAGCAGGCCGCTTATCGTTCCGCCGTAGCTATCGGTGGACGACCCAACATAGATGTTGCCGGCCGCGTCGAGCGTGATGCCGTTGTACTTCTCCGGATTGCCGGCGTCGATGCGCGTCATCGACGTCTCGGTCCCGGAGATGCAGGGTACCTTCGGGTCGGTGGTGCCGGCCGCGCTGGCAGCCATGCAGCTCTTATACGCGCTCGCCGGCACGAAGAAGATTCCCGTGGCCCGGCTGGCCGGTGGGTCGTACGGGTTCTCAATCATGTAGACGTTCCCGTTGACATCGGCAATCAGAGGCATCACCTTATCTTTCAGGCCCTTGATGAGGTATTGAAATTGAGGCTGACCCGCATTCGCTCCAGTGGCAAACGGCGGCACCGTGCCGTCGGCATTTACCGGAATGATGAGTACATTGTTGCCGTTTTGGGTCGAGACAAACAGGGTTCCACTGCCGTCCTTGGCCGGACTGTCCAGGAAGTACGCATTCTGCGTGCCGTTGCCTTCAAATCCGCTGTCGAGCGTAGATTCCCAACTGTCGCCTGAAAGCGAGAAATCGTAGGTGCCGTCGGCCGGGTTGTAGGGAACACGGAGCATATAGGGGCTGCCGTAGCGGGCAGTGATATAGAGGGTGCCTTTGGCGTCCATCGCCATGCCTTCGTTCCAATAGGTATCGCCGGAAGGCTCGATGCCCGCCGTAATCGTCTGGAACGTAGTCGAGCCCTTCTTCAACTGGTAGATCTCGCCAGTAGCGGTTGAGACATCCAGGAATATGGCGTCACCGTTAGGAGCGATGTCGATTGTGTAAATCTGGCCATACGTGTTGCTGTGCGGCAGTGGGATGATCGAGCCGGTCGAGACCAGCTGCTTCTGCGCCGTGGCTATACCGCAAAGAGACGACATCCCGATCAAAACCGACAACCCTGTGCGCGCCAACCGGCGGAAGCACGCTGCAGACTCGATGGCCATAAAACCCCTCCAGAAAAATCTCAATCCATACTCTTGCGAGCGGCTACTGCCCGCCCGCATCTCTAAACCGCCTGAGAGCTGCAGTCCATGCTTCTTGTAGACCGGCGGCAAATCTCACGTCCGCGATCCTGTTTTCCTTTGGTCCACACGCAACGGACCAGCGGAGTCTTCTTCAAAACGTATACTTTGCGCCTAGTTCGATCAGGCGCGATCCGTACTTGATGTTCGCAATGCCAAAGTTCTGGTTGATCAACTGGTTTGGCTTCAGGGATTGCCCGACTGTCGCAAAGTTGAGGCTGCCCAGGTTCAGGTTCGTGTTGTCGTTGTTGTTGAACGAGACCAACGGATGGTTGAGGAAGTTGAAACCCGATGCGTGGAACTGTAGGGTCTTCGCTTCTCCCATCCCGAAGTTCTTGTACACAGACAGATTATGGTTCTGGTAGGCCGGTCCATGGATATAGGGCAACCGGTCCTGCCCCTGTCCGCTGGGATTGGAGGACAGTGCGTTCGGTCCTGTGCTCGGAGAGCCGGGCACCGGAACGCCGAAGCAGGTGGGGTTGATGAACTGATGCTTGGCTGAACCTCCAGCGGGATTGCAGGTCACCGTGGGCATCAGCTGATAATCGGGCGTGCCCAGCCACACAACTGAACTCAGGTTCGTGACGCAATACGTTTGGCCGTTCTTATCCGGAGCAATACCGTAGGTTTGTCCGCACGTCGTGTTTTGCCCGCTCGGTTCCTGCTGGTAAGTCGAGACTTGAATAGGCTGTATCGAACCGGACCCAAACCCAAAGTTTTCCCCTGCGCCGGAAGCCAGGTTCACTCCACTCTGGAACGTCGAAATACCCGATATCTGCCATCCATTCGCAGCTAAGGCGAAGAGATGGTGATCTCCGTGATAACGCCTTCCTAAGTCCACCAGGTAGTGAGCGTTGATCGCATGAGTGCGGTCGAACGGGGCGGGATTGTAGTCGTTCCGCAGGTTCACCGGATCCACGAGCTGATTGTTGTACGACGCAGCCGTCGCCAGGTCCTTCGAGAAGGTGTAGTTTACGCCGTACTGCACCCAACCCGACGACTTGTTCCAGCTGACCTGCAGACTGTTGTAATTGGAGTAAAAGTCGTGCTTCAAGGAAAAAATGTGGTTATAGAAGGGAAATGGACGAATGAGGTCATAATTTGAGAACCCGGCAATAGAATTGGGACTGCCCTGCACGTCGCAGATGCAGAAGGCAGGCGAGGACTGGAACATATAACCCGCCGGAATCAGGTTCACGTCGGAGGCCTCGTTGTAGCTCCCGCCGCCTGCGCTGGTGCCCAAATTCTGACTATTGCTGCCGACGTAAGCGACCTCGAGAAGCGAGTTCCACTTCAGGCGCTGCGATATCGTCGCATTGTAGGTAAAGTAGACGGGCCGCACCGTATCGTTCGCGGTGAGCACGTCGACGCTGAAATCGGCGGGGTTGACGGGCGCCTGCGAGTCCACCGTATCGAAGGTGAAATTCTGGTTTTGAATCCTGGTCGTCTTGTACCCTTGTGCCGTGGCCGCGGCCTGGGCATAAGGCGCAAACTCTTCCTCGTGGCGATACACGCCCCATCCCCCACGAAGCACCGTGTTGCCGTGGCCGAAGATGTCCCAGGCAAGACCGACGCGCGGCGTGAAGTAGACTGTCGGCGGATTGTTCACCGAGTTCGAAATCGTACTATCGATGCCATGCCAGGTGATGCCGGGAGCGTCCGTGCTCGGGGAACAAGACGGGAGCGCGCCATTCGCCCGCGAGCACTGCTGGTTGTAGAGGGCCGGAGAGAACGTTGCCAGACCGTTGCCGTGACGATCGGTCCACGGCCCAAGGTGCTCGATGCGAGCTCCAACCACCAGCGTCACACGGTGAAGCAGCTTCCACTGGTCGTTCACATAACCGGATAAAGTCGTATATTGCATATCCACGATGGGAGTGAAGTTCGTCTGCTGGAAACTGTCGGGTGTGCCCATATACATCATCGCGATGGGATTGATGCAGGCGCCGATGTCCGACGCGCCCGATGCGCGGCTCGTTCCGGTCGATTGGGGGTTCTCGCATTGAATAAATCGTGCGGTCACGAAAGCCTGACCGTATTCGTACCCGGAGGTCCCGGGATTGAACGAGTACTCCCCTTGCGGGAAAGCGCCCGTATCCGCAATGCCGTTCAGAATGCCTTTTTCGTAATAGACGCCAAACTCGAAGGTGTGCGGCCCCTTCGCCCAGGTAACGGAATCCTGCACGTCCGGCACCGTCTTCTTCATATGCACCCGGTTGCTATAAAAGCCGCCAGGCATCTGCATGTTCGGATACCCGAGATTGCCGTTATAGTCCGCAAGCGCCGGCACGGAATAGTCTCCGGCCTGCTTGTAGTCCCCGAGATAATTGAAGTTGCCATTGCCGCTGCTGCCGCAGGTGCCCGCGGCGCGCATGGTGGGATCGCTGCAGTTGTAGCCGTTGATCGTAAACCGGTCCACCGCCGCCGGGTTGCCCAGGTTGCCCGGATCGCTGATCAAAGACAGGGCGGCATTGAGTTCGTTGGTGACGCTCGCGCCGAATACATGCGTATAGTCGACAGATACGATGTTGGAGATATCGCCCGTGGTCACTGCGCCGGGATACAACGCGGAAGCGCTCGGAACATAACCCAGCGCAACCGGCTGCTCGGTAATCTGCGATTGCCGCCCGTAGGTGGCTCGCAGCTTGTTGTTGTCGTTGATCGGGAAATCGATACTGGCGTGCAGCATGTTGCCGTTCTGCGTCTGGACAACCGGCTGAACGTAATTGTAACCGGAAAAGTTCGTAAAGGGATTCGCGTTCGGCAGCGGCAGCCAGTTCACCAGAGCTTTGCCGCCGGCGTTGGCTTGGGCCATCACATTGCCGTTGACGACCTCGGTTCCGTTTGCGAGGTAGTTTTCCGCATAGCACATGGTCTTGATGGCGTTCGGATTCACCAGGCCGTCCGGCCGCGCCCCGCATAGCTGAGCATTGAGGTTCGCCACGCTGAAGTCCCCAGCGCGCTCCGCCATGGTGGGCGTCCACGAGCCAAGCGTCTCCGGCGAATATTTCTGATTCAGCGCCTCGAAGCCGAAGAAGAAAAACAGCTTGTCGTTATGGCGATCGAAACGCGTGTGCGGGATAAACAAAGGACCGCCGATATTTGCTCCCGGAAAGAAGTAGGTTCCGTCCTGCCGGGTTTGCTGGAGATAGTTGTTATACCAATCGTTCGCGTTGAGCGCGGTGTCGCGGGCGTAGAGATAAGCCTCGCCATGATACGAACTGGTGCCGGACTTCGTGGTGGCATTGAATATGGCAGGGCCCTTCGCGCTCACCGCGCTGAAGTTGGCAGTGGAAATTTTGACATTCTGAATCATGTCGGAATTCATCGTCTGCACGGTGCCGGAGTTGGTCTGAATGTCCGTCAGTGAAACGCCGTCCAGGATCGAAGAGAGCCCGGTCGGTCCCAGCCCGTTGCCCGAATAGCCGCCCGAGATGCCGTTGTTCAACCCCACCGCGGCGGTGTTCGTTGACGTTGTGTTGTTGACGCCCGGGCTAATCAGCGAAAACCCCGGCAGCGTCTCGATCAGTTCCTCAGCATCGCGGCCGACGATCGCCAGCGTCTCCAGGTCCTTCGAGGTAATCACGTCGCTCCGCTCCGGCGTATCCAGGGGCTTCACCGCCTGGCTCGCCGTCGCTTCCACCGTCACCTGCGAGGACACCTCGCCAATCTGCATCTTGATGTCGGTAAAGTTCGGCCGATCGCCAGGCAGCAGATCGAAAGGCTGCGAGCGCCATGGCTTGAACCCCTGCATCGTCACGGTGAGTTGGTACCGCGCACCGGACGTCACCGACGCAATCGTAAAATTGCCCGAGCCGTTGCTGACCGTCTTGCGCTCGGTCTTGTTTTGCACGTTCGTCAGCACCACCGACGCGCGGGGAATGATCGCACCCGTCGCGTCTTGTACCGCGCCGGAGACACTTCCGGTCGTCTCCTGCGCCAAAGCGGGCGGCTGCAGCAGCAGGAGCCCGGTCAGAAGAAGAAACACAAATCCGGCTGCCGGCTTGGTCCTAGAAAATAACATCATCTAACAGCCCCCTTTGGCTACCTGCTGGGTACATCATGGCAATTTCCCTGATAACGATCACAAAACTTTGGTCGCGGACACCGCTTCAAAGAAGCGTTTCTCCTAAACTTGATTGCGGGACAAATTATGATGGTCTGAATGCAACGCCGTCAAGCGCAAAATTTCGAGTCCCGTACGAATATCTCCCATCGGGGCATTTTCGTTCGTTTTCAAGGTCGATACTTCGGCATCCGGGACCTTCGGAAAACCCCATTTGTCCACAACAAACACAGGCATTCCCTGCCGCCGATTGCATGGTCCATCGACGCCCACCCCCCTTTCGGAGGTCTTACATGCGCCTTCTGAATCATTTTGCCCTCGTAGCGGCCCTTGTCGGCTGCCTGCTCTGCTGTTCCCTCGGCCTGGCCCAGACCGTCGTCTTCCAACAGTCCGGCTTTCCCACAATCGACAGCGAGCCCCTCGCGCAATCGATCCTCGCGGCGGCACTTGGGGGCGCACCCGTCTTCGCCAATGTCGATCAACTCCGCTCCGGCGAGGTCCTCAAGAACGCAACCCTGCTCGTTTTTCCTTACGGTTCCGCGTTTCCAGCCGACGCCTGGTCCGGCATCCTGCACTACATACAGCACGGCGGAAACCTCCTCCTGCTGGGCGGCCAGCCCTTCCGCGTCCCGGTAACCGGCGACCAAACGTTCACCATCGAACACCCCCAGGACACCTACGCCAGGTCCGTCGATTTCCGCCATAGCTATGCCATTCCGCTGGGCGCCGCCACATCGCATTTTGCATGGAGACCCGGTTACAGCTTCCTCCCCAAACCCAAACTCAGCGCAACAAAAATCTTCGCTCAGGAAGGCCGCTTGCAAGGGCTCGGCTACCTCGATGCGGAAGACGGCACCCATCTCGCAGCGCCCGTCATTGTTGCCGATCGCTTCACGGGAAGCAAGGCGCCAAGCTACCGCATCGTTGCCCTTCCCTTCACGCCAACGTCTGGATATTGGGCGTCGCCGGACGGCATAACCCTCATCCGCACCGCCGCGCAATACGCCAGGGCAGGCGCGGTCAACCTCCAGATCGAAGCTCAATACAACACCCTTCGCCCCGGCGAGAATCCGCAACTCACGGCCCACCTTCGCGGTCCAAACATCGCTCCCGGCAGCACCCTCGATGTGCAACTTATCGCGGACGGCAAGCCGCTCAATCACGCACACCTCGTGCTCGCCGGCAACCCAGCGGAGATCCCCCTCCCCTTCAACAATCCCCTACCCACAGGTCTCTATACCGTGCGAGCCACATGGACACCCGCCACCGCCAACACACCCCAGGAATTCGCGGAAAATGGCTTCCTGGTCGAGGACATTTCCGCGCTCACCTCCGGAGACGCACTCGGCGTCCAAGGCGACTTCCTCACCCTCGCCGGAAAGCCTTTCTTCCCCGTCGGCACCAACTATTTCACCACCGAAGAAAATGGCTGGGACTTCTCCGGCCCGCGCAACGCCGCCGTCTGGGAGCGCGACTTCGCCGACATGGAGCGCCACAACGTCAACTTCGTCCGCACCGGAGTATGGATGGGTGCGGGCAGCTTCCTCGACCCCGCGACCGGCGGCGCGAACGAGCGATTTCTCCGCAACCTCGAAGCCTTCCTCGCGGCTGCTCACCGTCACCACATCGCGGTGAACTTTACATTTTTCGCCTTCACTCCACGTGTCGCCGCGGGGTTCCGTCCCGCCGCCGCGACCGACGGTCCTCCGCCCCCCAACCCCTACCTCGACGCCGCTACTCTCACCGCCGAAAAGGCCTACATCGTCTCTGTCGTCCGGCGTTTCGGCAACCTCCCCTGGCTCTCCTACGACCTCATCAACGAGCCATCTTTCTCCAATCCCCGAAACATCTTCCACGGCAACGTCCCCAACGGCGATCCCGCCGAACAAGCCGCATGGCAAACATGGTTGCAAAGGCGCTACACCACTCTCGCTGCACTCGCCGACGCATGGCGCACCACACCTATCGACCTCGGAGACTGGTCCTCAATCCCCCTCCCCAAACCCGCCGACCTCACCTTCAGCCGCCACGGCAACGACCGCCAGGTCCGCGCGCTGGATTACAACCTCTTCGCGCAGGACATGTTCTCCAACTGGGTCCACACCATGGTTGCCGCGATCCACACCGCCGGCAGCCATCAACTCATCAACGTCGGACAGGATGAAGGCGGCGTCAGCGACCGCGTCCTCAACCAGTTCTACGCAACCTCCGGCGTCTCCTTCACCACCAACCACACCTACTGGCAGGACGACGCACTCCTCTGGGACTCCGTCGCCGCCAAGCGTCCCGGCACGCCCAACATCACCGGCGAAACCGGCTATCAACCCGCCTGGGACCCCGACGGCGCGTGGCGCTACGACGAACTCAACGGCGCCGCCATCATCGAGCGCAAGTGGGCGCTCGGCTTCGCCGCCGGCTCGTCCGGGGCGATGCAATGGGACTGGGCGCGCGAGCCAGACTTCGGTATACAGCGCAGCGACGGCTCGGCGAAAATCTGGCAGCCGATGCTCCGCGACCTCGGCAATTTCGCCCGCCAGGCCGCGCCCTACGCCACCGGCCTCAACCTCCCCGAAGTCGCCATCGTGCTCCCGCAATCGCTCCAACTCTCCACCCACAACCAGCAGGCGCTCGACGCCCAACAGACCGCGGTCCGCGTGCTGTATCAATACAACCGCGCCGAAGCCTACGCCGTCGGCGAGTACCAGATCGACACTCTGGGCACCCCGAAACTCATCATCCTGCCGTCGCCCTACGGCCTCTCCGAGCACGCCTGGACCGCCATCGAAGCCCGCGTCCGCGCCGGCGCCGTCCTCCTGGTCTCCGGCCCCTTCTCCGCCGACGAGCACATGCACCCCACCGGCCGCGCCCATCGCATCGGCATCGACGCCACCCTCTCACCCTTGCATCTGCGCAACGAAATATTGCACCTTCCCACCGGCGATGTCCCCCTCGAATTCGACGGCCTGCTGACCACCATCCTCGATCGCGATACGCTCCCCGGCGGCGTCACCTTCATCGAAATCCCGCTAGGCAAGGGCAAAATCCTCTTCTCCGCGCTCCCGATCGAGCTCAACAGCAACCTCGCCTCGGTCGCAAAAGTGTACGACTACGCTCTCAAAGCCGCAGCCATCGCGCACACCTACACCACCACCGAAAAGAATCCGGGCATCCTCATCTGCCCCACCCGCCTGCCGCACGCTACCCTCTACGTCCTCACCTCCGAGACCGAAACCGCTCCCGTCTCCTTCACCGACACCCGCAGCGGCAAGTCCTTCTCCGGCGCCCTCGACGCCGGCCACGCGGCCCTGCTGCTGGTTGGCGAACACGGCGATCTCCTCGCCGCCTACCGCTGGCACCCGAGCAAATAAGTCCGACTAACAACAAAAGGCAGACTCGCGACGCACAAAAGAGATGCAGGATTCCAATAAGTTGTGATATCGTTCACAAACATTGCATACCCGTTGCGCTGGATTTTGTTCGGAGTCCGTAATGAGAACTTGTTGTCACATCTCCCGATGACATGCCTCACCCCGGACCCCTCTTCGGAACGGCAGGAGTCTTGAAATTGATGGCCAGCCCACACCCAGTCACGATAGGCATCGACCTCGGAGGCACGAGCATTCGTGTCGGCCTCTTCGACGACTCGATGGCGATGCTGGACAGCCACTCCATGCCCACCCGCGCCGCCGCCGGCCCGCGGTCCGCGGTCGACGAAATGGCCGCCGCCGTCCGCCTCATCCTCAAGCGCACCAACACCGACGGCGGCATCTACGAACCCCGCGGAGTCGGCATCGGCAGCCCCGGCCCCATC
>DASRLB010000458.1:0-18186 GCA_035648695.1 Acidobacteriaceae bacterium | reverse complement strand
TCATGCGTTCGGGCGAGATGGGTTTGCCGTCCACGGCCAGCAACAGGCGCACGCGCCCGAAAGGCGTTTCGACGATACGTTCCGTCCACAGGCGCCCGCCCGTGCGCTCCGAACGCTCGTTCGAGAGATAGATGGAGTTGTCCTTGTGGGCCTCGGCATAGCGCTCCTGCGCCAGCATTTCGGTGACGACATCCTTGGGCGTCGGCTGCGCGCACGCAATCGTCCCGAAGCCCGCCGTCGCGCACACCATCGCCGCGACGAACACCGATCGCATCACCCTTACGTGGAGCTTCCGTTCCTGGCTCGCTTCGTACATTTGCGCTACCGCCTGTCCGGCCAACTTGCTCTCGTTTCCACTCTTGGTGTCGGATGCAGAAATCCGCCCCCGTGCAACACTGAAGACATAGACGCAGTTCGGAAAGTCTACGGCATGGTCGAGTTACATGACATTACGGTCATTCAGGCCCCGGTGGCAAGGTGCTTCGACCTGGCGCGGTCGATCGAGGTGCATCTGCTGGGCAACACCCATTGGGGCGAGCAGGCGACGGCCGGGACGCGCTCCGGCCTGATCGGCATGGGCGAGCAGGTGACGTGGCGCGCCCGCCATTTCGGCGTCAGCCAGGAACTGACCAGCGCGATCACCGCGTTCGATCCGCCGAAGTATTTTCAGGACACCATGCTGCGCGGGGCGTTTCGCTCGATGCAGCACGATCACTCCTTCCGGGCGCTGGACGACGGCCGCACGGAGATGCGCGACGATTTTCGCTTTTCCGCGCCGCTGGGGCCGCTGGGGTGGATCGCCGAACGGCTTGTGCTGCGCCGTTACATGCGGAAGCTGCTGGTGGAACGCAATGCCGTTATCAAGCGGGTTGCGGAGTCGGGGGAGTGGGAACGGTATTTGCCGTAAGGCGAATTTGGTTGGCATGTATGCGTCTGCGGCGGGCCAGGGCTAAAGCCCATTCTCTCTGTGCGCCCTTTACCGCGGGCTGAAGCCCGCTGCTACTCCGGCACCGCACGCACAGGCGCTGCTCCGGCAGGGCACGCACAAAGATGTTCTATGGGAATTCGCTCTAGAGATTCTCGATGGTGTGCAGAATTATGTGTCGGGCTTTCAGCCCTTCCATGTTCTGCCACCGTGAACCTGGGCCTTCGGCCCAGGCTGGTTTGTTGTCGGGCCTTCGGCCCTTGAAAGGCTACTGCGCAGCAATACGGAATTCGCTCTAACTGTGAAGTCTCAACAGGTTGTCCATTCGATCTGACGGCGGCTGAGGCTCTAGCCAACGATCGGACGGCGGCGGCTGAGAAAGTCCGCGACAACCCATGCCGTTGCGGCGATGGCGAGAGTCTCCGTAGCTTCCGACCAGTTCGCGGCGCTGTGGGGATGGGCGATGAGCGCCGGCAGCCATGTCAGCAACAGGAAGCCGAAGATCATCGCCGTGGTCCAGCGGGCCGCGAGCCGGGCCTGGATGCCCGTGAGCAGCGCCACAGCCGCAAGACCAAACGCCACGGTGGTTGCGACGGCCCAGAACATTTGTCCCGGCGGCAGCCATTTCGGAACGAGACTCGCCGTTGCCGAGAGATAGAAAAGTTGTTCCAGCGCGAACGAGATCACACAGACACCGAACGTGCAGTACCCAATCCGGGCCAATCGCGTCGAGGCGGTTGGGCCGGAACACGCATACAGGATGACCGCTCCCGAGGCCAGCGAAAGCTGTTCGAAGACGTTGCCATAGCCGTTGTAGACCAGGGGCTGCTTAAGGATGAACGGAACGCCCAGCAACGCGAAGATGAAGAAGACTGCTCCCACCGCGGCAGCTCCGGCCCGCGCCGTTTTCGGCCATAGAACGCCTGCGCCGCCAAGGACCAGGGTGATGGCCGCGATGCAGACGAACATCTCGCGGTGAGGGACGCCTGCAAGCGCGTCGAAGTGGCGCCACACCAGGGCGCAGATGCCGCAGGCAATTACCGCCAGGCCGTAGACGAAACGCCCGAGAGAATATTTCATTGCAGCGCCTTTGCGGGAACGAGTGCGGATGCTGGAAACGGGAAGGCAGCCTCGATTATGGCACACGCCGATGCGGTGACGGCAAGCTGCGGAACATCCAGCCGTCCATGCGCGTACCTGTCGTTGCAGTCCTCCGCCCGAGGACCATCCCCATACGCGCCAACAGGAGGACACGCATGTCGACTCTTCGCCAGGACCTGCATTTTGCGCTCCGCCAGATCGTCAAGCGGCCGGGCTTCGCGACCGTCGTCGTGCTTACGCTGGCGCTCGGCATTGGGGCCAATACGGCGGTGTTCAGCGTGCTCGACGCGGTGCTGCTGCGGCCCCTGCCGTATAGTCAGCCGCAGCAACTGGTCAAGCTGTGGACGCGCTTCACGGGCATCGGCCTGCCCAACGACCAGAACAATGTCTCCCCGCCGGAGTTCCGCGACTTCCAGCAGCTCAACCATAGCTTTTCCGACGTGGCCGCCATCAGCGGCGGCGCTTTCAACATCGGTGGCAAGGGCAACCCGCAGCGCGTCGTCGGAGCCGCCGTCTCTCCCAGCCTGTTCACGATCCTCGGCACGCAGCCGCAGCTTGGCCGCACGTTCCTCCCCGAAGAAGCCCAGCCCGGCCGCGACAACGAAGTCATCCTCAGCTACGGCCTGTGGCAGCGCGCATTCGCGGGCGATCCCCACATCGTCGGCAGCACCATCCCCATCGACGCCGTCCCCATGACCGTCGTCGGCGTGATGCCGGCGGGATTCGACTATCCCGAAGAGAGCGAGATCTGGCAGCCGCTGGCGTTCGCGCCCTCCGACCTCACTCCCAACATGCGCGGCAACCACAGCCTCGAAGTTCTGGCCCGCACCCGGCCCGGACTCTCGCTGACGCAGGTCAACGAAGACATGGACCGCATGTCGAAAACCATCATCGACCAGAACCGCGGCTATCCCTATACCAACTTCGGGTTCAAGGTGCTGCTCCACCCGCTGCTGGACGAAACTGTGGGCGACGTGAAGACATCGCTGTGGGTGCTGATGGCGGCGGTCGGGCTGGTGCTGCTGATCGCCTGCGTCAACGTCGCCAACCTGCTGCTGACGCGCGCCGCCGAGCGTGAGCACGAGATCGGTGTCCGCATGGCGCTGGGGGCCAGCCCGTGGCGGCTGACTAGACAACTGCTGACGGAAAGCGTCCTGCTCGCCTTTATCGGCGGGCTGGTTGGACTGGCGATTACGCCGCTGCTGCTGCGCGGGCTGGTCGTGCTCGCGGCGAAGACTCTGCCGCGCACGGTCCACACCACCGTCGACTTCTCCGCGCTGGCGCTGACTCTGCTGATCTCTCTCGCTACGGGAATTCTCTTCGGCCTCGCGCCCGCGCTACAGGCCCGCCGCAAAGAGAACGCCGAAATTTTGAGGAGCGGACGCAACACCGAGGGCGGCCAGTCCAAGCGCCTGCGCCGCGCTCTGGTGATGGGAGAGACGGCGCTTTCGCTGATCCTGCTGGCCGGCTCTGGCCTGCTGCTGCGCAGCTTCAGCCAGGTCCTCAAAGTCGACCCCGGCTTCCGCCCCGACGGCGTGCTCACCATGCGCATCGCGCTGCCCGACGCAAAGTACAGCCGGCCCGAGCAGGTGCGCGCCTTCTACAGCACCCTGCTCGACCGCATCCAGGCGTCGCCGGGCGTGAAGGCCGCGGGCGCCATCAACCTGCTTCCTCTCGGCGGACAGAACAGCTCCGGCACCACCACCATCGACACCCAGTCCGTTCCGCTGCGGGACCGCACGCCCGAAGTGGACATGCGGCGCGTCACTCCCGATTACTTCAGGGCGATGGGCATTTCGCTGGTGCGCGGCCGCTTCTTCGACCAGCGCGACACCGACACCTCGCAACCGGTGGCCATCATCGATGAAACACTCGCCCAAACCTTCTGGCCCGGCCAGGACCCCATCGGCCAGCGCGTTCACCAGGGCGGCTCCACCACCGCCCCCTGGGTAACGATAGTCGGCGTAGTCCGCCACGTCCGCAGCCGAACGCTCGAAGCCCGCTCGCGCACCGAGGTTTACTGGCCGCTCACGCAGCGGCCGTCGAACACGATGGCGCTCACTGTCCTTACTACCGGCAACCCGATGGACCTCGCGACGACTATCCAGAAAGAGGTTTCCGCCCTCGACCCGGAACTGCCCGTCTACCGCGTCCGCACCATGGCCGAGGTGATGGGCGAATCTGTCGCCCGCCGCCGCGTGGCGCTGGTGTTGCTCGCAGCGTTCGCCGGGCTTGCTTTGTTGCTGGCGTCGGTCGGCATTTACGGGGTTACGTCCTATCTGGCGAACCAGCGCCAGCGCGAGATCGGGTTGCGGATTGCGCTCGGCTCGCGGCGCGGACAGGTGCTGCAACTCATCATCGGCCAGGGCATGAGGACGATCGTCATCGGCCTGCTGATCGGCATTCTCCCGGCGCTGGCGTTGACGCGGCTGATGAGCGGCCTGCTGTTCGGCGTCCGCCCCGCGGACCCGCTGGCCCTCGGCGGATCGGCCGCGATATTGCTGGCCGTGGCGTTGGTCGCGATCTTTATACCGGCGCGGCGGGCGTCCAACGTCAACCCGATGGTCGCGCTCCGCTACGAATAGGCCTTTACTCGCAACTCGCGGCTCGTAGCTCGTAGCTGAATCGAAAACCCACCGCCCCAACCGCCCGCGGAAACCGCAACGGCCTACACCTGCGCAACCGCTTCCGGCGAGCAGAACCACCCCAGCTCCGCCGCGTGGGCGAAGTATTCCTGGATCTTCGCGGCCTGCTCTTCGGGGCTCAACCTGCTGCCCTCAAATGCGGCCTCCAGCGCCTCGGTAATCGATCCGCCATCGCGCAGCGACCGCAGCAGCAAAAACGCTTCGCGATCGATGCGACGGTAGTAAACCGAATCGTCGAAGCGATGCACCGCCAGCCAGATGGGGGAGCGCCGCATACGCGGCAGCGCGGCGCGCTTGTCCTGGCGCACCTCGGAGACGGCGTTGCTTGCGACTTCAATCTCCGGAGTCTCCTTGCGCACGGCGAGGACGAGTTCATCGACCGGATAACTCAGGTCGAGCAACTGCACATGCGGCTGCAAGCGCAGACGTGTCTCAGCGCCGAGACCGGCAAAATCCTCCTCGCTGAAAGGCTTCAGGCGCGCGCTGTCGTAGGCATCGACATACGCCCACTCCAGCCGCGCTACATCGACTGCCAGCCCATGGCGAACACCGGCGACGTCGGGATGCGCCGCCAGCCACGCAGGCAGCTTCGCCCCGATGTTGCGCAGCGTGAATGAGGTGGAAGGATTCTCCTTCAGGTAGGCGAGAACCATCGCATCGAAACGCTTCGAACCAAGCACTGCATTCAGCGCGGGATAGTCTTCGGCCACTGCGCCAATCACACGGAACCAGTATTGCTTGTTGTAAATTTCCAGCCGTTCGAAGGAGGTCAGCAGCGCGTTCGGCTTCACGTAGCCGTCGGCGATTTCGCTGATGGAGTGGCCGTCCTCGGTCTGCGGCTGCATGTCCCAGTCCGGCGTCAGAGGGCGGCGCACGTCCTCCGACATTCTCCGTTGTAGATCGAGCAGGTTCACGCGAACGCCTCTTCCAATTGTTCCTGCTCTACCGGCTCAGGCTGCGCAAGATACTTCTTCGCCTTCAGCGCCTCGCCGTGGACTTCGTCGAAGGAGGGAATATTGTCGTCCCACTCCAGCAGCGTGGCGGTTTGGCCGACGCGTTCGATGGCGCGGGCGTAGAGCTTCCAGACCGGGTCGAGGACGGGATGGTCGTGCGTATCCAGCGTGTACTTCTCAAACTTCGAGTGGCCGGCCACATGTATCTGCGCAACGCGCTCAGCCGACACGGCGTTCACATACTCCATCGGTTTGAAGCCGTGGTTCTGCGAGGAGACATAGATGTTGTTGACGTCGAGCAGGATGCCGCAGTCGGCGGTTTCGGCAACCTCGTTGAGGAACTCCCACTCGGTCATTTCGGACTGGTGGAACTCGGCGTAGCTGCTGACGTTTTCGACGGCCACCGGAATTTCCAGGTAGTCCTGCACCTCGCGCACGCGGGCGGCGGTGATGCGCACGGCTTCCCACGTGTACGGCAGCGGCAGAAGGTCATGCGTGTAACGGCCGTCGACGCTGCCCCAGCAGAGGTGGTCGGAAAGCCACGGAGTCTTCGTGCGCCTGGTCAGGTCTTTGAGGCGCTTTAGGTGTTCGCGGTTCAGCGGCTGCGCCGAGCCGAAGTACATCGACACGCCATGCTGCACGACTTTGTACTGCTCAAGAATCCGGTCGAGCACCTTCAGCGCGGCGCCGCCATCGACCATGTAGTTCTCCGAGATGATTTCGAACCAGTCCACCACCGGCTTCTCGGACAGGATGTGCTCGTAGTGCGGAACGCGCAGACCGATGCCGACGCCATAGTCGGTGAATCCATTGAACCGGTTGGCCGGCATCGCATTCTCCCTTGCTAACAGCTTAAACGAGCCGGAGGCTCGAACGATACTGTCTCAAGCCTCCAACACAGACCGTGACTACGCCTTCGGACCTTTCGACCCGTCGGTCGCGCAGGCGCCCTTGCCCTTGCAGCTGTTCTTGCCGGGGTGCTTGCCGCCGCCCTGGCCCTTACAGTCATTCTTGCCCTTGCAGGAGTGCTTGGCTGTCGCGGGAGCATCCTGCGCCAGCATCACACCGGCTGCGGAAGCGGAAGGCGAGGTGGGTTGTGCGTTGAGACGGATGGCCGTGCCGCCGAGCAAACCGGCGACCGCGGCCGCGAGAGCGATGTTCTTTACGCTGTTGTTCGTCATGGAAGGAAAACCTTTCTTTTCGGTTAGGGCCGCACGCATTCGTCTGCGACGGACGTTTGTGGACTGAAGCTACCATGCTTACGAGACCAGGATGTAAATGGATGTACAGAAACCGGTAACGCCTTGAAATCTCACAACTCCGGCAACGTAAGTCGAGCCAACGCAACAACTTTCTCTGAATCTGGTGCGCGTTTTTCCGTGTCCTCAGGCGAGCGCCTTCTGACGGACGAACTGTATCAGATTCGGGCTACAACTTGCCCGCTTTTTCGGCAAATTTGTGACGGTCCGCCGCTGGATTTTGCGGCGGCGCCACAATCGCCCTCCGCACCCCGGCCAGCGGGGCCGCGTCGTCGAAGACGATCTTGCCGGCTTGCACCCGTATCCCCAGTTCTTGCCACATTTTCGCCAGGTCCACTTCGACCGGCGCGCCGCTCCATTTGGCGTACAGGTCTTCGAGCACTCGCGTCCCCGTGGCTTTATCACCAATACTTAAAACCCGCCCCACCGGCCAATCCGTATCGATCGTCCCGCCGGTCTCCACGATCCCGCGCAGCGCGTCCTGCAAGCCGCGGGCGTTGTGCGTCTGCTTGCGGATTTCGATATCCGCGACCAGGCAGAACATCGCCCCGCCCCAGTATGTCCGCCCCCACGAATGTGTCCGGTTCAGCCCCTGGTCGCCCGTCTCCGGCTCGCCGTTCGGCATTCCGTCGACCATGCCCTGCCACACCTGCTCCGGAGTCATCTGTCCGGCCTGCCCGCGCGCGATCGGTTCGACGTAACTGGCGATGCCCTCTTCGAGCCACGCCTGCTGCTCGTCCTGATCGGCCAGCGCCATGTGCGTGAGCTCGTGGGTCAGCTTCCAGTCCGTGTAGAACTCCTGCTCGGTGGTGTGCTGGCCGAGACGTATCCGCGTCAGCGCGGGAAAGCCGTCCACATTCCCCCACGTCGTTCCCTGCATTACCCCACTGCGGTCGGGCGCAACCACGATCCGCACCCGCGCCGACGCCACCGGGAACCGCCCGTAGTACGTCGCCACCGCCAGCGCCGCCCTCCGAACGCCCTCGTCGATCGCCGCCCGCGACATGTCCGGCGTCGCTCCGCTCAACTCCACCTGGAGCTTCGACTGCCCCACAGTCACAACGTCGATTGACGCGTCGTTCCCCACCGGCGCGGAGGTTTGCCGGGGATACGCCGCCAGCAGCACGAACGAACAGGTCAGTTTCCGCAGCAGCCCTATCGTCATGCATCCCCGCTTCCTGACACGTGAGACGATGTTGCGCGTAGAAATGATGCGACAAATCGCAATCCCTGGTGCATCATTTCCTGTAAGCCTTCGGCATTAAATCTCAGTGTTGCTTTGAACTCGGAAAGAGGCCGCATGAAACAGCTCACTCACCTTTATCTGCGCTTTGCGAAAATCGCCGCATCGCTTCAGTCGCCCTTCCTGCTTTTCGTCCGGCTGTACTGGGGCTGGCAGTTCATCGTTACCGGATGGGGCCACATGCACGGCATCGCCGGATTCATCCAATACTTCACCAAGCTCGGCATCCCGGCGCCCGCGGCGAACGCCTATTTCGTCGCCGGCCTGGAGTTCGTCGGCGGCATCCTCCTGGTCCTCGGCCTGGGCACGCGCATCGTCAGCCTGCTGCTCGCAGGGGACATGATCGTGGCCTTCCTGACCGCCGACCGCGACGCCCTCAAGACGGCCTTTACCTCCGACCCCACCAACTTTTACGCCGCCTCCGAGTACACATTCCTCTTCGCGGTCGTCATCCTGCTGATCTTCGGGGCGGGCTTCTTCGCGATCGACAAGTACATCGTCCGGCATCTCAACCGAACTTAGCGGCGGGGCCGATATCGCGCCGCTACCGCCCGGTCCAGACCGGCGCCAGCCACGCGATCGGCTTTGCCGGGTCGGCGCCCGGAGCATCGCCGCCGCCCGCATTCCACACCCGCACGAAGAAGTATTTGCCGGTGGTGTCCGCGATCGTCGGCTTCCAGTTCACGCTGTAGTCCGGAGCATCGGGCGTATACGTCTGCACCACTTCTCCATGGTCCTTCACGATGTCGATCTTCGTGATCTTGTCGTTGGGATTGCCGGTGTCGGGATCGCTGATTTGAATGTCGAACTTCAGGCTCGCCGGATGGTCCAGCGTCGAGCCCATGATCTTCCCGTTGACGCTGTAGCGGCACTGAATATTCTCGTCCAGCGACGCATACGTGCGGCGGTTCTTCATCGCATCGAGGATCGCCAGCTTCGTTTTCGAGGTCGCCAGCACAAACGTCCGCGACGTGAACTTACCGATCCCGGTAAGCCCGTGATTGTCGAGCCCGGAAACGGGAGAGACTTTCCAACCCTTGTCGAGCGCACGAATAAAGGCCTCGTAGTGAATATTCTTGTTGGAGTTGATGACCTCCAGCATCGTGATGATGCCGGTTGCCGCCGCCGTGCGGCCTTCCCAATCGCCGTACTGCTCTTTGCCGGGATGGTTGAAGCTCGCCACCACCGGCCCGCTGCCGTTGGGCTTGGCCGTCGCCAGCCACTTATAGAAGTAGGGCAGGTCGATGCCCGGGGCCAGCGCATCGAGGATGCTGTCGCTGTTCATCACGTTGAGGTGGCCCCTGCCTCCGGGCCCGTCATTTTCGGAATACTCAAAACCCGCAATTGCCACAAAGTCCGCATCGGTCGCGGCGGCGGCCTGCTGCTTGGTCGCGATCCACGCCGGGCTGGTCCTGCCCAGCGGCCAGAACGAAGCCTCCTGCGAGTGGTCGGTAGAAACATAGAAATCGAAGCCGGCCTTCTTCGCCAGCTCGAAATGCTTGGCCGGCGGCCCTTGGAAATTCTGCCAGTCCGGTTTCAGCGTCACGCTCGGCGCCGGATACTGCCAGCCGTTCACCACGTAGATGCTGGGGCAGGTCTTCTTCACGTAGCCGTCGGCCCAGGTCGAAACGAACGGCTCGCCGGCCTTGGGCGCATACACCAGAATGCCCGCGCACGCTCCCTTGGCCCACTGCTCGCCGTGCGACCAGGTGAACTGCGTATGAGCATGCGTGCTGCCGGCATAGATGCGATATTCCACCGCCGTATGTCTGGTCTGCGCCGACAGGCCGAGGCCCGCCAAAGCGCACAGCGCCGCCAGCAACCCAGGAAAAATGGACTTCCTTCGCATTGCGCCACTCCACGTCATAGCTTCTCCGATCGCGATCAACGGTATATGAATTCCAGCATGTAAGCGGGTACACAAAGCTCCGCATCAAGATAGTCTCGCCCGTCAGCCCGCCCTGCCACGCAATTTCTTCATCGCAGCCGCACGCGAAGCCCTGGCAACTCCCTTTGTCCGCGTGGCGGCTTCCATCGTCAGGCCAGTGTCGTAGTCCAGCTCGCGCGGCAGATAACCGTCGCTCTCGCGCTGCCGGGTCATGCCGCTGTTCTCCCACGTTTCGGGATAATCCGGACGCCACGCGCGCCGCCCCCAGTAATATCCGCGGAACGGGTCGCGCGAAATGTTCATCTGGTCCAGCAGACGGTCATGCAGATCGTTGCGGATCGCGGCATGTTCCTGCGAATCGATCAGGTTGTTCAACTCGCCCGGATCGCTCTGCACGTCATAGAGTTCGTCGGTCACCATGAGGTTGATGCTCAGCTTGTAGCGGCCGTCGAAGATGCTTCGAATCGGTTGGTAGCCGCCAAACCCGTCGTGGTCGACCTCGTACCGCCCCCACTCCATATGCACGTCCTTGCGCCCGCCCGTCTGGGGGTTGCTGAATAGCGGAAGCATGCTGCCTCCCTCCAGCGTCTTCGGCACTTCAAAGCCGAAGAAGTCCATCATCGTGCCGGCGAGGTCGATGTGCGAGACGAGGCCCGTCGACGCAGCGCCCACGGGCGTATGTTTCGGCCACTTGACGATGAAAGGAATGCGCGTGATCTCGTCGTACATCGCCGGGCCCTTGTCGGTCAGGCGATGCGACTCCAGAAATACCCCGTGGTCCGCGGTATAGATCACCAGCGCGCCCGGCGTGGTGGCTTCAATCTGGTCGAGTATCCGCCCAATCTCGTGGTCGATAAAAGTATGCGCGCCGAAGTACTGCGGATGCCGTTCCGGCGGCTGCACGAGCTCCATCCGAGGCGCCGCCCATATGCGCTGTTCCACGGGTTTGTTCTTCAGGTCGTCGTCGACATTCGGGCTGCGCGGAAACGTGTAGCCCTTGTACATCTCCGTGTATTCGATGGGGCAAAGACACGGATCGTGGGGCTCGTCGTGCGCCACCACCAGCAGAAAATCTTCGTGCCCATGCTTGGAAAGAAAGTCCACCGCGCGATTGGTGACTCGATGGCCGTAGCACATGTCCGCCGTCCACGTAGGGTCTTTGCTCGTCTGAGGGTCGCGCGAGCGCACGCGGTCCACCGGCGTCAACTCGGTGAGGTAGTCGCGCATGTCGTACCAGTATTTTGGGTCCCAACCGGCCTGCGGCTTGCCGGTATCGAAGTAGTCCGACCCGGTGAGATGCCACTTGCCCACGAACGCGCAGTGGATACCGCGATCGGTCAGCCGCTGCCCGATGGTATGCGTCGTGTCTCCCAGCGGCATACTGTTGCCCCATACTCCATTGGTGTGCGGGTACAGCCCCGTCCACAGCGCGGACCGCGCCGGCGCGCAGACCGGCTGGCAGTTGTAGGCGCGCTCGAAGCGCGTGCCCTGCGCGGCGAGGCGATCGAGGTTCGGCGTCTTGATGCCCGTGGCGCGATTGCAGTGCAGCATGTCGTAGCGCACCGACTCGCCGCAGAGGATGACCACCTGCCTCGGCTCCCGCATCACCGCCGACGCCACCGCCGGGCTGGCGGCCGACGCGATCCCCGCAACTCCCGCGGCCTTCATAAACTGTCTTCGATTCATGGCGCCTCGCAACCCTGCTTTTCCGCCGGCCAGCAGCCGGCGAAGAGCTTTTCTTCCACCCGCCCGCACCCAGGCGCGAAGTCGATGGACGAGATTGTAACCGATTTCATAAACCGTGCGCCAAGCACGGCAACTGAAAAGTCGCAGCTCGCAGTTCGTAGCTGAAAGTCGGCCCTTAGCCGTCGAAGCCGTTGGTAAACCACAGCGCGGATTGCGTTCGCCGCAAGAATCCCAGGGCAATAAAAGATGAGGAGGGGGAGCGGGCCGGCGTCGGACGTCGATATCCATGCGCTGCGGCCAGATGCGCCGCAGCACTAACCTGAGAAGCCGTCGCGGAGTGTAACCATCCATCCGCACAGAGCCATTACCAGGGCCGCAAACAGTGGAACGCATAACCCGAAGCGCAGCGAGCCAGTCCAACCCGAGACTAAACCCGTCAGCAGCGGCAGCACCGACGCTCCAATGCCCGCGGCGACGAACACCGCATTGCCGCCCTCGCCGCGATGCAGCACACGCGCGAGCACTGCCGGATACATCGGCCCAATGCCAAGCCCCAGCAGCAGCGCCGCCACCGGCACCAGCGCTCCGCCGTTCGCCGCAACCAGCAGCGCGAGCGCCACGCTCATCAGCCACGGACTCAGCCGCAGCAGCGGCTTCGCGGTGGACGCGGAAATTCGCCGGTTGGACTGCACCAGCCGGCTAAGCAGCAGCCCTGCCCAGAAGCACGTCACTGCTCCGATCGTCGCGTCCAACGTTCCTCCCGAGCGTTTGGAGTAGGTCGCCAGCCATCCTCCCGCGGCGCTCTCGATGCCTGTGGCCAGCGGCGCCATCAGCAGCAGCGCCGCGGGCGTTCGGCGCAACTGCTGCCACCAACTCGCGCCGGCGGAAACCGGTTCCGCGCCGACATGCTCCACCAACACCAGCGTGAGCAGGCCCAGCACCGCGAACGCGGCGGCGATCGCATACAGCATCCACTGCGCTCCCCAGATCGCCGCGCCCCGCAACTCGAAGCCCGGCCCAAAGCACGCGCCCAGCGCCCACAGCAGGTTCAGGCGAGTGATGTGCGCCGCGCGGTCCGCCGCGTGGCGTCGCGACACCAGGACGCTGACCGACGTCATCACGATGCCAAGGCCCAGCCCGAACAGCGCCATCGCCGCAAATGCGGTCACATGCGAAGCGACCGCCAGCAAGCCCGCTCCAAGCGCCGCCGCGGCGCAACCTCGCGCAATCGACCTCGGCAACGGGCCGCGCGACAGGACGGCGCCACTCATCGACCCCATGAAGAACAGGAAGAACAGCAACCCGGCCTGCTCATCGTTGAGCGACCACCGAGCCAGCAATACCGGCAGCAGCGCTCCCGGCAACACCAGGGCCACCCCTGTCGCCGTAAACGCCGCATACAAGATCGCCGCGCCAAACCATGCGTGTACGCGCGCGCGCTGCTCCAGTCTGTGAGGTTCATCGTGGCCCACATTCGGGAGTGTTACACACTGTCGTTGGTTCAGCCACAATTGCAAGGCAGGACCGAACATTTCGCGCGCGAAAATGAGCAGTTATCCATCACGTACATCAAACGTGTCATTACCTCCGTCATGGCAATGAGGTACGTTTATGCCGCGAGAGGATCATTCGGCATTATTGTTGAGCCATCAGGTGCTGAGGGGCGATCAAGCGCTACCAGGCTTCTGTCTATCTAAGTCTCTCAGGAGCAGGTTATGTCGAAGATTGCATTAATTTTACGCGCACTCAAGGATGATGAGTCCGGACAGGATCTCATCGAATACGCTCTCGTAGCGGGTCTTATCGGCCTCGGCGCAGTCGCCGCGATGTCGTCTTTGGCCACAACCATTGGCACCGCCTTCAGTTCGGTCGGCAGCTCGCTTGCCAGCGCGACCTAGTCTGCAAGGCTGCAACACGCGGGCCAGCTACAACTCTATCGATTCGCACGAGCGGCAACCCCCCGGCTGCTGTCCGTGCGAATTTCTTTTAATTACGCCGATGCAGCCGCCATGCCTTCGGTTTTTGTTCCTGCGGCAATCAGCATAACCGCGCAAACAGCAAGCGAAACCTCATAGTTCATGCTCGCCGTCATCACTATGGCTGCCAGCGGCAGAATAAGTAAGAGCAGGCTCCAGCGCAACGCAAGGTCATAGGCGCTATTATTTCTTCTTACTCGCCGAAGCAATGCATCCAGCTCGAAACTTAGAGGCAACAGCAGAAGCGTCAGATCGTGCGGCTGCATGTGATAGCTGACTAACATGGCAGCCGGCAACGCAATCAACAGCGAAGCTTTCTGCCGCGCGGCGAAGACCATCACGACGCAGCATAGAGCGATGTTAAGAGCCAGTCCCCAGCTTGCGCCGTGAGTGAGACCGAAGGTCAGGCCGTGCAGGTTGGGCATGTCCACGGGGAACATGCCGTAGTGGACCTTTGCCGCGGCGGCGTGGAACGCCGTCTGCCTGGTCATGCTCGACATGGCATGAAAGTAGACGGAAACACCTGTCCTGCCGACCAATGCGATCGAGACAACCGCCAATCCCGCCGCGCCTGCGAGAAAGCCGGAAACGACGCGCCATTGTTTCCACAATAAAAATAGAACGAGAATAGGAATCGCGATCTGGAACTTCATCAGCCCGATCGAGATCAGGAGGCCGGCAAGGAAGGGGCGCTCCTGGCGCAGCAATACCCACGCTCCGCAATAGACCACTAGCAGCAGAAACGAAATCTGCCCCTGCACAAGTGCAACGGAGACCCCGAAGAGACACCCATAGAATGCCGGCAAGGCTATCCAACTTCGCGCGGCAAAATAGGGCAGCCAGGGACGCAGCAAAAATGCGGCCAAGACGAGAAGCCCTAAATTCAAGCCAAGCCAGACGAAAAACGCCACTCGATAACGCAACAGCGATAGCGGCACAAATGGCAGCGCCGCGAAAGATGGATAGAGGAAAGGCAGAGCGTTGGCGCGTGGGCCGACGACTGCATTCTGGACCTGCGCCTGATAGTCGTAGTCGTACAGTTGAGCGCCATGGCCGCTGCGAAGGACCGTTCCTGCGGCATAAAACGCACGCAGATCCACGTTGCCTTTCAGCGGCGCATCGGCCCCGAGGTAACACGCGGCGGCCTGGCACAACAGCAGCAGACAGACGATCGTCCGCAATGCCGGGGCAACGCGCGCATTTCGATCGACACGTTGCTCCACAATTGTCACCAGAGGTGAGAGCCGGTCTGACGGGGCGGAAATGACCGGGGCGGCATTGTCCTTATCGGCGCAATCCCAGGCGCAGACTCGGTCGGCATCAACGCGCCGGGCTCGCGCGCCAGTACAGCGGCTGCCCCGGATGCATCGACCGCGCGGCTGAAGAAGTAGCCCTGGAACAAATCGCAGCCCATTTCGTACAGAGCGCGAAACTGCTCCCTGGTCTCAACGCCTTCCGCAACCACGCCGACGTTGAGTGAGTGCGCCATCGAAATGATTGTATTCACGATCGGCAACGTTCCGTCGGGGTCCAGCATGCGCATGACGAATGTGCGGTCGATTTTGAGGATCGAAACGGGAAGTTGATGCAGGCGGTCGAGCGAGGAAAATCCCGTGCCGAAGTCGTCGATCGAGAATTTTATGCCTTTCGCCGCGAGCTTCAGCATGTTGTCCAGGGCCAGGGAGCCCCGCGGCATGACGCTGCTTTCCGTAAGTTCCAGGTGGACCAATGCGGGGGCGATCTGGAACCGGCTCAGGATAGCCATAAGGTCCGCGGAAAACGTTGGCTGCACAATCTGAAGTGCCGAAACATTGATGGCAACCGGAACAATCTCCAGGCCCGCTTCCCGCCATTCCCGCAGTTGGCGGCACACCTCGTTTGCAATCCAGCGGCCCACGGGAATAATCGTCCCGGTCGATTCCGCGAGAGGAATAAACAGGCTGGGGCTGATGAGCCTTCCATCTTCGTCGTGAAGCCGGAGCAGAGCTTCCAAGCCGTGCAGCGTGCCATCGGTATCCAGGATGGGCTGGTAATAGACTTCAAACCCGCTATACAAAAGGGCGCGCTGGATAAGACCTTCGATTCGACTCTCTTCCTGCGCCTGGAAACTCAACTCGCGCGAGAGCCTGACGAACTTTTCCGCGCCGCGCACTTTGGTAAGCGCCAGCGCCCTCGCAGCGTCTCGCAGCAGCGAGTCGGTATCGTCGGAATCTTCCGGGAATGCGGCGAGTCCCATGCTCATCGATACGTCGATCCTGTGCTCGCCGACCGTGATGGGTTGATCGAAAAGGCGGAGCAGGCCTCTCGCCCGGGCCTCGATGGCGTGTCCATGGGGCGCGCACGCGAATGTGATGGTGAATTCGCGGCTCCCAGTCCGGCCGATCGCATCGGGGGGCCTGATGTGGGCCTGTAGAAGTTTCGTGATCTCCTTCAGGACACCGTCGCCCACGCCATGACCATAGTTCTCATTGATTCTCTCGAAGCGGTCGATATGCAGCACGATCACCGCGCATCCCGATCCGTTGCCATTGGCGGCGATGAAGGTCTCGTCGAGTTTGCGAAGGAACGTCGCGCGATTCGGCAGGCCGGTAAGCAGGTCGTGCTGCACTTGATACATCAGTTGCGAAGCCATCTCTTCACGCTCACTGATGTCCTCCGCCAGGGCGATGCGCGCGGGCCGCCCGTGAAACCGAATGTCATACGCCGTGACGTTCATCGAGATGGTAGACCCATCCTTTCTGATGTGCAGCGATTGCCGCTCGATCCGCGCCGGTCCAGCTCCCCGATGCGCTGGCGCTATTTTTGTGTCGGGATGGACGATGTCCGTCAGCTTCTTCTTGCAGAGCTCTTCGATGGTATAGCCATGCGCCTTGGCGGAAGCCGCATTCACGCTCAGAAAACCGAGGGTCTTCGTATCGTATATCCATAGGGGGAAGGGGTTGTTGTTGAATAGAAATTCATACTCTCGGACAAGTTCCCGCGAGCCGGCGGCGTCCTGCTCGAGGATGAGCATAATCATCCCGATCGCGATCAGGAACGGCGGCAGGTTCAAAGTTCTCGGGACCATGCCGTGAGCTGTTCCAAGGCGCTGCAGGGCAATGGTGATGAAAGAAGACCAGGCCCAGAGCACAAATCCCGTTACCGTGAGCAGGTTTCCGGCGCTTCGCAGAGAATAGCGGCGGCTAAATAAAATTGCACTCACTAGAAGCAGCTCTGCCGGAACGCATGCCAGGGCAATTTGAGGCCGATGATTTGCCAGCGCGCCCAACATGCAGCACGCACTTAGAAAATGCAGAGCAGCCAGTGGAACAAGCCTGGCTTTTCGCCACCCGCTATATTCGCGCAAAAGCATGATCGCGAACACATGGGCCACTACGATGCATGGATAAAGCAGCCACACATCGGCAGTTCGGAAAAGAATGACGAAGGCTATCAATATTGCCGGGAGAGTGGCGAGAAGGCCGGTCCGGACCATTCGATCCTTCCGATGCGTTATGGCGCGGTCGGAAAGAATGAAACAGACGGCGGCGAAAACTTCGAGCGCAGCGAAATGCCCCTCGCGAAGGCGCAGGACAAGCGGGCTTATCGGGCGCCATAACAGGCTGATAAGGCGAAGCGTGACGAGCGACCAACCGATCACCCAGAAGCGAAAGCGCAGGTCTGAACGTCCCCGCTCCATAGACCAAAGCAGGAACAAAAGCAGTACCGCAATGACGATTTCGATCAGAAGACTCTGCATATATGGACTGGCCCGGTAGAACCGCGGTCAACAATCGGCACTAAAAAGTGAGCAGTACAAATTCAAGTTTTTTTGGCAAACATTGGCTTCGACATTTTCCGACGCGAAGCCGGAATTTCAGCGCCGTACTACAAAGGATGGAGTTGACCGGTTCTTTCGGTTTATCTGGACCAGCGACAAGCCTCAACAAGTTTCGAGGGTGAGAGTATCTCCAGGTTCGATATTGCATTCCTGGATGCGCCCGGCGGGCAATTCCAGAACGCTGCGCGTTTTGAGGCTAAGGCCGCGGATCGTCCATGGACCTGTATTTTCAAACACGCCCAGCACGCGATAGTCGCGGTCGAGGCTGACGATATCAATCGGAAACGACATGCCAAAGGTGTGCACACCGGATGAAGGCCTGATGAGGAGTCCGGATCCCTGCTTCAGCCCCTTGCGGCCCAGCAACCCGAACAAGCGTGTCCGGAAAGTGTTGGCGAGAACACCTTGCGTACAAACCACGCTTCCCTTGGTGCCGTCTTTGATTACGAGCTGTCCTTGCGGGCTTCCCATGATGATTTTTCCTTCTCCGAAAGTGACTCGGAATGAAAGATGGGCGGCAACATGACTCGCCGCCCATCTCTGAAATTGGATAACGATCGCCAACCCATCCTTATGCGTTGCTTTTGCGACGCATGACGATGATGGCAAGCACGGCGATGAACAACACACCGGCAACAACTCGGATAATGATCGAGGAGCCCATTTTGAAATCCTTTCTCCACTCTTATC
>DASRLB010000457.1:0-2695 GCA_035648695.1 Acidobacteriaceae bacterium | reverse complement strand
GTGCGGACGGGGCTGCCGGGGTGGGGCTGTCGCCGGATGCGGCTGTTGCGGGTTTGGTTTCGGAGCTGGAGGCTTCGCCGGACGCGGCAGCGGGTTTGGCGTTGCCGTAGCCGTCCTTGTACCAGCCTCCGCCGGCGAACTGGAAGGCGGGCGCGGTGATGGTGCGCTCCAGCGGGCCGCCGCAGTGGGGGCAGATGGTGATCTCGGCGTCGGAGAACTTCTGGATCTTTTCGGTGCGCTTGTGGCAGGTGGCGCATTCGTATTCGTAAAGCGGCATGGTGCATCCTTCTGGTCGTGCTGCTTCAAGGATACAGGGTGCGGCTCGGGCGGCGAAGAGCGTGATAGCATCCCCGCGAGCCGGAAATCCCAGGAGCCGCGAAATGAACGTCACTATCCACGAGCGCAAATTCAGTTTTCGATCCACCTATGACATCTCTGCACCCGGTGTGACGTACTTTGCCCAGAAGGCATTCCTGGCATTCCTCGCCAGGCTGGAACTGCGAACCGAAGCGGGCCAGGTCGTCGCGAAGCTACAAAGTCACTTTACGTTTATCCGCTCAAATTACGACTTTGTCCTCGCCGACGGCAGGACATATCACTTCCTCTGCGAAAAGCTATGGAAAGGCGTGTACGTGTGCGAACGACCCGGGGAGAGTTTTCACCTCTATCAACACAAGGGACTTCGATTCTCTATCTTCAAAGGGGATAGCCAGATTGCGGCGATCACCAAGAACCGGTTTGTTATCGGGAATGGTAACGAATACGACATCCGGATGAACTCCGATGCAGACGTTGTCGTCATTTGCTGCATGGTGCTTGCGTTGAATACAGGGACTGGGGATGAGGCTGGCAACTCGAGCGCGACTTACCATTTCGGAAGTATCGGGCCTGAAGACAGGCGTTTCGACGAATTCTGGGTGCCTGGCTGAGCTGGGCTTCCGAGACAGCCGCTCTGAAGAGCGGGACCGAGCGAGCGGCAATATTCGATGCAGGAGGAGCGCGCCAATGATTGCTCTGTTTACGGGCCTGATCGTGTTGCAATTTGTGGTGACTGTTTCGCACGACCTGGTCGACTTTTCGGACTGGGTGCGTGGGTCGCAGGTGCAGGCCGTGATCGGCAAACGCAAGATATGGCTGGCGACGCTGGCGAATGCGGTTTTTCCGGGGATTGCCGTGGGTTTTGCGCTCTGCTTCTGGAACCGGCCGAAACCGCCGTATGTGCCGACGTATTGGGTGGTCTACTGCGCGATCGCTGTGCTGTCGGCGGTGGGGATGTGGTACGTGCCGTATCTGCTGGGGGCGTCAGAGAAGCAGAAGCGGGAGTATTCGAGCATGTATGCGGGGACGCGGTACGTGCTGCCGCCGCGGGGGGACAATCCGCGGCCCAATGTTTTTCATATGGGGCTGCATGTGTTGTATCTGGCGACTTTATGTTTGGCGATTGCGGTGCGTTTCCGGGGGTAGTTGGTGAGCGGCTTCGACGTCCATGGCGATGGGTTACGTCTGAGTTAGAAGAGGTCTAACTTCTTTGCGGCATTCGACGGTGTTGCAGGTCCTTCGGCTGCCGCTCGCAAAAGCGCGAGCCTTCGCTCAGGATGACACGGTATTGGTGGGTGCGGGCGAAGGCGAAGAAGCGAGAGGTGGAGGCAACGCGCGGGCTGTGAGTTGAGCGATGTCGAGGAGCTGGGGTGGGGTTTCGCCCCCGACGGCACCTAGCGCGTCGCGGAACATGGTGTTGCAGAAGGGGCAGGCGGTGCCGATGGTTTTGGCTCCAGTGGCGACGAGCTCGGCGGCGCGGTTGTGGCTGACGCGGTCGCCGGTTTCCTCGCCCAAGAACACGAGGCCGCCTCCTGCCCCGCAGCAGAAACTGCGCTCGCCGTGGCGTGGCGCTTCGACGAGGGTGCCCGCGGCGGCGACTACGGTGCGGGGTTCTTCGTAGATGTCCTGATAGCGGCCGAGGTAACAGGGGTCGTGGTAGACGATGCTCTCGCCGTCGCTTTGCTTCGGAAGTTTGTCCGCGTGGCGCGCCATGAACTCCGAGTGGTGCTCGATTTCGGGGGCGATTCCGTACTCGCGCCAGTCGGTGGCGATGGTGCGGACACAGTGCGGGCAGATGGCGACGATCTTTTTGACTTGAGCTTTTTCGAAGGCGGCCAGGCCTTGCTCGGCGAGCGAGCCGAAGACGAGGTCGTTGCCGAGACGGCGCGCGGGGTCGCCGGTACATTTTTCCTTCTTCAGCACGCCGAAAGATGTGCCGAGGTGAGTCATGACGCGGGCGAAGTCGGCGATGATTTCGCGGCCCTTGGGGTCGTAGCCGCCCATGCAGCCGAGCCAGAGGCAGTACTCCTGCGAGCCGTCGAAGATGGGGAAGGCTTGTTTGGCGATGAATTTGCCGCGCTCCAGGGCGCTGAGGCCGAGGGCATTGCCCTTGTGTTCGAGGGCGAGGAAGAGCTTGGTGCCGTGGGTGTCTTCCCATGCTCCCGTGTTGACCGCTCCTCGGCGCAGGCCGACGATGATGGGCAAATGCTCGATGCCGACCGGGCACTGGAACTCGCAGGCGCCGCAGGTGGTGCACTCGAAGACGGCTTCCATGGAGAAGTAGTTGGCGGGTGGGTTGTCGGGCGAGGCATTCGCAGGCGCTTCGCGAAGCTCGTTCAATAGCGGAGTTTCGCTGGTTGGCCCGAAGGTGTTGAGG
>DASRLB010000456.1:0-14149 GCA_035648695.1 Acidobacteriaceae bacterium | reverse complement strand
ATGCCGATGGCATTGCGGACAAGGACGACTCGGTCGTCCATGCTGAGGCGCTTGGATGGAAGCAGGTTGTATTTGAGAATGATGGGCTGGATCTGGGTACGGCTGAGTACCTGTTGACTCATGGAGTTAAGCCGGCTGTCGAGACTTTGCGTGACGACCGACGGAGCGATCTCCGACGAGACCCTCTGGCCTTCGATGAGGATCAGGGCCTGGGAGACATACCTCGAGGGAATAAAATAGGTGACGCCGTAGGCGATCAACGGCAGCAAAACGACCGGGATGGCGATCAACTTGCGGCGCCGCTTGAGAATGGCGATGTAATCGTTTGCGTCAAGTTTGCGATGACCGAGCATAAGAAGATCCTTTGTTAGTGACCGAGGTGAAGCTGACGAGGTGAATAGCTGATTCCGAATCCGAACGTCTGGGAGGTCCCAATGAACGCAGCGGTAGTGGCCAGGAGGCTGGAACGTTGCTGGTCCTGCAAACTGTAACTGACATAGACGTTGAAGTCCCGGGAGACGGTCCTTGAGACCTGGACATTGCCGAGCACGGTCTGAAAATCGAGTGGCTGGCTGGTTAGATTCGCGATCGATGAGCTGTGGGCGTAGCTGACGTCGCCGGCGATATGCATATATTCTCCAAGCCTGCGACCGCCCTCGGCAGAGACACTGTCGACAAAGCTGCCCTCGACGACACCCGAACCCGCACGCACGCCGCGTGTGTAGTCGATCGAAAAGTCGTAATGCTGGGCTTCGTAAGCCATTCCGGCGTCGATGCTGGCGTTTACCGACGAACTGGCGAGAGGTGAACCGGAAGAGGAGACGATCTGCGGGCCAACTGTGGCGTGAACGCCTAGCTTACGGTTGAGCTGCCGGTTGTATCCAACCGTGAATGTCTGCGTCGCGAAGGTAAAGTCCTGGCCCTCGTAAGAGAAATGGCCGTAGGAATAATTGCCTTGCACGCTGCTGAGAGCGTCGATTCGGTGGTTGACGCCGCCCTGAACGGAGATGAACTGACTGTTCACGGCGTCGATCGTATCGGTAAGGAATCTTTGGATGAAATAACCTCCGTCGCCGTGGAGGGAAGTGCTGCCAGTGAGTTGGCGCTGAATGCTGAGGCTGGTATTGTTCGTGATGCGCTGGCCGGTGCGGCTGAGAATACCCTGTCCAGTATCGCCGCCGACCGGCGGAACGATGACGCCGACATCTCCCACGCCGGGAATCCCGGAAAGCCCGGAACTGGGAGACTCGGGCAGATAATCGACAGAGTCCGAAACGACGGTGTTCCAGAGCCTGGTGGTGTAGGTCTGCGAGAGTGTAAGGTTCTGAAAAATCGAAGAAGGTACGCTGCCGGAGTTGTGGACATACCCTCCGGAATACACCATGCTGAACGGATGGTTCTCGCTTCTGGACAGGTAGCCTGCATCTCCCGAGATACTTGTACCCCAGATGTCGCTGCCCGTGCCGTAATAGCCGGTACGCACGAGCTCGCTGAAGTTGAGTGCGTAGTGCAGGGTGCCAAGCACGGTTGGCAGTTGGAAGCCCTGATACGTGGGTGCGGTCGTTACCGCAGGGATGTCCTGACCATGGGCCAGGGAACAGAGCAGCGCGAGCGGAGCGAAACAGAGGACGGCCTTGGAAATAAATTGAGTCATGGGACCACAATCGTGTCGCCCGGAAGAAGTATTACGCCCTGTAGATCGCCGTTCTTGATTGCCTTTTTGTAATTGAAGGGAATCTTTTTCTGTTTACCTTGTTCGCCGCGCAGAATGTAGACGTGCGATTGGTTGGCGTAGGGAGTAGGCCCTCCGGCAGCGGAGATGGCCTGCAGGGGGTTCATGCTGGAGGTAAGGGGAATCGGGCCGATATGCGCCACTTCGCCGACCAAAAAAACGCGCTTGCTGTTGACGGCGAGCACCGTGACGGCCACGGTGGGGTCGGTGAGGAATTTTTTCAAGCGGGCCGTAATGTCGGCACTTAGTTGGGTCGGAGTGCGGCCCGCAGCCATGATGTCGCCCACCAGGGCCAGTGAGATCATGCCGTCGGGGCGAACTGGAACCGCGCCCGACAGGGTCGGCTCTCTCCAGACCGTGATGCCGATGTTATCGTCCGGTCCGATGACGTAGGTCGAGGGAGTGATGTTCGCGGCGGAGGGTTGGACCTGCGAAGGAAGAAAGGCTGACGCAGGCACCGCGTTTTCGGTAGAGGGCGGGGTTGCGGCCTGGATGGGCGCGGGTGCGTTGGCCTGCGCCGGCGCCGGCGTTGCGCCCTGTGCCGCCGCGGCGGGAACCTGCTGCGCGGCCATACCGATGCCCGCCGGGAGAAGGCTTATCGATAAGATGGTTGAGAGAAAAGCTTTCATGTGGCCCCTATCGTTTCCAATCGTTGCGGTTCATCGATCGCGGCCTGCGGCAGCCAACGTTCGTTACCGGGTTGAGTCCAACTTATGTCGAGACATCACCTACGATAGGATATTCCATTTGCGTGCTCACCGTCGCGAACCAAAGAGTAAGATTAGCTCTGGTATATAAGTTGTACCCACGGGGCCGCTTGAACACGCTATGCTTAACAGTCCGGTTGTCTCCGCAACGATTCCTCCCGGCACCGCACTTCCGACAGAAATGACCGAGACCTTGACGTTGAAACCTAAGCAAGATGCTGCCGTCTCCCAAACTGCGTGGATGGTGACTGCTGTCCTTTGCGTGTTGATGGCGTTGTTGTACTACCGTGTCGGGATCAAGCTGGTAAGCGACTGGTACAACATCGGCGACGATTCGGCTGGCCTTCTGATCCCGTTCTTTGTCCTGTTTCTGCTATGGGACAAGCGGGAAACGCTTCTCGCGACACCGCTGGCTCCAAGCTGGAAGGGGCTTGGGCTGGTGTTGCTCGGATTTCTTGTGCTGATCGTGGGGGTTTTCGGAGCCGACCTGTTCCTGTCGCGGATATCGTTTTTATTCCTCGTAATCGGGATCGTCTGGATGCTGCTGGGCGTGGCGATGGTGCGGGAGATCAAGTTCATCCTCTTTGTATGCCTGCTCTCAATCCCGCTGCCGGTGCTGATCATGAACCACATCACGTTTCCGCTGCAGATGCGTTCCTCCGAGCTGGCGAGCGGCCTGCTACAGCTGGTGGGCGTGCCGGTACTGCGCGAAGGCAACGTGATCCAACTGCCGGCGATGCAGTTGGAGGTGGCGGAAGCCTGTAGCGGCATACGGTCGTTGATGAGCCTGTTTACCGTTGCGGTCATTTATGGATATTTCATCGAAAAGACGACGCTGCGGCGGGTGATCCTGGCATTGGCGGCGATTCCGATCGCCGTGGCGGCCAATGCGGCACGTATTTTCGGAACGGGTTTGTGTGTGCAATACTGGGATCCGGACAAAGCCCAGGGCTTTTTCCATGAGTTTTCGGGCTGGCTAATGTTTCTCGTCTCTCTGAGTCTGCTGTATCTCGTACACATCGCGATGCGTCTGGTGACGCGGAAACGGACGGTGGCGGCATGAGATCTTCACGGTTCTGGGTGATTGTGTTGCTTCTGGTGGCTGGGACCGTTGTGCTGCGTGTTCGCGGCGATGTCGACAAGGTGCCGCCCAGCCAGCCGCTGGACCAGATGCCGGAGACGATCGGTCACTGGACCGCGACCGATATCCCGCTGGACACCGAGACTCTGGCGGTGTTGGGCAAAGGATTTTTTCTGAACCGCGAGTACACGCCGATATTCGCGAGCGGTTCGGCGGTCGACGCCGCCCCGATCGGCCTGTTTATTGGATACTTTCCGACCCAGCGGACGGGGCAGTCGATCCATTCGCCGCAGCATTGCCTGCCCGGGGCGGGATGGGTCTTCGAGTCGTCGGGTGTGACCGAGATCGATGCTCCGGGAGAGCCGCCGATCCATGTTGGGGAGTACCTGATCTCCAACGGCTCTGAGAAGCAGGAAGTTTTGTACTGGTACCGCTCGCATGGGCGAAGCATCGCAAACGACTACAAGGCCAAACTGTATACGCTGGCCGATTCGCTCCGCTACAGCCGCACCGATGCCGCCCTGGTGCGCATCGTTACGCCTTTGCGGGCGGGGGAGAGCCGGGAAAGCGCGCACGAACGTGCCGTGGCTTTTGCGACGCAATTGAATCCCTTGTTGCCTGCGTTCATTCCCAATTAGCAACTACTTGATTTAGAGTCCGTTACGTCGAGCCGATAGGCATCGATCGACGCCACAATTCGAGAAGAAGGAATACACATGTTCATGCAGCGTACTCGGCGGTTCAGCCTTTCGGCAGCAGCGGTAGTTGTCGCTGCTTCACTCACGCTCGTCTTCGTGACAGGTTGCAGCCGTGACCCCAACGTGCGCAAGCAGAAGTACCTGGCCAGCGGAAAGCGCTACGAGGCCGCCGGGAAGCTGAAGGAAGCCCAAATCCAGTTCCTGAACGCACTGAAAGTGGACCACAACTTCGGCGACGCCCACTATGAACTGGCCAAGATATACCTGAAGGCCGGGTCCATCAGAGAAGGCTACGGAGAGTTGATGCGCACCGTGGATCTCTCGCCGGGCAACCTGCCCGCGCGGGTCGACCTGGGCAACCTGTTGCTTGCGGGCAATGTCGTGGACCGGGCGAGCCAACAAGCGGCGGCTGTGCTGGCCGCCGACCCGAATAATGGGGACGGTTATGCTCTCCGTTCGGCCATCGATGCGAGGCAAGGCAAGCACGCGGAAGCGCTGGCGGACATCCAACATGCGCTGTCGATCAAGCCGAACCAGGCTTCGTATCACACCACGCTGGCACTGATCGAGGCTTCCGATCCGAGCCCGGGCAGCCTGGACTCCGCGCAGCAGGAACTGGAGAAGTCGATATCGCTGGACGCCAAGGACGTGCATGCCCGTATGTTGCTGGCCGAGCTGATGGAAAAGAAAGGCGACAAGGCAGGGGCCGAACAGCAGTACCTGGCGACGATCCAGGTGACGCCGAAGGATTATCAGCCGCGAGCAGCGCTGGCGGGACTTTACCTGCGCGGCGGCGACAAGGCGAAGGCCGAGCAGACGCTGCGCAAGATGGTCGAGGACATCCCGGACAACCCCCAGACTTCGGAGATGCTAAAGGATTACTACGTGCGCAACAGTCAGGCGGACGCCGCGGAAAGCGTGTTTGCGGACCTGACGTCGAAGTATCCGAAGAGCCTTCCCATCAAGATCAACTATGCCTCCATTCTGGCGATGAAACGGGAGTTTGCGAAGGCCGGACCGGTCATCGACGATTTGTACAAGAAAAACCAGTCCCAACCGCAGGTACAGGTGCTGAAGAGCGCGATGCTGCTGAATGACAACAAGGTGAACGATGCGTTCGATCTGCTTCAGAATGCGACGAAGAACGCTCCGGACAACCTACAGTTGCAACTGGCATTGGGGAAGGTAGCAAGGCTGAAGGGCGATGCCGGGGCTTCCGAAGCGGCCTACCATGCGGCGGAGAAACTCGCGCCGAAGGACGTCGATATCCAGGCAAACCTTGCGGAACTGGCCAACGCACGAGGCGATTTCTCCGAGTTGGCTGCTATTGCCGAAAAGACGATTGCACTACGACCGGATATCGCGCAGGCATATCTCTGGCGCGGGATGGCAGAGGCAAATCAGAAGCAATACGACAAGGCGGAGACCGACTTCCAGACCGCGCTGACGAAGGACCCCAACAACGCGGCAACGTATCAGCAGTTGGGTGAGTTGCGGCTGAGGCAGAACAAGAACGCCGAAGCCGTGGCGATGCTGGAAAAGGCGCTCGACAAGAACCCGAACGACTTGCCGGCCCTACAGGAGATCGTGGAAGTAGACATGATTGCCAAGCAGCCGGAAAAGGCGTTGGCCCGGGTGCAGCAGCAGATCGCGAAGTCTCCCAAGAACCCGAGCCTGTACAGCATGTTGGCCGCGATTCAACTCAACACGAAGGACTTCAACGACGCGCGCGACAATGCGAAAAAGGCGATGGACATGAATCCGTCGGATGAGACCGCAGTGCGCACCTATACCTCCGCGCTTGCCGCTACCGGCGCCGTGGATAGCGCAATCCAAACCTGGGGTGCGTGGATCGGCGGCCATCCCCGCGATGGGTTTGCAATTTCCATGCTGGGGCAACTGTGGGAACAGAAGGGCGACCAGGCGAAGGCCATGGACTACTACAAGAAATCCCTGCAAAGTGACGCAACTCCCACCGTGCAGGGCATGTCGGCGAATAATCTGGCGTATCTGATGGTGACCACGGGACAGAGTCCGGACGTCGCGCTGCAATATGCGCAGGAGGCGCGGCGCAACTTGCCCAACAATCCGGCTACGGCCGACACGCTGGCGTGGGTCTACTACTACAAAGGAACGTATTACTCGGCGCGCGACCTTCTGGAGACGGCGACCAAGCAGTCTCCCGACGATGCGTCGATCCACTACCACCTGGGTATGACGTACAGCAAACTTGGCCGGAAGGCCGACGCGGTTGCCCAGTTGAAGAAGGCGGTGGCGTTGGGTGGGTCCGCGCAGGTTGTGAAGGATGCGAACACGGCGTTGGGGCAACTTTCCTAAAGTTGTACGAACTTTCAAAAGCAAAGAGCGTCCCTTTGCGGGGACGCTCTTTCTGCGTTCGGGCTTCGATGAGCTATGGCTTGGCAGACTTCGCGTGCTCCTCTAAATACCAGGCGACGGTCTTCTCCAGGCCGGCGTGGAAATCGGATTGCGGCTTGTAGCCGAGTTCGCGGGTGGCGCGCTCGATGCCGGCGAGGGAGTGCTGGACGTCGCCTTCGCGGGTGGGGCCGTAGTTCGGCTTCTCTTTGAAGCCGAGAATCTGGGCGAGGGCTTCGTAAAGCTGGTTGAGCGTGTGGCTGTGGCCGGTTCCCACGTTGAAGACGCGGCCAGTCGCGATTTCCTTCGGCGCGGTGCAGGCGAGCAGGTTGGCATTGACGGCGTTCTCGACAAAGGTGAAGTCGCGGCTGGTTGAGCCGTCGCCGTGGATGGTGGGTGTTTCACCGGCCATCATTTTGAAGATGAACTGGGCGATGACGCCGGAGTAAGGCGAGTCTGCTGCCTGGCGCGGTCCGAAGATATTGAAGTAACGCAGGCAGACCCCTTCCATCCCGTAAACATTGCAGAAGGACTGGATGTAGTACTCGCAGGTAAGCTTCTGGACCGCGTAGGGGGAGAGCGGCGCGGGCAGCATGTCTTCGTGCTTCGGCTGGGTGGGCTGATCTCCGTAAGCAGAGGAGGAGGCGGAATAGACGATCCGTTTCACTTTTGCATCGCGCGCCGCCAGAAGGAGGTTCAGAGTGCCGTTGATATTGGAGTTGTGCGAACCCAGGGGGTCTTTGACGGAGCGCGGGACCGATGCCAGCGCGGCCAGGTGAAGAACGTAGTCGATGCCTGCGCAGGCTTTTTGCAGTGCCGGCAGGTCCTGCAGGTCGGCTTGCTGGAAGGAGACGGAAGAAGCGATGTCGGCGAGGTTGTCGAGGTTGCCAGTGGAGAGGTTGTCGATGCCACTGACTTCGTGGCCCTGTTCTACAAGAGTATGTGCGATGGTCGATCCAATGAAGCCGGCGATTCCGGTAATCAAGTAACGTGACATTTTTCTCCCTGCCCAATCTTTGTAGGCTTACTTCGATAGTACCCGCGCATCGGCTGTCCAAATTCGGAAAGGTACTGCAACCTTCGTGGGAAACTGCTTCTTTGGGTCGTGGCCGGATGTCATAATAGTGGCATATGTCGAATACGAACGTTCTCACCCTCCCAGGGATTGCAGCCGAACGGCTCGCACGTCTGAAAGACCGCAATGCCAACGTCGGAGTCATCGGACTGGGCTATGTCGGTCTGCCGCTCTGTCTTCTTTTCGCCGAAGCCGGTTTCAAGGTCACCGGCTTCGATATCGACCAAAGCAAGATCACGGAGATAGCCGCGGGTCGGACGTACATCTTCAGCATTCCCGCGGCCGAGATTCAGGCGGCCCTGCAAAAGGGTTTCAGCGCGACGACGGACTTCTCCAAGCTGACGGAGCAGGACGCCATCCTGATGTGCGTCCCGACGCCGTTGACCGGGCACCGCGAGCCGGACCTCAGCTACATCGAGAAGACCGCGCAGGCGACCGCTCCGTGGCTGCAGGCGGGGCAGTTGGTGTGTCTGGAAAGCACGACGTATCCGGGTACGACCGAAGATATTTTGATCCCACTGCTGGAGGCCGGCAACAAGGCTGGCCTGAAGGCGCAGGCGACCGCGACGGCGGCCGAGAGCGGCGTATTCTATGTGGCGTTCTCGCCCGAGCGCGAAGACCCGGGCAACAAGCAGGTTGCGCGGCGGGATATTCCCAAGGTTGTCGGCGGGCACGATCCCGTGGCGACGGAGCTTGCGGCGACGCTGTACGAGGGCATCTTCACGAAGGCAGTGCGGGTGTCGACGACTCGCGTGGCCGAGATGACGAAGCTGCTCGAAAACATTTATCGCTGCGTGAATATTGCGCTGGTGAACGAGTTGAAGGTGCTTTCGCTGAGGATGGGGGTAGATATCTGGGAAGTGATCGATGCGGCAACGACGAAGCCGTTCGGGTTCCATCCGTTTTATCCGGGGCCGGGGCTGGGCGGGCACTGCATTCCGATCGATCCGTTCTACCTGAGCTGGAAGGCGAAGGAGTACGACTTCAATACGCGCTTTATTGAGCTTGCCGGCGAAGTGAATGAGGCCATGCCGGAGTTCGTCGTGATGCAGGTGGCGAAGGCCCTGAACCAGCATAAGAAGGCGATGAATGGCTCGAAGATTATGTTGATGGGCATGTCGTACAAGAAGGACATTGACGATTTGCGCGAGTCGCCGTCGCTGACGATTATCGAGTTGCTGCGCAAGGAAGGGGCGGACGTTGTCTACAACGATCCTTTCCATCCAAAGGTGGGACGCGGGCGGCATTACAACCTCAATATGACGTCGACGCCGCTGGATGATCTTGGGCAGTACGACTGCGTGCTGATTCTGACCGACCATACGCAGTATGACTATCCGGCGATTGTGAAGGAGTCGAAGCTGGTGGTGGATACGAGGAATGCGACGAAGGGGATTGCGGCGCCGCATGTGGTGCGGTGCTAAGAGAACTCTCACGCAAAGTTCGCGAAGAAAAAAGCAAAGTTTCGCCACTGGGTTTGTGGCGGAACTTTTGCTTTAAGGGTGGAGTAAGCGGTGGCAGTGGCGGGCGATTTGGAGGTCTTCCTGGCTGGGGATGACGCGGACTTTTTGTTGGTCGTCCGCGGAGATGCCGAGGAAGTTGAGACCGGTGCAGACTGTGTTGCGGACGCGCTCGCTGTGTTCGCCGATGCCGCCGGAGAAGATGAGCAGGTTGAGGCCGCCTAGCTCTGTGGCGCAAGCTGCGATGGCTTTGCGGATGGCGGTGCAGAAGATGTCGATCGCGAGTTGCGCGTTGGGGTCGGCTGAGGCTTCGAGCTTGCGCATGTCGGATTCGCCGCCGGAGATGCCCGCGAGGCCGGAGTTGCGGTTGAGCAGATGCTCCAGGGCGTCGGCGTCCATGTTTTTCGCGCGCATGAGGTAGAGCAGGATGCCGGGGTCGAGGTCGCCGCTGCGGGTGGCCATGGGGATGCCGCCGGTGGGGGTGAGGCCCATGGTGGTGTCGATGGAGCGGCCGTCCTTTACCGCGCACAGACTCGCGCCACTCCCCAGGTGGGCGATAATGACGCGGCCGGGGATGTTCGGCCCGAGTTGGTGGACGATGGATTCGTAGGAGAGGCCGTGGAAGCCGTAGCGGTGGATGCCTTCGTCGAAGAACTCGCGAGGGATGGGGAAGCGCGAGGCGGCTTCGGGGATGGTGGTGTGGAAGGCGGTGTCGAAGCAGGCGAATTGGGGGACGTTGGGGAAGGAGAGCTGGGCGGCTGCGATGAGCTCGATGGCCGGTGGGATGTGCAGCGGGGCGAAGTGGGTTGCGGCTCTCAGTTCCGCGATGAGGGCTGGGGTGATGCGTTGGTGGGCGGTGAGGTTGGGGCCACCGTGGACTACGCGGTGTCCGATGGCCGTGGGGGTGATGGCGAGGTTTTTGGTGGCTTGGGTGAAGGCGTCTTTGCCGATGCCGTCGGTTTCTGCTTCGAAGGTGGGTTCGAGCGCGGCGTTGTAGATGCCGAACTTGAGGGAGGAGGAGCCGGAGTTGATGACGAGGATGGATTCGGTCGGCATGGGTATGAGATTCACTTTACGCGGGTGGTGGCGTGGAGGATTTGTGGCGGGTGAAGAGAGCGGTCGCGCATAGCGCGATGCCCACCTTAGGCGCAAAAAACCGCGCCGAAGATGGGTCACCCGGGAGTTGGGGAAATTTACAGAACAACCTCACGCGGCTTGCATCCAATGAACATAATGGTCTAAGAGCGCATGAGGCACCGTCCGCAACTTCGCTGGACGGCCTACTCTCAGCGCAGGAACGGGATCGATGACTTCTGCCACGAACAATGAACAAGGGCTGCTTGAGGCTGATGAACTTCGCAAAATGGACGCTTACTGGCGCGCCTGCAATTATCTGTGCGCCGGGATGATTTATCTGCGCGAGAATCCCCTGCTGCGTGAACCGTTGAAGGCGGAGCATACGAAGAACCGGCTGCTGGGGCATTGGGGGTCGGACCCGGGGCAGAGTTTTACGTGGGTGCATTTGAACCGCGCGATCAAGAAGTACGACCTCAACATGATCTATATTGCGGGGCCGGGGCATGGAGCGCCGGCGACGATCTCGAATTGTTATTTGGAAGGCACGTACTCCGAGGTGTATCCGGAGAAGAGCCAGGACGAGCAGGGAATGTTGCGGCTGTTTCAGGCGTTTTCGTTTCCGGGGCAGTTGGGGAGCCATTGCACGCCGGAGGTCCCGGGGTCGATCCATGAAGGTGGGGAACTGGGGTACAGCCTGTCGCATGGGTTTGGCGCGGCGTTCGACAATCCCGACCTGATCGTGAGTGTGGTGGTTGGCGATGGCGAAGCGGAGACAGGGCCGCTTGCCACTTCGTGGCACTCGAATAAATTTCTGAACCCGATCCGCGACGGGGCGGTGCTGCCGATACTGCACTTGAATGGGTACAAGATTGCGAATCCGACCATCCTGGCGCGCATTACTGCTGAAGAGTTGGAACAGCTTTTCAGGGGCTATGGCTGGGCCCCGATTTTTGTTGAGGGCGATGAGCCGGAGGCGATGCACCAGAAGATGGCCGCCGCGGTGGAGAGCTGCGTGCAGCAGATTCGCGCGATCCAGTTTGAGGCGCGGAGCACAGGCAAGCCGAATCGTCCGCGCTGGCCGATGATCGTTCTGCGCTCGCCCAAGGGGTGGACGGGGCCGAAGGAAGTCGATGGGCACAAGGTGGAGGATTTCTGGCGGTCGCACCAGGTCCCGGTGCTCGATGTGAAGAAGAACCCCGAGCATCTGCGCATTGTCGAAAAGTGGATGCGGAGCTATAAGCCGGAGGAGTTGTTCGATGAGAACGGGACGTTGCTGCCGGAACTGAAGGCGATGGCGCCGTTGGGGGACCGGCGGATGACGGCGAATCCTCATGCGAATGGAGGCAAACTGCGCAAGCCGCTGGACATGCCGGACTTCCGCAAGTATGCGTTTGCTACGGGCGATCCGGGGTCGAAGGAAGTGTCGCCGACCGAGACGCTGGGCAAGTTTCTGCGCGATGTGATGCGGAATAATATGACGAACTTCCGGGTGTTCAGCCCGGACGAGAATGCGTCGAACAAGCTCGAAGATATTTACGATGCGAGCCTGAAGACGTGGCTTGCGGCGTACAAGCCGGAGGATGCGGACGGTACCGACATCGCTCCCGACGGCCGCGTGATGGAGATGCTGAGCGAGCATACGCTGGAGGGCTGGCTCGAAGGCTATGGGTTGACCGGCCGCCACGGGATTTTCGATACGTACGAGGCGTTCGCGCACATCATCGACTCGATGTACAACCAGCATGCGAAGTGGCTGGAGAAGTCGAAGGCGGAGATTAGCTGGCGGGCTCCGGTGTCGTCGCTGAACATTCTGATTTCGTCGGTGGTGTGGCGGCAGGACCATAACGGGTTCAGCCATGAGGACCCGGGGTTTCTGGATGTGGTGAGCAACAAGAGCGCGGAGGTGGCGAGGATTTATCTGCCGCCCGATGCGAACTGCCTGCTCAGCGTGGCGGACCACTGTCTACGCAGTGAGAACTATGTCAACGTGATCGTCGCGGACAAGCAGCCGCACCTGGCGTATCTGGATATCGATGCGGCGGTGATTCATTGCACCAAGGGGATTGGGATCTGGGACTGGGCCAGCAACGATGATGGCGCCGAGCCGGATGTGGTGATCGCGAGCGCCGGGGATGTGCTGACGGCGGAGGCGCTGGCCGCGGTGGCGATCCTGCGGGAGCATTGCACGGAGTTGAAGATTCGGTATGTCAACGTGGTGGATTTGTACAAGCTGCAGCCGTCGACGGAGCATCCGCATGGGCTGACCGACCGCGATTTCGATGCGCTGTTCACGAAGGGCAAGCCGGTGATTTTCAACTTCCACGGGTATCCGTGGCTGATTCACAAGTTCACCTATAAGCGGACGAACCACGACAACATTCATGTGCGCGGGTATAAGGAAAAAGGCAATATCAATACGCCGCTGGAACTGGCGATCCGGAACCAGGTGGACCGGTTCAATCTGGCGATCGATGTGATCGATCGTGTGCCTCGGCTGGAGGCGGTAGGGGCGCATGTGAAGGAATGGCTGAAGGGGCAGATTATCGAGGCCGTCCACTATGCGTATACCGAGGGGATCGACCGGCCGCAGGACCGCGACTGGCGATGGCCGGCGAAGTGATTCGGCGGCGCGGATTTCGATTTTCAGCTACCAGCTACCAGCTACCAGTTGCCAGTTACGAGTTTCCAGCTAGGTGGTTGGCGACTGGATTGTGAGTTGCGTGAGTTGGGGCACGCCCTTGGGGCGGGGTTGCCAGACGGGGTAGATGAGTTCGGGCATGGGTTTGGCCTGGAAGATGCGGCGGGTTTGGCGGGCGATGATGCGGGCCCAGGATTTTGCTTTCTTCTTGCGCGCGCTGTCGGTGGAGATGCCGGTGCCGGCGTACATCTGGCGGTAGAGTTTCGAGAGCAGGAAGAAGGCCACGCGCGCTTTGAGGCTGGGAGTGCAGGAGGAACGTGCCCAGACGGCGCTGGTGCCATAGAAACGGTCCCAGACTTTCTGGGTGCGCTCACTGATTTCGGTGGAACTCATGATGGGGTGGGGCGTGAACATTTTGGGGCGGACACCGATGGGGATCAGCCAGTAACGGGTGATGGGGGTGTCGCCGACCATTTCGGGAGCAGCGGCTTGTTCCTTCTCCCAGCGGGCGAAGTCTACAGTGCCGGGGAAGGGGGTCATCATGACGAACTGGGCGAAGGTGACACCGGCTTTGAGGGCGAGCTCGACAGTGGCGTCGAAGGTGCTGGGCTTGTCGGTTGGAAGGCCGAAGATGAACGAGCCGAGGACGTGGACGCCGTGCTTGCGGAACTCTTGAAGCTGTTGAATTAAGCGATCACCTGAATAGTTGAAGTCCTTGTAGACGGCCTTCAGGCCCTCGGGAGTGACGGCTTCGACGCCGACCAGAGCGCCCTTGATGTTGGCCTTGCGCATGGCGTCGAGGTAGTCGCCGTCTTCGGCGGATTCCATGGTGATCTGGGTGAAGAAGACCATGTCCTTGGGAAGCTTGGCGAGTTCGGCCATCAATGAGAAACGCTCGGCGCGGATGGCCTGAAGCTGTTCGAGTTTTTCGGTGTTGTTCTGCTCGCGGGCGAGGCGGAGGTCGGTGAGGGTGACAGGGTAGAAGTTGTCGTCGGCCAGGGCGATGAAGCGGAAGCCAATGCGGCGGAGGTCGATGATTTCGTCGATGACGCTCTCGAAGGCGCGCTGGCGGGGCTTCTGGCCGTCGGTGCGCCAGACGGAGCAGAAAGAGCAGTGCTTGGGGCAGCCGCGGATGGTCTGGACGGAGGCCCACATGTACTTCGACTTGTCCATGAGGTCCCAGCGGGCCGCGAGGAAGTCGTCGCCTTCGAGCTTGCCGCCTTCGTAGATGCGCTGCGGGGTGCCGGCGGCGAGGTCGCGGAGGCATTGGCCCCAGGCGACGTCTCCATCGCCCTTGACGACGGCGTG
>DASRLB010000455.1:0-2763 GCA_035648695.1 Acidobacteriaceae bacterium | reverse complement strand
GGTGCAGGAGTGGGGTCCTCTTCGTGGCGGTGGACCCAGAGATAGGCGGCGGAGACGACGAAGACGGTGACGATGACCGATACAGTGAGACCTCCGATGATGGCGCGGGCGAGCGGGGCGTATTGCTCGCTGCCGGCTTCGAGGGCGAGGGCCATCGGGATCATGCCGAGGATCGTCGCGAGCGAGGTCATCAGGACCGGGCGCAGGCGGACGCGGCAGGCCTGCGCGACGGCTTCGCGGATGGGCATGCCGATCCTGCGGAGGTCGCGGGTGAACTCGACGATGAGGATGGAGTTGGAGACGACGATGCCGGTCATCATGACGACGCCCATCAGCGACATGACGTTGAGCGTGGTGTGCGTGGCGAGCAGGAAAAGCATGACGCCGGTGATTCCGGGAGGGACCGCGAGCAGGATGATGAGCGGGTCGACGAAGGAGGCGAACTGCGCCATCAGGATCAGGTAGACAAGGATGACGGAGAGGATAAGGCCGATGCCGAAGCTGGTGAATGACTTCCTCATGCCATCGACCGAGCCGCGCATGGTGACGCGGAGGTTGGAGGGGATGTGTTCGTCGGCGATGACCTTGTCGACGCGGGTGGCGAGGCCGCCGAGGTTTTGTCCGGAGGGCGAGACGTAGATGTCGATGACGCGGCGAAGCTGGTAGTGGTCGACTTCGGTGGGGGAATTTACGCGCTGCATCTGGACGACGGCGCCGAGGTTGGTGGCGACGGCCCCGTTGCGCGAGCGGATGGGAATTTGGTTGAGGTCGGCGAGGGAGTGCATGGCCGTCTCGGGATACTGGACGGCGAGCAGGTAGCTGTTGCCGCTCTTGGGATCGTCCCAGTAGTTGGGGGCGATCATGCCGTTGGAACTGAGGGCGGTGATGACGTTATCGACGACCTCGCGCGAGGTGAGGCCGAGGCGGCCGGCCATTTCGCGGTTGACCTGGAGACGGAGGCCGGGGTAATCGACATCCTGCGGCGTGAGGACGTCGCCGACGCCGGGTAGGGCGCGAATTTTTCGCGCGAGGTTGGCGGCGGTGGCGGCGGCTTCGTCGAGATCGTTGCCGTTGACCTGAATGTCGATGGGCGCAGGCAGTCCGAGGTTTACCACCGCGTCGACCAGGCCGCCGGTTTGAAAGTAGGTGGAGAGTTCGGGGAGGTCGTGGTGCAGTTTGTCGCGGACCAGGTCCATGTAGGCAAAGCTGCTCTTGCTGTGGCTTTCTTTCAAGCTAACCTGGACGAAGGCGGTGTGAGGGCCGGAGTTGCTGGAGTAGATCGCAGAGAATCCGGGGGCCGTGCCGATGTTGGAGACGATCATATCCAGATCTTTTTCGGGAACGACGCTGCGGATATCGGCTTCGACGCGGGCGATGTACTGATCGGTCAGTTCGATGCGGGTGCCGCTGGGGGCTTTGACGTTGATCATAAACTGGCCGGGATCGGTGCGCGGGAAGAAGGAGAGGCCGAGTAGAGGATAGAGCGCGAGGCTGAAGAGAAAGACGCCGAGCACTCCAAGGACGGTTGCGGCGGGACGTAGCAGGCTCTTTCGCACCGCGCCGTCGTAGTGGAGCAGACCCTGGTCGTACTTGCGGTTGAACCAGCGGACAAAACGCTGGAAGGGAGAGCCTCCCTTGTGGTGGACGGCGTCGTTGTGCGCGTTCTTGATGAATTTCGCGCAGAAGAGAGGCACGACGGTGAGCGCGACTCCGTAGGAAGCGAAGAGTGCGAGCACGACCGCGAGCGCCAGGGCGGTAAACAGGTAGCGGCTCACTCCGTATAGGAAAACGACGGGGAAGAAGACGATGGCGGTGGTGAAGGTTGCGGCCAGGACGGGGAGGGCGACTTCGCGGCCGCCTTCTTCCGCGGCATCTTCGGGCGTTTTGCCCATTTCGAGGTGGCGGAAGATGTTTTCGAGCACAACGACGGAGTTGTCGATCAGGCGCGAGAAGACCAACGCGAGGCCGCCGAGGACCATGGAGTTGATGGTTTCGCCCATCAGGCTGAGGGCCAGGAACGCGGCCAGCGCGGAGAGTGGGATGGACAGCATGACGGCGACCGTCGCCCTCATGCTGCCGAGGAAGATGAGGATCATTACCGCAGTCAGGATGAGGCCGATACCGCCTTCGTTGCCGAGGTTCTTGATGGCGGTTTTGACGAAGACGGATTGATCGAAGACGACGGCGGTCTTCAGGCTGGCCGGCACATCCACGAGATGCTTGAGGCTGTCGCGGATGCCGTTGACGATGGAGATGGTGTTGCTTCCGCCACCCTGTTTGAGGATGGGGAGATAGACGGAGTGCTGGCCGTCGACGCGGACGATGTTGGTCTGGATGGAGGCGGCGTCTTTGGTTGTGCCGATGTCGCCGATGAGGAGTTGACCGTTGCCGCTGGTCTTAAGGGGCAGTTTGTCGATCTCTTCGGGAGTGGAGAATTGGGAGTTGGTGTAGATGTTGTAGTCGGTGGGGCCGACGCGGACGTCCCCGGAGGGCAGGATGGCGTTGGCGTCGCCGAGGGTGCGGACGACGTCCATGGGGCTGAGCTGGTTGGCTTCAAGTTTTGCGGGATCGACGTAGACCTGGATCTGGCGATACTTTCCGCCGAAGGGTGGAGGAATCGAAGCGCCGGGTACGTTCGCTACCTGGGCGCGGACGTCGTATTGGCCGATGTCGTGCAACTGGGTTTCGTTGAGACCCTGGCCCTTCAGCGTGATGAGGCATACGGGCAGGCTGGACGCGTCGAATTTGAGGACCACCGGGGGC
>DASRLB010000454.1:0-12446 GCA_035648695.1 Acidobacteriaceae bacterium | reverse complement strand
TTTTCGCTAGCAGCTCTCGACTATGCGTCGTGAGTCGGGCATTCTTGTGATAGTCCATTCGATCCCTCCGGTAAGGCTGATTCGTCGCAGAACCAGCTTCTCGCAGTCAGATCGAATGGACAACCTATTGAGACTTCACATGTAGGCAACATAATCGAGAATTGTCGCCTGCCTGACAAGCACCACTATTCATAGGGGTTTACAAACACTGTAGACAACTTTCTGTCAACTCGGTGAATCCGAGTTTTCAGCGACGCCAACTAACATCTCGAGACAAGTTGGTTGCACCGTCTGGATACAGCAAGGAGCAAGAAAGGTACGAAAATGGCGCAGTATAAAGGCGAAGTAAAGTGGTTCAACAATGCCAAGGGATATGGATTCCTTGGAAGGCCAGACGGTCCCGACGTCTTCGTTCACTACAGCTCGATCCAGTTGGACGGATACAAAACCCTGAAGGAAGGCGACGAAGTGGAATTCGACGTCATCCAAGGCACGAAAGGCCCTCAGGCCGATCAAGTGACCCGCAGCAAGCCTGCATAAGTTTTCACTCTACCGAGCGTTCTGCCACGCCATTGCACCAAACCGCAGTCGGGCCACGCAGTTCAACGGAGGCCGTTCGCATCTACAATCGATGCGAACGGCTTTTCTTATTTGACTATGGCGATAGACAACATCACCCTCGCACGCCTCCTCGACGAAACCGCTGCGCTGCTGGAAATCGATGCAGCCGACCCCTTCCGCATCCGCTCCTACCGCCGCGCCGCCGAGGCCGTCGAACAGCAAACCACTCCCCTCGCCACCCTCACCAGCCCCGACGCCGACCCCAAATCCCTGCTCGCCATCCCCGGAATCGGCAAAGGCATGGCTGCGAACATCCGCGACCTCGTCTCCACCGGCACCATGCCGCTTCGCGAAGAGCTGCTGCAAAAGTACAAGCCCACCATGCTCGAGCTCCTCCGCCTGCCCGGCATGGGCCCCAAGACCGTCGCCCTGCTCTACTCCGCGCTGCAAATCGCCGACATCGACCAGCTCGAAGCCGCAGCCAAACGCGGGGACCTCCTGAACCTTCCACGCATGGGGCAAAAGTTCACGGACAAATTGCTGAAAGGCATCGAAGACCACCGCCGCAACTCCTCGCGCTTCCGCATCGACATCGCCCGCGAGCACGCCGAACGAATTTCGGAATTAATTCGCGCCTTCCCCGGCATCGACACCATCACCCCCGCCGGCTCCCTCCGTCGCGGCCGCGAGAGCTGCGGCGACCTCGACCTCCTCGTCACCGGCCCCGCCTGCGAAGCCAATGTAGTCGCCGCCGCCGTCGAACATGTAGCCACGCTTCCCCTCATCGACAAGCTCCTCGCTCGCGGCCAGAATAAAGTTTCCTTCACCCTCCGCAACAACCTTCAGGTCGACGTACGCCTGCTGCCTCGCGCCAGTTACGGGGCCGCTCTGCAATACTTCACCGGCTCGAAGATGCACAACGTCGCCCTCCGCCAGCGCGCCATCAAGCGCGGCCTCACGCTCAGCGAGTACGCCCTCCTCCGCCTCGAAGACAACAAGATCATCGCCGCCGAAACCGAAGAGGCCATCTACAACGCACTCGACCTCGACTACATCCCCCCCGAACTCCGCGAGAACTGCGGCGAGCTTGAAGCCGCAGCCAAACACACTCTTCCGCGCCTCATCCACCGCAATGACATCCGCGGCGACCTCCACATGCACACCACCGAGTCCGACGGCGCCAACTCCATCCGCGAGATGGCCGAAGCCGCCATCGCCCGTGGCCTCGAATACATCGCCATCACCGACCACTCCAAAAATCTCGCCATGACCAACGGCATGGACGACAAGCGCACCCTCGCCCACGCCGCCCGCATCCGCAAAATCTCCGACGAGCTCGCAGAAGAGTTCGCCGCAAAAAAAGGCCCGCAGTGGACCCGCCACAACCGACGCCTCGCCGACAACGAACCTAATACCGAAGCCCCCACGGCACCCTTCCGCATCCTCGCCGGCATCGAAGTCGACATCCTCATGGACGGCGCCCTCGACCTCGAAGACGACACCCTTGCCCAGCTCGACATCGTCGTCGCCAGCGTCCACTCCGGCTTCAACCAGACCGAAGAAGAAATGACCACCCGCGTCCTCCGCGCCGCCGAAAATCCCTACGTGCAAATCCTCGGCCACCCCACCGGCCGCAAGGTCCTCAAGCGCGAGCCCTACAAGATCGACCTCGAACGGCTTCTCCCCGCCGCCGCGCGCCTCGGCATCGCGGTCGAGCACAACGCCTCCCCCGCGCGCTCCGACCTCTCCGACATCAACCTCCGCAAGGCCAGAGAGTTCGGCTGCAAAATCATCGTCGACACCGACGCCCACTCCACCGACGAGCTCGACCAGATCGACCACGGCATCGTCCAGCTCCGCCGCGCCTGGCTCACCCCCGCCGACCTCATCAACACCCAGCCGCTCGACAAATTCCTGGCCAGCCTCCGCCCCCGCCCATAACCTCACCGTTGCCGTTCTACTTCGCGAAACTTAGCTCCCTTCGCGCCCTTTGCGTTAAAGCTGTTGCGGTTGCTGTTGCTTGTTTCTTTCGCCGCGATACACTCTCCCATGCCCGAATTCAACCCCGCTCTGATCCCCTCGCGCTCCCGGCTGCCCTCCGTCCTCGCCGCGGCCGGCATCCTCATCGCCGTCGCGGCCGCGGTCCTCTACTTCAGCCCGCACAAGACCGCCGAGCTCACCATCACCCGCGTCCAAATATTCGCCGCCCACACCCAAACCAGGGCAATGCAAGGCTCCACCCACATCATCGGCTCCAACCCCCACGCCGACGACGACCTCTACGTCCTGCTCACGGTCAAGCTCACCGACAAGCTGCGCCTCCCGCTCTTCATCAAGGACGAAACCGCCATCCTCACCGCTCCCGACCACTCCGTCGCCGACTCCAGCGCCATCGAGCTCCCCGACCTGCCCAACCTCTACACCACATTCCCGGCGCTCCAGAAACTCGCCTCCGAACCTCTCGCCCGCGACATCAAGGTCGCCCCCGGCCAGTCCGCCGAGGGCATGGTCCTCCTCCACTTCCCCGGCGCCACCCAGGAAAACTGGACCAACCGCGAGTCCGCCACTCTCACCCTGGATCTCTACCACCAATCGTCGCAGACAGTAACTATCCCTTGAGCCATAGGACCGCCGCAGCAATGCGAAAGGACGGTAGTGGCGCGTTGGAATTCCAGGACGAGCGAAGTTTCTTATAGCACCATCTTCAGGGACCGCGGGAATCGCTTCCGAGAGGCGACTTGGCGGGACCGAGACGGAAGCGTCCGCTGGATCCGTGCTACTATCTACGGGCTAATGCCGACAATGAGGACTGTCGTGCTCGCAGTCGCCGTTAGTGCCTTAGGCGCTATTCCAGTCGTTGGTGGAAAAGAATGAAGCACCGGCTAACACTGTTCAGCGATGCAGTCTACGCAATCATCATCACTCTGATGGCGCTGGATTTGCGAACGCCCGAAACTCCCGGGTGGCATGGCTGGTGGCACCTGCTGCCGCGCATCGGCGGCTATTCAGCAACATTTGCGCTCCTGCTTATGATCTGGCTGCATCATCATCACATGTTCTGCCGCGTGCGGGAAGTCAATCGGGCAATGTTCTGGTTCAATGGAGGCGCCCTTTTCTTCTCCAGCCTGCTTCCCTTGACGCTTCGCTCCATCATCGAACACCCGCATGATCCGACTGCATATATCGTGTATCAAATCGTTGCCTGGAATGCGATGACCGGCATGACCTGGTTCAGGTGGTCCGCATCGAAAATGCATGGCAGCGACCCCGGCTGGAAGGAATGGGCCCGCAAGCGCAATCGGGTTGCTGCAATCGGCACCCTGCAAGCGGCGGTTTTCTGCGCGCTTACGTTCGTCTATTTACCGGCTGCCATCGCAATCTATCTTGCGATGCTGATCTTCCTGATCGCTTCCATCGACATCTCTGCGAGTCCAGGCGCCATGGACACGCAAGAGGGTACAGAAGGGAGCCCTCAACCATGATCGACATCCACCCGCCCCAGCACGCGCCCATGACGAAGCGCGAATTCTTCGTCCACCTCTTCATCGTCATCCTCGGCATCCTCATCGCCATCGGCCTCGAGCAAAGCGTCGAGTACCTCCATCACCGCCATCTCGCCAGCGAAGCCGCACGTGCGCTTATCGACGAGCGCCACATCGACGAAGAGGCGAACCAGTTCAACATCTTCGCAACCAGGCGCCATCAGCGCGACCTCCAGCACGATCTCGTCATGCTGCATGCGTTGCGAGCCCACCAGCCCTTGCCGCCAGGTCCTTTCATCATTCAACACGTCTCGTATATCTACCCTGGGGCACAGTGGCAAAACGTCCACCAGTCCGGCACCATCAATTACCTGACCGGCAACCTCGCAGCGCTCACCTACCGCTATCATTACCAGGACCGCTTTTTGGATCTCTTAAGCCGCAGCAATGAGGAACTCGCCCGCGCCGCCTCAGTGCTCCGCTCCCCCGCCGATCCCCTCAATACCAGCTATGAGGACGACGTGGCCTTCAGCGGCTTCTTCAGGCGCCTCGTCGCCGCGCACGAAGACCTTCCCCAGCAGGAGATCGACGCTGCCTGGGCCACCAACGCCGCACCCGGCAACCTCGCCGCGCTCTCACCGGCTCAGATCGACTCCCTTGACCGCGCAGTCCAGATCGCCCTTGCAGACGACGACGCCATGCTTCGCGACTGCTTCACCATCAAGCGCAACCTGACCAATAATCCCGTGCAGTAGCCTCACCGATCCACGGAGCCCGCATGATCGACATCCACCCCCCGCATCACGCACCCATGACGCGCCGCGAATTCTTCACTCACCTCTTCATCGTCATTCTCGGCATCCTCATCGCCATCGGCCTCGAACAAACCGTTGAGGCCCTCCACCACCGGCACGAGCGCCAGGCCCTGATCGAAGGTTTCCATCGCGAGTGCGCCGAGAACCTGAAAGTCTTCGATTTCGATCTGGATGTAGCTCACCACGAGATTGCCTGGGAGCGCGCTTCGCTCGCAGCCCTGCGCAATGCCCAGCCGAACGGCGGATACATCACCGTCACCATGCCTCAACCACCTGAGCAGAACAACCTCCAGTCTCCATCCCGCTCGGTCTGGTCCGTGGCAAAAACCAGCGGCAAGGTCGACCTCCTGCCGGAAAACCTGGCCGAGATCTTCGATCGCGTCGATACCGAAGGCGCGCATTGGAACGACATAGTCCAGCCCGCCACCACCGCTTTCCAGCGCGTGAAGAGCTTCGGCGATCGCACCGGCTCCCCCCTGAACACTGGAGCGACCATTCACCTCACCCTCGCCCAGCGCGATGACGCCGAAGCCATCTTCGACAATCACCTCGTGCAGTTCGAACAGGAGAGGATCTGGATCGCCTGGTGGAAGGGCGCTTCCATCAGTGTCCTTCGCGGCGTCCAGTCGCGCGCTGATATGGCCGACGACATCCGGCGCGCCAACATCGCTTCGCGCCCGCAGTAATGTTCAAACCACCGGCCTTATCGGAATCTCCGTGTCGAAAGACAATGCACCGCAAACTGTCGATTACGCGCCTGCAATCCGCAGAAGAACGTCCGCGAGCTGGTCTGGTGCGGAAAAGAATGGAGAGTGATCGGTGTCGATGGAAAACGTCCGCCGGCATGGCGAATGCCTCTGCATCTCCCGCTGCAGCTTGAGCGTTATAGCGCGGTCGCGCTCGCACTCAATGTAATACCGCGGAGTTCGACCCCAGCGCTCTGCCGACGTTTGGACTGGCGTTCCAAAAGGCGCGCCCGACTGGGCAGCGAGGCGCGACTGAGCGAACGCCACGTCTTCTTCCGCACAATTCCCGTAGAAAGCCTCGCGGCTATATTCCAGCTTGAACCCGATGGCACCATCCGCCCGCGGATCGATGGTTGAGGGATTGACCATGCTCGCCAGATCCTGCGAGGCCCAGGTCGCCAGCGACTCGCCGTTGCGCGGCAAGAACGCGGACAAATATACAAGCGATCCAATTCGTTCCTGGCAATTTTCGGCGGCCTGCGTAATGGCGATACCGCCCATACTGTGGCCCACCAAAATCACCGGCTCAGCCTGCGCGCAGGCGATTTCGCAAATGCGGTCGGCGTAACTCTCAAGCGTGACCATCGCCGTAGCCGTTTTGTCGTCTCCATGCCCCGGCAAATCCGGCGCGAGGACTCTGTGACCCGCAGCTTCGAGCAGGGGCACGATCTTTCGCCAGCACCAACCTCCGTGCCAGGCGCCATGAATCAGCACATAGGTCGTCGACATGATGACGAGCATTCTATCAAGAACCCGACGCGTTCTCGTTTCGATACGAGCGGGCCCACAGACAGTACCTTCAGTTATTCACTTTCAAATTGGTCCGCCAGGCGAAGGACCTGCTTCTTGCTCGCTGTCGCAACCCCGGGTTAAAACTCCAAACAGCCGCATAAAAAGCAAAGACCCGCGCGACATCGTCGCACGGGCCTTTGCACTGCAACAACACTTACGGCATCGAGATCTGCTGAGGCGCATTCTTCGGCGTGCTCAGGTATCCCGTGATCTGGTTCTTGCTTTCCGTGTTCACCACGATCTCGTACAACATCGGAGTCTTGCCGGAGTAGAACTGAATAGGCTCATCCAGATTCTTGTCCTTCTTCTCGATGGTCCGATCGTCGGCGTTCACATTGAGGGTGAACTTCGACCGCTTCTGGTCAGCTTTCTTCAGTTGGATTTTAATTGTCGATACGAGTGTAGGCTTCGCACCCTTCGTAAGAGTGAACTCGTAGTAGTTGCGGTCGCCGCGATGCCTCAGTTCCTCCAACTGATCGTGGTTGGTCGCAATCAAGCCGCTCATGTGGCCTTCGTCGCCCATCATGCTCGACATCTGCGTTTTGGCCGCAGCCAGGTCGGCCTGCGTGGTCGCCACATCGGTCTTCACACCGCCGACATCGGTCTTCACGCCGGTCACATCGCTCTGTACCGCTGAGACCTGTTTGTTCGTCTCATCCTGCGCTCTGGCCAGCTTCGCCGTGGTTGCCGCTGCGGAGTGTTGAGCCGCAATCAACTGGTTCGACTTTTCCTCCAGTTGTTTCTGGGTCAGGCCCACACTCTGGCCGAGCATTTCGCCCTGCGCCTTCATGCGGTCGTTCGTTTGTTCCAACTTGTCGGAGAGCGCCTGATTGCGCTGATCGGATGCCGTTATGCTCTGCTGTGCGGCGGCCAGATGGTTCTGCAACCCGATGGCCCAGCCAAGCGAACCCAGCGCCAGCACCAAACCGGCTATGGATACACCGATCAGCCAGCCTGGCGCCCGTGGAGCAACGGTTGTTTCAACGTATTCTTCGCGATCACTCATTCGTACCTCCTGCGGTGCTTTTCGTTTGAGGCCCGCCGGCCCTGAATGGGCAGGAGCAAATTACCGGTCGAGCTCGGTAAAAGTCACAACTGTGCCACGGTGGCACAGTAACGCTTAATATGAGACGTAGATGACTGCTCCCAGGGTGCTCCAATCCGACGTTTTGATCGCCGGTGGGGGCATTATCGGCCTTTCCCTGGCCCTTGAACTGTACAACAGAGGCGCACAAGTCACTGTTGTCGAACGAGATACAGCGATGTCCCACGCCTCCACCGCGGCCGCCGGCATGTTGGCGGCCGAGGACCCCTATAACCCTCCCGAAATCACCCTTCTGGCCAGATTTTCCACAGAAATCTACCCGGAAATGCTCGCCCGGATCGAATCTCTCTCCGGAATCGTCGTCCCCTTCCAAACCGGCGCCACCGTGCAATATCTCTCCGGCGGCTCCAGCATTCTGCTTGCAGAGCATTCCCTCGATCCGCGCCAACTCGCCGCGGCCCTGCTCGCCGCCGTGCGCGCCACCTCCATCGACCTTCGCCAGCACACCGGCAATCTCGAACTTGCAGACACCCCCGAAGCAATTCACGTCCGCGACGCGACGGGCACCGAGTTCGCCGCGCCCCAGTTTGTCCACTGCACCGGCACCTGGTTTCGCGGACAGAACGCCGTCTCTCCCCGCAAGGGTCAGATGCTGCGCGTCCAGCTTCCCTCGCCGCTTACGGAAGTCCACCGCGCCGAGCACATCTACATCGTCCCCCGCACCCTCGGCCCGCAGGCTGGCTCCGCCCTCATCGGCGCGACCATCGAGGACGCCGGCTTCGACACCACCACCCACCCCGCAGACCTCGCCAACCTCCGCGCCCGCGCCGCCGAACTCCTTCCCGAGCTCGCCTCCGAATCCGATGCACCCCAGCTCGAAGCCTGGGCCGGTCTCCGCCCCTTCACCCCGGACGGCCTTCCTCTCCTCGGCATTCTTTCTCCGCGCGAATTTGTCGCCACGGGCCACTTCCGCAACGGCATCCTCCTCGCCCCCGCCACGGCCCGCGTCATGGCCGACCTCCTCGAAAACAAATCCCCCACCATCGACCTCACACCATTCTCCCCAAACCGCTACAATCAAACCGGTACATAAGAAACTGGTAGCTCGTAACTGGTAGCTCGTAACTGATAACCCAAATAAGGGTACAGAGCTAACCCCAATCGATAAGGGACTTTACCCGAAATAGAGGGGGAGGGGTCCCGGCAATGTCGACAGAATCCACGCAATCCAAAGTCCGCTGGGGAGTCCTCAGCACCGCCGCCATCGGCACAAAAAAAGTCATTCCCGCCATGCAGCTCAGCCAGCTGTCGACGGTCACCGCCATCTGTTCCCGCGACCTCGCCAAGGCCCAGCAAGCCGCCACAGCCCTCAACATTCCCAAGGCCTACGGCTCGTACGAGGAGCTGCTCGCCGACCCCGACATCGACGCCATCTACAACCCTCTGCCAAACCATCTGCACGTTCCCTGGACCATCAAGGCCGCCGAAGCCGGCAAGCACGTCCTCTGCGAGAAGCCGATCGCCCTCACCGTCGCCGAGGCGAAGACGCTCCTCGAAGTCCGCGAGCGCACCGGCGTCAAGATCGGCGAGGCGCTGGTCATCGTCCATCACCCGCAATGGGTCCGCCTCCGCGAGTTGCTCGCCGAAGGCCGCATCGGCGAGCTCCGCTCCATCCTCGGCCTCTTCTCCTACTTCAAGCTCGACCCCACCAACATCCGCAACCAGGCCGCCATCGGCGGCGGCGGCCTCATGGACATCGGCTACTACCTCATCGAAGCCGCCCGCCTCGCCTTCGGCTCCGAGCCCGACCGCGTCGTTGCAGCCATCGACCGCGACCCCACGATGCACATCGACCGCCTGACCTCCGCCATCATGCAGTTCGGCGCGGCCCAAGCTGTCTTCACCTGTAGCACTCAGCTAGTCCCCTATCAAGGCCTCCAGTTCTTCGGCACCAAGGGCCGCATCCAGTTGGAGATCCCCTTCAACGCCCCACCCGACCGCTCCGTCCGCCTCCTCATCGACGACGGCACCGACCTCTTCGGCTCTGGCATCACCACCGAAACCTTCCCCGCCATCGACCAGTACACACTCCAGGGCGACGCCTTCTCCCGCGCCATCCTCACCAACACCGAAGTCCCCACCCCCCTCGAAGACGCCATCGCCACCATGTCCGTCATCGAAGCAATTTTCCGTTCCGCCGAGACCGGACAATGGGAGTCGCCCCGATCATGAGACATCGTTACGCTTCAAAGGGAATCCCCAACTCCTTCGGCACAATCGGCTCAAACCGCTTGTCCAGACTCGACGCGTCATACTTCAACTGCCATTCCAGCCGCATGCCGTAGTACAGAGCAGTGAATCCCCAGAAGCGCGTCTGCCCCAGGCCCAGTCCGGTTTCTGCGTCGTAGTATTCCCGCAGCACTGGGTTCTTTACCAGCGCCATTTCCAGCAGTCGATCGGCAAGATCTTTCGCTTCATCACGAAATCCGTACCGCATCAGTCCCTGAAAGATCATGTAGTTTGTCGGTGCCCACGTCGGCCCTCGCCAATTGCACTCTTTGTGCAGCGAGCCCTGGTAGTAATCCGGCTCTGTCTTCGCATAACTAGCCACCGGGTACGCCAACCAGAACTCCTTCTCATTCAGCAAATGTTCACGCACCATGCGCTTCGCGCGCGCGGGCGTCGCCGCCCCCGCAAACAGCGGCATAAAGCAGGTTGCCGACTTCACCTTCAAGAGCTTCCCTGTCTTCTCGCTGCGGTCGTAGTACATGCCGTCCTTCTCATCCCAGAACGTCGCATTCATCAGCCTGATCAGCGCCTCGGCCTTCGCGTTGTAGCTCTTCACATCGGTCGCTAGCCCCAGCCCATGCGCAATCACGGCCATCGCACGCAGTTCTCGGACCAGGTAGGAAGCAAGATCCACCCCCTCAATTTCAAACGCCGAGAGCTCCCCACCGCGGCTCCACTGATTGTCCGTTCCGGCAGCATCAGCCGAGTTCCAAACCGGCAATCCGTTCTTGTCGCCGTCGTAGGAAAACCACTTGGTCACATACTTTTCTAATCGCTCGTAGTAGTTCCCTCTCACCCACTCATAGTCGTCCTTGTTCTGCCGGCAGCCCAGCACGACAAGCTGCGCCAGGAACGGCTTGAAGTGCTGACGGTCGCGTTGTTTGATCAGGCTGCGGTTCACATAGCCGTCCGGCTGCTGACGATTGAGGAATTCCCGCAGGTTCGTAAAACAGTACGGATACACACCGTAGTACGACAGATAGAGGTTCTCGAAATACAAATCCCAGTCGTAGAACTCGTTGTACGGATAGCCGGTCAACAGTTTGCCTTCGACGCCGGGCATATCTCTCAGCCCGTGCTCGCGGATGTCGGCATTCACAGTCGGAAGACGCTTGCGCAATTCCGTCCACTGCACTGGTCCGATGGCTTCAGCGAATGCCCTGCCCGCCGCCGTAGGAATGCCTGCCGAGTCACCCATCCCCGAAAGGGCCGATGGCCAGACTGGACGCGTTACAGCCACTGTGCCCAGCACCCCGGCAGCACCTCCTACAAAGAAACGTCGTGTCATGGGCATGGTTTTTCTCCTTCTGAAATAATTTCAAATACGAACTTCAACGCCGCAGAAACACTATCACGTCACACCGATATTCGCCCACCCGTTCGTGACAACTCTTTTCCGCTTTCGCTATAACCGTAATTGCTGTCGATTTCTCGCTGGAGAGCGCTTTCCCTCATGTCAACCACCGCACCAAAAGGCCTACAGGACGTCGTCGCCAACGAGTCCTCCATTTGTTTCATCGACGGCGCAAAGGGCATCCTCTCGTATCGCGGCATCGACATTCACGAGCTCGCGCAAAAGTCCACCTTTGAAGAGACCACCTCCCTCCTCTGGAACGGCAAGCTCCCCAACCCCGACGAGCTGCGAGAGTTCAGCCACCACCTCGCCGCCGCCCGCGAACTTCATCCCGACGTCATCGAATTTCTATACGCGGTCCCCAAAGAAGCGTCGCCGATGGAAGTCCTGCGCACCGCGGTCTCGCTGCTCTCCATGTACGACGCGGACGAAAAGCTCGTCAGCCACGAAGCCAATCTCCGCAAGAGCTTCCGCATCACCGCGCAGATTGCGATGATCATTGCCATCTTCGATCGCATCCGCAAGGGCAAGGAGATCGTCGCCGCCGACTACGATCTCTGCCACGCCGCCAACTTCCTCTGGATGCTCAACGGCGAGAAGCCCTCCGAGACGGCCACCAAAGCCCTCGACGTCGCCCTCATCCTCCATGCCGACCACGAACTCAATGCCAGCACCTTCGCCGCGCGCGTCATCGCCGCCACGCTCTCTGACATGCACTCGGCCATCACCGGCGCAATCGGCGCCCTCAAGGGCCCGCTGCACGGCGGAGCCAACGAAGCCGTCATGCACCTGCTATACGCCATCGACAAGGCCGGCGAAGACCCAGTCGAACACGTCCGCGGAATGCTCGAGCGGAAGGAGAAGATCTCCGGCTTCGGTCACCGCGTCTACACCACCGAAGATCCGCGCGCCACGCACCTGCGCCGCATGTCCGAAGAACTGGGCCGCGATGCCGACCCCAAGTGGTTCGAGATGTCCCGCAAGATCGAACTCTTCATCAAGGACCAGAAGAAGCTCAACGCCAACGTCGACTTCTACTCCGCCAGCACCTACACAACGCTGGGCATCGACATCGACCTCTTCACGCCGATCTTCGCCGTCAGCCGCATCGCCGGCTGGGCCGCCCATGTCATCGAGCAGCACGACGACAACCGCCTCATCCGCCCCCGCGCCGACTACATCGGCCCCGTCTACCCCTCGCGCTGGATCCCCGTCGAAGACCGCACATAGTACCGTGACCGCATGATTTAGAAATGTCGATCTGAACAGAATGGGTGTCCCAGAGCCTGCCTGAGCGAAGCCGAAGGGTCCCGATTCTGGGACCTGGGAGAGCACAAATCCACCCGGTCACGGTATTAGTAC
>DASRLB010000453.1:0-10203 GCA_035648695.1 Acidobacteriaceae bacterium | reverse complement strand
CCTCAGCGCGCGTTTCCTAGCCAATCAACCCCACAAATCAGAAATGAGGCCGGACAAGTCGATCTATGACTTTGCGCGGGTCGTGTTCGCCGGAAACTCGGTCATGCTCAAAGAGCATTTCCGCTGCGTTCCCGCCATCATCGAATTCTCTAATCGTGAGTTTTACCAAGGCGATATCAAGCCTCTGCGGTTGCCGCATGCAAATGAGCGTCTTGACCCGCCTTTGATTGACGTTTTCGTACGGGGCGGGTTCCGCGATGGCGACGTTAACCGGCCAGAAGCCAAAGCCATCGTCGATGAAATAGAAGCTATACTCGCGGACGACGAACTCGCCGGTCGAAGCATCGGCGTCGTCACACTGCTCGGTATAAAGCAGTCCGCCTACATTCAACAATTGATCGGTCAACGCATATCTCCGATTGACGTTGTGGCGCGTAGTCTCGCAGTCGGGCCACCGCCTGTGTTTCAGGGACGGGAGCGGGACATCATGCTCGTCTCGATGGTGCTTGGCCCCGGCGACCATGCGGCTCAAAATCGAATTGACCAGAACCAACGGTTCAATGTTGCGCTGTCCCGCGCCCGCGACCGCATGTATTTGTTCCGCTCGGTCGAAAGCAACGCCTTCGCAGAAGGCACGCTGAACGGCAAGCTCATTCGTCACTTCAAAGAGCCGTTCCGACAGGATGCCCGTCGCACGCAAGTCTTGCGAGATCGTTGCGAGTCCGGCTTTGAACTCGAGATGTTTGATGAACTGGTGAAGAACAGCTACCGCTTTGAGCCGCAAGTGAAATGCGGCTCATACCGTATCGACTTCGTGGTTGAAGGACGCGAAGGACGGCGTCTGGCAGTGGAGTGCGACGGTGACCGCTTCCACGGCCCCGGCCAGTGGTCGGATGACATGGCCCGGCAGCGCGTTTTGGAGCGTGCGGGCTGGACGTTTTGGCGTTGCTTTGCTTCCAGCTTTACCCGCCGCCGCGAGGCAGTCGTCGCCGATCTCCGCCAGACGCTTGACGCTTTGGGTATCGAACCGCTCGGCTCTGAATTCGTGGATAACACTGTTTGGGTTCACGCCAAAGAAGTTGACCCGTATGCTGTGACGGAAGCGGTTAGCGAGGTCGTATGACGGCGCGGCCCTTATTGCGCCATACAGTCGCACAGCTCGAAGAGATGTTCGCGGCGAAGCCCTCAGACACGGGCACCTTGAAGGCTCTCGATACCGAGTTGCAATTCCGCAATGTTCCCCGCGCCACCGCCTTGCTGCGGAAAGTTAAGTCTGCCCTCACTGGCGGAAGTCTCTTAGTCCCTTCGGTACAGCCAGAACTCTTCACGTCCGCACGAGTCCCGATCCTTTCTATCGCCCAGCCAATTATGACGCCGCCGGCTGTGATACTTCCCAAAGCCGTGGCGAAGCCTGCACCGCCCGTTGCGGAGATTCCGCCAATGGCGTTAGATGAGGCGTATAAGGCTCTCCGCGTGACGGCGGGTGCGTCCTGGGCGGAGGTCGAGCAATCGCGTTTCAAGATTGTGCAACGCGCTCATCCCGACACGGTCGCAGAATTAAGCGCGGAAAAACGCATCGCAGCTCAAACAGAGGCGAAGCGTGCGAATGCCGCTTATGCGGTACTTTTAGAGGCCCGAAGTCGGTAAACTACGGCTATGGCAAAATTTATTGAAGTAGGCTCCGGCATCTTTATCAACCCTGACGCGGTTGCATTCGTAACGCCTGATGGCGGCTCGAAAAGCATCGTTACCCTCGTCACGGGCAAGACCATATCCGTAGATTCTGACGCTCACACACTCGTCAAGAAACTATCGGCCTGATTAGTCTTTCCCTTGGGAGTCAAGCCTAATTGGGTTTGGCATTCTCGTCCGGTGCAAAGACCGTATTTAATATTGTGGACATTCTGGCACAGGGATTGCCAGCTTCACAGACTGATTCCCATATCGCTCCCTGAGTCACGACCAGCCGCATTCACCTGGGCATTTTCCTGCGTCATCCCATGACAGGCATGTTCCAGTGCAATGTCGCGAGTAATTGGCTCTGCTTGCCGATCATAGAACTGGCTTTGCGGGTCGATATGCAACCAGCCTCCAGTCTGATCGTGCTTGTAGCTCTCGATCTCGCCCGTCTCCCGCTTCCACTCGTACCCTGCTGTTTCGTTAGGGAGAGCTGCCTCGATAGGCGCATAGTGCCGGGTATCGACTTCGGCTTCATGGCGGATGATTTCGGGCAGCGAAACCATCGTATCGGGCGACGGTTCACGGCGTAGGTCGTCTTGCGGATGCTCTCTGCTGTTGGTCATTGGTGGCTCCTTGCTTTGTTGGTTGGCGGTCTGTTCGACCGGCGCTTTTTGAAGGTCTATGGCTGAGGTCTTGGCCACGTCCGTACTGAGGCGTTCGCCAAGCGTTCCGGCGTCGTTGGTGTAAATCCGCGCATCCTGTGAAGCGCGGGAGACGGAGACGTAGGCGAAGCGAGTGTTGATGAGTTCCGGGTGAACTGTGGTGTCCATGTTCACCAATACCCGGTCGGTGGTGAGTCCTTGCGAGCTGTGCGAGGTCACGGTGTAGCCGTGGTCGAAGTGCGGCATCTTGGCGGAGTCGAAGCTGACGGTGCGGTCTTTGTCTCCGTCCATCTTCACGTCGATGTGCGTTCCGTCGATCCGCTGGATGGCTCCAAGGTCGCGGTTGGAGACGCCCAGCTCTCGGTTCGCGGCGGTGAACTGTATGCGGTCGCCCTCGGCGAAGTCGCGGCTGATCTCACGGTAGGCCGTGATGCCGCGCAACCGTTCCGGGTCGTAGGCGACTTGTTTTCCATCGTCCTTAGCGACTGTGATCTGGTTGGCTGCCGCGTCGATGGAAACCACCGTCGCGTAGCTGCGAGGCTGGATCCCTTGTTCTTTGCTGCCCCGCGTGTAGTAGAGAACGTCGTCCGGCTGATACTTCACGGCCCAGGTTCGGTCGGCGCTGGTAAGCTCCGATCGCTGCGTCAAGACTTCTATCCGATGGTCGTCTTTTGAGAGGGCGCCGGAGGCTTTCAACTCGGTGCGAATGGCGTCGTTGATCTCGCGGCGGCTGGCATTGTCGGGCGAGACGACAAGCGTGTTCTCCGGCTTGGCGGCATAGTCCTTGGCGATGGCTGCGATGCGCTGCGCGTTGTCGGGGATCTCTGTCACGCGCCCCTGTTGCTGCAATAGGCCGACGCCAACGGCGGTTTCGTTCTTGGAGAAATGTTCGACGACCCGCAGCAAGTCAGGGTCTTTCTGACGCATGATCTGGTCAAGCTGCGAGGTCTGCATTCCGGCCTGTTGCATCTGCTCGAAGGGCTTGCCGGCATCGACGCCCTGGTGCTGGCGGGTGTCTCCGATAAGAAGAACGCGGTCTTGCGGCCCGATCTTTTCCATGAAACTCTGCATCTGGCGGGTGCTGGCGAGACTGGATTCATCGACCATGTAGAGGTGTCTCCGGTCGGGATCGCCCTTTGTCTGATCCTCGCCTCCACGCACAAGAAAACCCTGCAAGGTGTCTGCCGAGATGCCCGCCTCCCGTAGCTGGGCGGCGGCGCGGCTGGTTGGGGCGAAGCCCTCGACGGCGTAGCCGTTGCGTTCCGCGCCTTCTCGTATCGTCTCCAGCGCGGTCGTCTTCCCGGACCCGGCGAGTCCCTGCAAACCGTGGACGCGGTCATGCGAAGTCAGTACCTCCTCGATGGCTCTCCGTTGCGCGGGATTGAGAAGTTCGCGGGTATTGGCATGGGCTGCAGCCTGCTCTTTTGGCAGAATCGGCTCGACGGCATTCTGCCCGCGTTGCATGTGTCCGATGGTCGCAAGTTCCGCGGCGATGGTGTCGCGGGTGGTGAACTGCCGCCCGGTTTCATGCTTCTGTCCGTCAACGGTCTGGAACTCGCCTGTAGTGTGTCGCTGGTCGAAGTTCGTCCGCACCTGTTCATACGTGAGGTCGCCCATGCCGCGCCGCAACGCATCGCGCATGATGTCCCTCTCGTCGGTGACGGCCTCACGCTCGAAGCTGCGATCCTTGGCAAAGCTGACTGCTTCCTGCGCCCGCTGCGGCGCATCCGGCACCCGGTTCTGTGCCAGTCTTTCGGCCCGTTCTCTCGCTGCCGTGACGACGTGATCGGCCTGGTTGCCGAACTCGGCCGCAATTTGGCGGTGGGCGGCAAGCACCTCAGAGGGCGTATGAATTTCTTTGCGGTCACGGGTGTTGTGAGCGGCAATCTGCGCGGCCTCCGGCCCGCTGAAGCCGCTCCGCGCAATCGCTTCTTCGATCTGCTGGCGGCGCGGGCTGGACGCTTCAAGGTATTCGGCGGTGTAGCCCTTTACGTCGGGAGCGCCGCTCTTGCCTGCCTCGATCTCATAGCCGAGATTGCGGAGCCGGTAGGTCAACTCAGACTGGTAGACGGCGGTTGCAAACTGCTGGCTATCGAAGTAGCTCTGCGGCTGAATCGCGCGGGCGGAACCGTCCCCGCGCTCGGTCATATTGAAGATCACGGCATGGGTATGGAGTTGCGGGGCGGCGTAGCCGTCAACAGGGCGGGCGGTGTCATGCTCGAACTTGGCGACGATGAACTTGCCGGTGGTATCGGCGGGATGGTTGCCGCCGATACGCGCTTGTGTGTACCGCTCCAACTCCGTGAGAGCGATGGTCACGGCCTGCCGGTGGGCTTCACGGATACGGTCGTCGCCGCCAACAAGGGCGGTCAGCGAGACGGACTTGGGAGCCGAAAAGGTAGCGTCCCAACCTGCCCGGTGCTCCATCGGCTTGACGGTAGTTCCGTCTGCGGTGGTGTACTCCTGGGCCTTTCGGTGCTGGATCAACTGCTCGGCGGTATGGGGATTTTGCCCCTCGCTCAGACGAGCGAAGTGTTGGCTGTCAATGGCTCCGGTGAGGCCGTACTTCTCGGCCAACTGCCCTTGCCATTCGCCAAGAATGGTGTCGCCCTGCTTCCAATAGTTCTGCTCGGCGGACGTGAACTCTTTGGCGTGATAGGTCTGAGCCTGACCGGAGCTGATGGACTTCGAGATGGTAAGCATACCGCCTCGCTATTCTTCAAACTGAAACGCGGTATTGGCTGGCCCGTCGTCGGCGTCACCGAAGTCCTCCGGGCTGTCCGGGTCGGTTCCGGCTGCGGCCAGTTCGTCTTCGGTCGGCTCGTCCGGCTCCGAATCTGCTTCCTCGGTCACGGCTTCCTGCTTGCCAGTTTCGACCTGCGGAGGAGCAACCGGCTCCGCCTTCGGCGCTTCGGCCTCAAGGTCAATGGTGGGTGGCACGATCACAACATTCTTTGGAGCGAGCGTCTTTGGATCGAAGGGCAGCTCGTCGTCTTCAACGCGGCGCGGTACGAAGCCGGGAGTCGTCTGAGGCAAGTCCATGTACTCGAAGTGAAACCGGGCAACGTTGTTTCCCAGCTTGAGAAAGGCGTGCCGGTTTTCCAGTCCGGAGATTTCAGAGTCCATCACCAGCGGCTCAACCTGACGGTCCAAGCTGAAGTTCTTGCCGGAACGTGTGCCATCGAAGTGCGTCTCCTTCATGCGCTCGATCTCGACTTTTCCAATGGCATTCGACACCCACTCGGCGGCCTTTGGCTCCGTCGTCTTGAGGAAGATTTTGGTGGCGGGTTGGGACAGCATGACCTCGGCCAAGTGGCCGTAGATCACTTCAAGCTGGGCCTTGCCTTGGAAGCCCAGGACGAGCGGGTTCCGGCTCTTGCGGTTCTCCGTAATCGCAGTATGAAGCTGAGGGAGACGCTGAAGACTCGCCAACTCGTCCAACACAAACCAGACGGGGTTCTGGTTGTCCTGCGGTGCTGTCAGCAGGCGCAAAACCAAGAGGTCGATCCAAAGGCTGTGAAGCGGACGGAGGGCTTCGCGCTCCGTCGCGCTGGAAGTAATGAAGATCCAACCCTCACGCTTCTCGGACCACTCGGTGGCACTCCAACTTGTCTTTGCCTGGGCTTTGGTAGGCAGCATCCGCAGGCTATCAGCTACCAGTCCGAGCGAAGCCAGGACGCCGTTACGCTGCTGCTGTGCGCCCTTGGCAATCATGGCCTGCATCTCCGTTCCGAGTACCCGTTTGTCGATCTCATCCGGGTTGGAGAGCCATGCGACCAACTGCCCCGGCGTCGGCCCAAAGGTGAGCAAGTGGGCAAAGATTTTCTGTGGGGTCTCGGTGAAAAACTCACCCTTTTTGTCGCTGGTCGGCTGGTAGAGCGAGGCGGCAATCGCCTTGGCTTCGGCCTTGCGGCGAAGTTCCTCGGAAGGCCCCCAATAGGGGCAGCGGGCATCCAGAGGGTTCAACACAATGTCCCCACGCTTGGCGTCGTAGAACCTCTGGATGAACTCGCAAGCTGGGTCATAAACGATGGCCGAATGCCCCCGGCCCTGAATCTGCCGGAGTATCTGCATGATGAGGGTGGTTTTGCCAGCCCCGGTGTCTCCCATGAGTTCGATGTGCTGCGCTTCGGCCTGCAGCGGTATCCGCATCATCTCTTTGGCTTCGGTAGTTTTGAAGCCGATACCGTCGCCTTGCACGGTCTTGTTGAACTCCTTGGGCGTGAGCATGACCGGGCCTTTGAGCAGCCGTCCGTACTTCATTTGCTTGCGCCGGGCGATGTCCTTGACGATAGAAAACGGGAGCTGTATCAGCAGCGAGAGAAAGCCAAACAAGAGCGGGAGCTTGTAGATTTCCCAAAGACTTTCGTCCTCGAAGACGGTGCTTTTCAGGTACGCCGTGAGCGGCGCGTCAACGTAGATTTGCTCCGGCCCGCGATAGAGGGCGCGGAGTCCACGCGCTGCTGCGGCCCGCGAAAGTGCCAGCGGAATGTGCTTCCCCGCCAGTGCGGGAGTCGTGCCGGCTTGCACATCGGCTTCGGCGGCGAGTTGGCCCGCCGCGATGCCATTGCCGACGTAAAGCAACTGAAACTTGTTCTTCTTCTTGAGCGCACCGCCCGCCGCTGCGCGGGCATAGATCGGCGTGTAGAACTGCTGCAAGGGTGTCTGTCCAAGGTCGAACCGGGCATAGAGAAAGCAACCCGTCAGGACGAAGGCAAGGAACACCGCGCCATAGGAGTAGATCGGAGAATGCGGCGGGAAGATGATCGTTTCTTTACGACCCCATTGTTGAGTTGCCATCATGCACGCTCCAGGTCCTGTTGCGCTTCGATGGCGACGGCCCGCTTCCGCTTCTTCACTTCGACCATGATTCCGTCGAAGACTTCGGGCGTGATTTTCTGGCCCGTCGCGAGCGGTTTCAGGAGGTTGGTCAGCATGAGCCGGAGTCCAACGATCTCGCTCAACTCCGGGCTGGCTGTAGGCTCACCCCCGTCGCGGGTAAGCTCCGCAAGAATGAGACTGCGAATGAACTCGCCGCGCTGCTGGCCACGCTTCTTGGCAAGCGAATCGAGACGTTCTGCCTCGGTCCGGCTGAGCTTCGATGAGACATTCGTCAGCCGAAAGGATGCCCGCTGTTCGGCTTTCTCGACCATCGCATCATCGCTGAGAAGTGGCATATTGGCCTTCAATCTGTCACGAATTCTTGGGAATACCTGGGTATTCTCAAGAATCCCTGGGCACTGTAAGTTGTTGAGGTTGTTCGGTCGCTTTCAAGAATCCGTGAGGATTCCCAGCACGGCCCTCCGAGGGGTGGAGTGTCATAATTCATCCGGTGCGTAGCACCGTTCCCATCCCTGCACAAATCATTGAGGGGGCGATGCACTTTACTTCGCTGCTGCATTCGCCATTGGAATAGCCGCTGGAGCATGTACTGAGGTTGCAGGCTTACGTCCCGGCTTTCCTTTTGGGGCATCGTCATTGCTGCGCTTGATACGCAATGGATGGGTCGGTTTCGCATCGTTCGATGTCTCCATGTATTTCAGGAAGTCCTTGTCTTTGGCGAATACATATTCGAGCGCCTTGTTCACTACATCGTCGGCGGCAACGCTGGTGAATGCCGCATATTGGTTGACGAGGTTTGCAGTGGACTCCTCAAGTGAAACGGTGGTTGTTACCTTCCGGCTGTTGGTGATCTCAAGCAATGGCATGGACGTTCTCCCTGTTCATAGTGGTTGGAATAACTGGTTGGACTGCTGTAGCTTCGAGCTCCGCTTCAATATCGAAGATGGTGTCGTAGAGGAATACTTTGGTGGCGCGGTCATATCCTCGTACCGCGATAATTTCGCTGATCTTCCTGCCTGTTGCAAATCGTCCCACCTGGACGACTACCTGAACTGTCTCCGCTATCTCCGCCGATATGTCGTCGCGATTCGATTGTTGATGCGAACGCATCGCCAATTCGCCGAACCTGCGGAGTGCTTTCACCGCAGAGCTGGCGTGAATCGTTGCCATCGAACCTGCGTGACCGGTATTGAACGAATCGAGCAGCGTGCGGGCCTCTTCGCCGCGCACCTCGCCAAGGATGATTCGGTCGGGCCTCCACCGCAACGCGGCCTTCAATAGATCGTTGAAGCTCACCGTGCCTGTGTGCGATTCGGTTTGGCATTCGGACGCCAATAGATTCGGCTTGCCGATACGCAGCTCCGACGTGTCCTCGATCACCACAATGCGCTCTCCTTCGGGAATGAAATCGGCCAGCGCGTTTAGCAGCGTTGTCTTCCCGCTGCCGGTTCCACCGCTAATCAGCATCGTCTTCCCGGCCTCGATATAGCCGCTCAGCATTGCGCCTGTCTCGATGGTCATGGCGCCGGTCTGGATGAGGTCGGCAATGGTGAAGCGAACCTTGGAGAACTTGCGAATGGTGACGGCAGGATTGGGCCGGACGACGGGCGGGAGGACCGCCGCGAGGCGGCTCCCGTCCGGCAATTGGGCATTCAATAGCGGGTGCGCTTCGTCAAACTTCCTGCTGAGTTTGTTAGCAATTACCTCAAGGCCGGTGCGGAGCGCCTTCGCATTGAAGACGACCTCCGCGTGTTCCAACCTGCCCTTGCGCTCAAACCACCATTGCCCATTCGGATTGCCCATAATCTCGCTCACCGTGTCGTCGAGCAAGAGTTCCTTGATTGGCTGGAGAAACGAAATGAGGAGGTCCAGGTCGTGGTTCATATCGGCTCCTAGTCGAATGCCTGGTCGGCGCGGAACCGAACGATAGTGAGCCCAAGCGGATTGACGGCCAGCGCATTGTTGGCGACGTGGTCGGCGAAGACATAGGTCACGCTGGCAGTCCACCGTTCGGTCCTTAGTTGCGTGTGGTCGTTGGCGTTTGTGTAGATCTTCTCGAACTCAATCCGCGCGGAATAGGGCGAAACCCGTAGATCGTCGAGGATGACGTTCTTGATGTTGATATCGACATACGGCAGTGTGCTGTCCTGCTGGAAGGTAGCAATCGTTTTCGTCAACTGCTCCTGCCGGATGACGGCCTGCTGGACATCCGAGTTGAGGAAGTAAAGCGCCTGGGTTTGATCGCGCTCGATGGTGTAGCGATTGCGCTGGAAGTACAACGTGGCCCACCGCGAGAGGTAATACTTGTTCTCCGCCTCCTGCGGTTTGTACTCGTAGTTGCGGTAGTCGATGGCGTCGGCGTGGCCCACGTCGTTGATGCGGATGACGAGCGGCTTCATGCCGGCGAGCGCCTTCTGGCTCTTGAAGGTAATCGCGCCCAGCATGACGCAGACAACACCTAAGACGAGAATCGTAACCTTCAAATAGGTGTTCATCACAAGCGGGTCGCCGTACTGCTCCAGGTAGCGTTGCGCGGCGCGGGTGATCTCGGGGGATTTGCTCTCTTCAACTGGCATGGTGGATCTCCGATTACTTCATGATTCCAGCGGTTATTGCGCCGGTAACTGCGCCCATGCCTGCATCGTGGCCGCTGCTGCTGCCCGAGAAGATAGAGGCAGTCATCGCGGGAATCTTGATGAGGATGAAGATGTTGACGACCGTGAGCAGGACGATGAAGGGAAAGTTTTGCAGCATCTTGATTGGGTTGGTAAAGTCCATGAGGTTCGTCGCGGAGGACATATAGAGATGTCCGAGAATGCTCATCGTCGCGGCGGCGACAACCTTGTAAAAAGAGAAGCTCAGAAAGGCCCGGAGCCATCCCCAGAATAGAAACTCCAGCTTCTCGATGATGAGAAACGGAATGAAGATCGGACCGAGCAGTCCGATGATCGCCGCCGCTATCTCGCCGTAGGCGATGATGACGGAGACGAGCGCAGCGAGGACGGCGAGCGATATCTGA
>DASRLB010000452.1:0-2975 GCA_035648695.1 Acidobacteriaceae bacterium | reverse complement strand
GTCCCCACCCCACCCCATGCACCATCTGGATCTTCTCCGCCTGCGTCATCTCGCGGACGACCATGTCGGCGCGCTCGTCGGGCGACAGCTTCGCATTCATCCAAGATTGGGGCTGGGGCTTCGGCGCCTTAGCAGCCGGCTGTTGCGCCACAACCAATAAACTCCCCACCAGAACAACGCCGCCTGCAAGCACCCGCCAATTCAGCATTCCTGTCCTTCCTACAACGTCATTTCTGCTGCCTGTCCAAATCACCTTTTACGATACCTCGATTCGGGCCGGACATCTGCTCCCGACCCCAAGTTGTCAAGCCGCCCAGCCTGTGCAAAACTCCCAAACACGGCATGAACACAGGCGAAACTGATTTTAAAACCCGCGCGCATTATATCTTCGAACTAGCTACAATTAAATCAGCACTCAAAACTCACAACTCAAAACTGAACAGGAGACCTCCAGACGCCAACCGCGCCCAGAACCTCTACGCTCAATCGCTACGCTCTGAGCTGACCAAGAACCCTCGCTCCTCAACCCCTCAAACCTCGCACCGGAACAGAAAGGTAGGTGCATTTCCTCATCGCTCCTCGCTCTGCGCTCTTCCACAACCCGACTGGAAACTGGCAACTCGAAACTGGCGGCTCGTAGCGGGAAGCTCGCGGCTCAAAATCAACCCCAGCCGCCAAACCAGCCATTGACTTCATCGCGAAGGAGTCTTTTCCGGCATCAGTTGCTGACGATCGGCGCTCCGAGCGGGACAACAACGCGGTTCGCCGTAGCGTTCAGGGTCTCGATGAAGGCGACCAGCAATGCGTCGATTCCGGTCAGCACACCGATGTATCCGCCAATCTTGCCTGTCGCGTAACCGAAGTCTCCGGCGGCGAGCAGGAAGAAGGCGATCCACAGCAGCAGGAAGATGCTCCAAATCGCCTTGCTCATGCGGAAGGTGACGATCCACAGCAGTAGCGTCAGCACACCGAAGGACAGCAGCACGGTACCACCGCCGCTGGCCGATGGCGCCTTCAGCCAGCCCGCTCCGATGCTCCATTGCAGCAGCGCGAACCACCACCAGAACATCCCGTAGGAAGTGAACGCGATGGTGCCGAAGGTATTGCCGTTGCGGAACTCCAGCACGCCGGCGATAAGTTGCGCGACGCCTCCATAGGCAAACGCCAGCGGCACGACCGCCGGAAGCGCCTCATGCGGCAGCAAACCTGCGCTGATCGCGCAGAGCAGACACGTAGTGAGGCCGAAGCCGGCGAGGCCGAGTGGCGCAGGGTTTGCGGGCTTGGTGACGACGAGGATAGGCTCAGCCATGGCGTGCGGCTCCTGAGAAGAGGGGTTTGGGGTGCGCCCCATCGTACACGCCCAGTGGCTGGCTTGCCACCGCACGAATCGCCGCTAAAAGATCTGGAAGTTGACATCTATGTAGAGATCGACTTTGACGGGTTTGCCGTTGTGCATCGCGGGCCTGAATTTGTACTGCCGGACGGCCTCGACCGCTTTCTCGTCGAGACCCATCCCCACACCACGGATGGCGCGAACGTGGGAGGGATTGCCGTTCTCATCGACCCAGCAATAAATCTGGACGTTGCCGGACATCTTCCCTCTTCTGCGGGCTTCTTCGGTAAATTGCGGCTTCACTGTGTAAATGATCACCGGAGGACTGATTGAACCTCCGATATGCATGACGTGGTCCGGCTCGGGTTTGGCTGCGGGCGTTTCACGGGCCACTGGTGGCGCAGTTGCCGTGGAGGGTGGAGGCGTCTGTTGCGCGCCCATGTATAGTGCCGTTGGCACAATGAAGGTTGCCGTCAGGAGAATGGCAAAGCTGCTCAGTGAAATACGCATGGAGATTACTGTACGCGTAGCAAAGCGGTTGCGCTTTTTGCCCGATGGCCGGTCCTTTCAGCTCCGAAAGGACCGGCCATCGCTACATGATCGTGAAGTTGACGTTGACGTACAGATCGACTTTGACGGGCTTGCCGTTCAGCATCGCTGGCTTGAACTTGTACTGCCGCACAGCCTCGACCGCCTTCTCATCCAGCCCCATCCCCACGCCGCGCACCACCTGCACATGCGACGGATTGCCGTGCTCATCCACCCACAGATAAATCTGGACGTCGCCCGAGAACTTCGCCTTGCGCGCTTGCTCGGAGAACTCCGGCTCGATCTTGTAGATGAGCGACGGGGGTTGCACGGAACCGCCGATATGCATCACGCCACCGCCGATGTTCCCGCCCGAGCCAGTACCGACGCCGCTGCCATCGCCGCTGCCAATGCCCGTTCCATGGCCACTGCCCAGAGACGCGCCCTTCAGCGACGAGTTGGGAACGCCCAGATCGAGCATCTTGTTGTCCGCCATCTGGAGGTCCTTCTGCACCACGACCGTGGGTTCGACAGTCAGCCTGGCCTGTTCCAGCGGCGGCGCCTTTGGCGGCAGCAGTTGCTGTTCCGCCGGTTTGGGAAGATGGCCCAACGTCGCGGGCGAATGGTCCGGCTGGCCGCCGCCTCCACCGTTCTTGCCGATCAGCGGCGGAAGCGGTGGCGGAACCTCGGTCAGCACGCTCTCCTTGACCGGCGGCGCAAAGTGGATGTGCTGCGCGGCAAGGGTGAGAATGATCAGGAACACACCCGCATGAGCGGCAATCGCGGACCACAGCGATGTACTGCTGCGGCGAGTATTGACGCGGTCGGTCGTGCTGAACAGGCCGAGATTGACGGCTGCGGGCGTTGGAGCTGCGTTGGCGACATGCGCGAGGAGGCGCTGCTCCAGGCCCGCAGGCGGTTGCGCCGCGGACCGCGTGCGCAAAGTCGAATCGAGTAAGTGATCGAAAGGGTCCATAGTAGTCGTCATCCCTTACCTCCCAGCGACCGCGGTCTCCCCGGGCCGCGATGTTGTGAGTGCTTCAAAGTTGCGGCGGAGCTCGTTGCGGGCGCGCATCAGGCGCGTTCGCACAGTGCCCTCCGGTAGGTCCATCGC
>DASRLB010000451.1:0-4658 GCA_035648695.1 Acidobacteriaceae bacterium | reverse complement strand
GGCGTCGCCGGCAGTCTGCGCCCCGGCGCGGCGGGTGCTCAGGTGGAGCTCAAACGCACCGTACGCCAGGTCGATCTGCGCGATGAGATGGAAGACGATGGCGTTACGCTCGGTCTTTGCGGCGTCGGGCTTGTTGGCGGCAAGGGCGGCGCGGTACACAGCGATGTCCGCATCGAGGGCGGCGGGAGTGTAGGCGATCGGCGCCGGGTTGGAAAGCACCTTAGGCATGCGTGGCGCCACTCGCAGGCAACCAGTCGCCACTATCGAGGCACATGAGCAAAGAGTGAGAAGCAGCTTTCTTCCTGGGTGATCGATCATGCCTGGACCTCGACGGCGCGGTATCGGATGGAATGCTTTCGGTGTAGGCACGATTACACGTGCGCCCGAGTTTTGCAACCAAATTGCCGCAGCCGAATCGAAACTACGGCACTACGGGCAGACTGATAAAGCTCGCCGTCCCCGGCGTATGCCAGACGCGCTGCGTTGCCTTCTGATAGTCGCCGGATTTCGCGTCGAAGATGTTCGGCACGAAGGTCTGCGGGTTGCGGTCGTAGAGCGGGAAGAGCGTCGACTGCACCTGCACCATGATGCGGTGGCCGGGCTCGACGGTGTAATTCACCATCGGCAAGCCGAAGGTAAACTCGGCCGGCTCGTTGGGCGGCAGCGCCGAGGGGTGCTCGAAGCTGGTGCGGTAGCGGCCGCGGAAGATGTCGAGCGAAATAGGAAGCTCATACCCGCTCATTTCGACGGGCGGCGCGACGCGGTCGGGGTACACGTCGATGATCTTGACGACCCAGTCTGAATCTGTCCCGCTGGTAGACGCAAAGAGATGCGCAACCGGTTCGCCGGAGAGCTTCATCGGCTCCGTCAGCGGCTCCGTCTCGTAGGTGAGCACGTCGGGGCGGCCGTCGACGAAGCGCTGATCGGTGACCAGCCAGTTGCCCCACCCGGCGTTATCCTCCGTAGCGATGGGGCGAGGGCGGTAGGGGACGGGCTTCGCCGGGTCGGAGACGTACTCGTCGAAGCGCTGTTCCGGTGCGCCGGGGCCTGCGCCGTCGGTGGTCGGAGCGGTGAACGAAAGTGCGCCGTCGGGCTCCAGGAAGAGCGGCTTCGTTGCGACGGGGCAATCCTTCTCGCAGCTTGCGGGAAACTCTTTCAGGCGGTCCCAGTGGTCTTCGCCGGGGTTGTAGATCAGCACCGGCGGCGTGTCCGCCCTGGGCGAGTCCGGCTTCAGATACTGATTGAAGAACGGCAGCAGTACCTCTTTGCGCCAGTACGCCGTTGTGTCGGACGCCCACGTAAACGGACCGAGGGTGCGGCCTTCGCGGTTGACCTGGCTGTGTCGCCACGGGCCCATCACGAGGTAGTTCATATTGTTCTTGCGGTCCCTGGGCTCGAGCGCGCGATAGGAGTGGATGGCCCCCCACATATCTTCCTGGTCCCACAGCCCCTGCTCCCACATGGTGGGAACGGTCTGCGGAATTTTGGCGATGAGTTTGTCGAGGGCCTGGCTCTGCCAGAAGGCGTCGTAGGTAGGGTTCTGCTCGAAGGTGTGCCAGAGCGGCAACTGGTCCTGGCCCTGCGCCCGAGCGAAGTCGCCGGCGGAACCGGCGCGGAGGTAGTTGCTATACTCGTCGCGGCCTTCGCGGGGAACGTGAACACCCGCGCCACGATTGGTCGTCTGCCCCAGGAAGTAGTCCAGCGAGACCTGGCGAAACGCCCCGTAGTGGAACCAGTCGTCGCCCATCCACCCATCGACCATGGGGCTTTCGGGCGCCGCCACCTTGAGCGCCGGATGCGGATGCAGCAGAGCCATCACGACCGTAAAGCCCTCATACGACGAGCCGATCATCCCGACGCGCCCATTCGACTCCGGCACGTTCTTCGTCAGCCACTCGATCGTGTCGTAGGCGTCGGTCGTGTCGTCCGCGCCGGTGGGGTTGAAGCCCGAATCGACCGGCGGCGGCGTCATCAGGTACGGCCCTTCGGAGCCATACTTGCCGCGCACGTCCTGGTAGACGCGAATGTACCCGGCCTCGACGAATACCTCGTCGGAAAGCGGCAGCGCCTCGATCATGCGCGGCGAATCCGACCGCGTGGCGCGGGCCGCGGCGTTGTAGCAGGTGCGCGTCAGCAGGATCGGCGCGCCCTTCGCGCCCTTGGGCACGACGATCACCGTGTACAGCTTCACGCCGTCGCGCATGGGGACCATCGCAACCCGCTTTTCAAAGTCGCTGTCCCTCGCCGGGGCTTTGAAGCCCGGCGCGAGGTCGTTGGCGACCGGTTTTTCCTGGGCGAAAGCGAAGCTGGTGCAAGCCAGCAGCGAAAGGACAAGCGTCGTACGGTGCAAAGTCTTCATCGGTGTCCAGGACAATCGTAGATTTCATCCGCCCTCACCGGAGAAAAGCCTCTTGCGGGGGCACTCCCTGAATACATGCTCGCCTACGGGCCTGGCGGATAAGAATCCAGACTAGGTTTGTAACGCACCCGCGTCAATAGACTGCTCGGAACAATTCCGCCCGGCTCTCGCCCTCTTGACGAACGATAATAATTATCATCTACTAGCTGCTAGTGCAGACCCTCCCCAGAACCGCGACCCGTCCCTTCCGCGAACTCTGCGCCGAGCACGGCCTCGCCGCCACCCACCAGCGCCAGGTGCTCTACGAGGTCATGCAGACCATGCCCGGCCACCCCAGCCCGGAAGAAGTCTACGCCCGCGTCAAAAAGCGCATCCCCGCAATCTCCCTCGCCACGGTCTACAAAAACATCCACCTCTTCGTCGAGCGCGGCGTTCTCAAAGAGGTCTCCATGCACCACGGCTCGCTGCGCGTGGAGCTCAACAGCCACATCCACCACCACATGGTCTGCTCCCACTGCAAAGCCATCACCGACATCGAAGAAAAGGACCTCGGCCCCCTCCCCGCCCTCCAGCGCCTCCCCGGAGGCTTCCAGGCCGAGCGCTACGCCATCGACGTCATCGGAATCTGCGCCGCCTGCCAGAAAGCAAAGCTCCCCCGGCGCGCCCCTACTCATGACTCATAACTCATAACTCATAGCTGATGAATAAACCCCTCCCTCTGCCGCCAACACCTCTGCAACGAGAACCAAGGAGCAACAATGTCCGACGAAATGAAGTGCCCAGTCCCCCACGGACAGCCCACAGCCCAAACCACCGCAACCGAAACCGCCTCCCCCCTGCATGGCGCCGTCACACTCAACTCGCGCAAGGTCGTGCGCAACGAGCACTGGTGGCCCGACCGCCTCGACCTCGCCGTCCTCCACCAGAACACCAAACTCGCCGACCCCATGGGCGACAACTTCGACTACGCCGCCGAGTTCAACTCCCTCGACCTCGACGCCGTCATCGCCGACCTCCACGCCCTCATGACCGACTCGCAAAGCTGGTGGCCCGCCGACTACGGCCACTATGGCCCCTTCTTCGTCCGCATGGCCTGGCACTCGGCCGGCACGTACCGCACCCACGACGGCCGCGGCGGCGCGGGCATGGGCACCCAGCGCTTCGCCCCGCTCAACAGTTGGCCCGACAATGTCAGCCTCGATAAGGCCCGCCGCCTCCTCTGGCCCATCAAGCAAAAGTACGGCCGCAAAATCTCCTGGGCCGACCTCATGATCCTCGCCGGCAACGTCGCCATCGACAGCATGGGCCTCAAGCCCTTCGGCTTCGGCGGAGGCCGCGCCGACATCTGGGTCCCGCAGGAAGACATCTTCTGGGGCTCCGAGCACACCTGGCTCGGCAGCGACCGATATAAAGACCGCGATTCTAACGGAAATATAGCCGACCGCGAGCTCGACCGCCCTCTGGCCGCGGTGCAGATGGGCCTCATCTACGTCAATCCCGAGGGCCCCGACGGCAAGCCCGACCCCATCGCCTCCGCCCGCGACATCCGCGAAACCTTCGGCCGCATGGCCATGAACGACGAGGAAACCTTCGCCCTCATCGCCGGCGGCCACACCTTCGGCAAGGGCCACGGAGCCCACGCTCCCGGCCCCAACGTCGGCCCCGAACCCGAAGGCGCACCCATCGAGCAGCAGGGCCTCGGCTGGAAGAGTTCCGCCGGCAAGGGCAACGCCGAAGATACCATCTCCAGCGGCCTCGAGGGCGCATGGACCACCCAGCCCATCCATTGGGACAGCGAGTACCTCGACAACCTCTACAACTTCGACTGGGCGCTCAAGAAGGGTCCCGGCGGCGGCTGGCAGTGGTACGCCGTGGCCGAAGGAGAGACCGTCCCCGACGCGCACATCGCAGGCAAGAAGCACCTGCCCATGATGTTCACCTCCGACCTCGCGCTCAAGTTCGATCCCGCCTACGAAAAAATCGGCAAGCGCTTCCAGGCCGACCCCGCAGCCTTCGCCGACGCCTTCTCCCGCGCCTGGTTCAAGCTCACCCACCGCGACATGGGCCCCATCGTCCGCTACCTCGGCCCCCTCGTTCCCAAGGAAGAGTTGATCTGGCAGGACCCTGTCCCCGCCGTCGACCATGAACTTATCGGCGAGGCAGACATCGCCGCGCTGAAGACCAAAATCCTCGCCTCAGGCCTGTCCATCTCCCAGCTCGTCTCGACCGCGTGGGCCGCAGCCTCCTCCTTCCGCGGCTCCGACAAGCGCGGCGGAGCCAACGGCGCCCGCATCCGCCT
>DASRLB010000450.1:0-2629 GCA_035648695.1 Acidobacteriaceae bacterium | reverse complement strand
TCGCCGCGCTGTGCCGCGCCGCCCAGGAATACGGCCGGCATGCCCCGCAAAAGGACGACATGACCGTCGTGGTGATCAAAGTGCAGTAGCGATCATGAGCACCCAAAAAGGCGTAGCGTGGACTTTAGTCCACGCGAGAACGACATTGCTTAAGCCCGCCGCAAAGGCGAATTCGGATTATTTTCGAAGCATCGGCGATCTCTTAAGCAATTTTATACCGGCCGAGGTTGTTGATGCCACCAACCCGAAGCGCCAGCGAGGGAGTCAACTCATTACCTCGCTGGCGCTTCGGGTTAGTATGGAATGTGCCACTTTTTACCGCGGGCAATATAGCCAGGAGGCGCAATCCATCACTGTCTGGCCGTCCTGTTGACGGTTTTTGCATGGCCCTGAATTTCGTCTGGCTATTGATTGTAAAATGTAGCGAGTCGGGGCAGGTGTTGGCGTACCAATATGGGTCGTCAAAATTCCAATTGTCGCCAACCAACTTTGCAGCTTCGTTTCTCGCTGGATATTCAGCCATATCAGGTTGCCCAGTTACCTGTAGCCATGCTTGATGCGCGGCCCCGTAAATTTCCGCCTCAGCGTCAGATCCCTCAGAGTACGGAATCGCAGTGGGTGCATTCCCATTTTGCGGTCGGGCAGCGACCAGGATTTTGCCAGGAGCCGCCCCGCGTGGGAGACGTGACCGGAGCGATCAGATATCCTGCGGATACGGAAGTTGTCCAAGGATGGCTCTTTTCGCAGGGAGGCGCTGGTCATGGGAGATTATCGCGTGGATGGACCGAAGACACCGTGTGTACAATCGCCGGAAGAAATGGCGGGGCGGTTTCAGGCCGAGTTGATGATGGCCTTGCCGACGTGGAAGAAGCGGTTGGGAGAGAATCCCGACCGGATGGTGGATCTCGAGCAAGAGATCCACGCGGCATTTTCGCGAGGGGCCGATCTGCTGGTTGTGGGCCTGATGGCCGTGACGACGAAAGCACCTCAGTTCATAGACGCTTGCGAACAGACGCGGCTCGACGCGGCAGTGCCGCTCAGTCGCGGCCGCCCGCGGCAGATTCAGGTGCGGTTGCTCGGCGGTCTGATCATGTGGGTCACGTCGTTGTATTGTGCTCCCCGCAAAGGCTGGTTCAGCCGAACCAAGGAAAAGACGCCGGGGATGTACGTCGAGCTGACGCAGTTCGGTTTCGGCAAAGGCTGTACTCCCGGCTTGCAGAGCAAGGTGGCACGGCAAGCGGCGCTCTGTCCCTCGTTGCAGTTTGCGAAACAGGAACTGGAGCGCGGCGGCGTGAAGCTGGACGTCAAGGCCGTGCGGCGGACCACGAACCAATGTGGGGAAGGTCTCTTGTGCCTGCGGACGCAGGAATTGCAGTTGTGGTGTGCAGGAGAGTTACCCGCCGGAACAGAACTGGTGGGAAAGCGGGTGTCGGTGCAGATCGACGGGGGACGCACACGGATTCGCGGTAAATTACGGGATGCCACGCCGGTTCCGGAGCCCACGAACGCCGATGGCCTGCCGTGCCAGGACGCCCCGGGCCGATCGCAAAAGCGGCCTCGTAAGACATTCGACGCCGATTGGCGAGAACCGAAATTGGTGACGATCTTCGTGCATGACGACCGCGGGCGGATGGAGAAGAAATCGCAGGCGCTGGTGGATGGCACATTTCTGGGACCTGACGCATTGGCTGAGTTGGTCGCCATGCATTTGCATCGGATGGGGGCGGCGAAGGCCCTGAGCGTTACGTTTGCGGCCGATGGCGGCGTCTGGATTTGGGAGCGGATCCCGACGATCGTGCGACTGGCCAACCTGCCCCAAGTGCCGATTTACGAAGTGCTGGACAACTGCCACGCGACGCACCATATTTCGCTCGCGCTGGTGGCGTTGGGCTATGGGGAGAAGGAACGGCTGCCCGTGTATCGCGAATTCCGTACGCTGCTGCGGAACGGTCAATGGCGGCTGGTGGTGAATGACCTGACGGAACTGGCGGCAGAGGCGGCAGACGACTCGCAGGTTTGGACGGAGATCGCCTACCTCCAGAAACATGGAGAAGCGGGGCGGCTGAAGTACCCGACATTCCGTAGCTTGGGCCTGCCGCTGGGCAGCGGCTCGATCGAGAGCAATATTCGTCGGGTGATCAATCTGCGATTGAAAGGCAACGCCATCTATTGGCTCAAAGAGAACGCAGAAGCGATGCTGCAAGTCCGTGCCTACGTCCTGACAGATCGGTGGGACCAGCGGCTGCGCGAACTACGAAAGCTGCGGTCCCGAGACGTTCGAACCGCATGGAATTGGACACCCCAGGATATGACTTCAAAAGGTGAACGCGCCACGACAACTTCGATTTGATACGCAAAATACCGGGAAATATGGGTGCGCATAATGGGAATGCACCCTGGCAGACTGTGAATTCCCAACTGGCGTGACCGTCAAGTGGCATTGCCGTCGAGCCACGCAGTCACGTACTCGGCGTATCCGTCCCATATTTCCGCGAATCGAGTGACATTGGGAATATGATTCACTTCGAGAAGGTGCGGCTTGCCGTCAACGGTGACGATGTAGTCATTAGCGGCGATTTCGAGACCGAATCCGTTGGCGACATTTCGCGTGTCCGCAACGAGCCGAGGG
>DASRLB010000449.1:0-3258 GCA_035648695.1 Acidobacteriaceae bacterium | reverse complement strand
GGGAGAATGGTCGTGGCAATTCGGAGTCGTGCGGAGAAGGTGACGGAGTGGCAGGAGCGGTTGGCTCGCTTTCAGCGGTCGGGGACGAGCATCGCACAGTTTTGCCGTGACGAGGGCGTTTCGCCTCCGTCGTTCTACATCTGGCGGCGTAAGCTTCGGCGAAAGCCGGCTGCGGCAGGTTCCAGCGGTTCCGGCCGGCTCACAGCGAAATCGCCGGTAGCGGGACAAGTCATTCAGCGACGGGGCGTTCAGGAACAGCCCCGACAGGGAAGCTTTGTCCCGGTACGCGTGGTGGGTGATGTGAACTTTGGCGGCCAATTGACGATGACCGCGGAACTGCGAGGTGGGACGCGGCTGACGATTCCACTGGCCGGCCCCGAAACGCTGCAACTGGCGATTGCCGCTCTGGTCGGAGCGGATGCCGAACGCGCCGGAGACCGCCCATGCTGAGCCTGGCCCACAACACACGCATCTACGTGCATGTTCCGCCGACCGATTTGCGCAAGAGCTTCGACGGATTGACCGGCCTGGTCCGCTCGGCCTTCGCCCGAGACCCCCGCGAGGGAAGCTGGTTTCTGTTCTTCAACAAGCGTCGCGACCGTGTCAAACTGCTGTGGTGGGACGGCGATGGATACGCGTTATGGTACAAGCGTCTGGAGCGTGGAAGTTTCGAGACGCTGCGGACCCAGCCGAACGCCGCCACACTCGAGCTCGACGCCACCCAATTGACGCTGCTCTTGAGCGGCGTCACCCTCTCGTCAGCTCACCGCCGCAAACGATTCACCGAATCGGCGTGAGTCGTTGTGTCCAACGTGCCGCCGCGAGCTCGTCGAGGAGTTCGCGGCAGGCCGCACAGCGCCCCCCAGAAACTATTTTCAATATTTTTGGAAAAATGTTCGATTTGGGGGCGCGCCCGGGGGCCGCACTAATTATGCTGCCGGGCATGACAGTCGAACTGCACATTCCCGACACCGTGACCGGTTGCCAGACGCTGATTGGCGAGCTGACGAAGACCGTCGCCGAGGGCGAGCAGAAGATCGCTTCCTTGCAGCAGCAGATTGAAACCCTGAAACTGGAAATGGCCGAACTGCTGCGGCGGGCGTTTCAGAAACGCAGCGAACGGTATCTCCAGGATCCCGGCCAACTGAGTCTCGACTTCGGCAATACGCCGGAAGCGGTTGACGCGGCGGCAGGCCTGGCGGAAGCGGTCCTGCAGGCCGGGGCTGAGGCGGGGATTGAAGTCAAGGGCCACACCCGCCGCAAGAAAGACCGCGACAAGCCTCGGAACGAACAACTGCCGGCCCATCTGCCGCGTTATGAAATCGAAGCACCGGTTCCCGCTGACGTGCGGTTCTGCGCGGCACACGGCGAGCGGAAAATCATCGGCCACGACCGGACGGAGACGCTGGAATACCAACGCCCCAAGCTCCGCGTGCGAGTCACGCTGATTCCGAAGTTCGCGTGTGCGAAGGAAGCGGAGTGCGGTGTGAAAGAACCCGTTCGTCCGCAAGGGCTGGTGGAAGGCAACCGTTACGACACGTCGATCGCGGCGGAGATCATCACGGCGAAATACGGCTATCATCTGCCGTACTATCGCCAGCAGGATCTGTTCGCCGGCAGTGGGTGGACACCGAGCCGGGGAACACTGCTCAACATCGCGACGGCGGCCGGCGACCTGCTGCCGCCGCTCATCGACTACTTTCGTCAGGAAGTGCTGGGAAGCGGGGCCGTCGGCACGGACGACACGCGCGTCACGCTGCTGTTGCCTGCCGTTCTGCCGATGCCGGTCGACGGCGATCAGAAGTCGCAGCGGATTCACGAAGTCTTCTCCGAGGCGATGCGCGACAACAAGCCGAGTGTCGGCGCGAGAATATGGGCGTACCGCAGTCTGACCGTGCCGCTGAACGTGTTCGACTTCACGGTCAGTCGGCACCGCGACGGGGCGGACGAGTTTCTGGTGGACAGCAAGTTCACGGGCAAGCTGCTCGCCGACTGCTACTCGGGGTATCAGGGGATCACGCTCCGCAGCGACTCGCGAATCGAGCGGGCCGCGTGCAACGCACACGCTCGGCGGAAGATCTTCGAAGCCCGCGACAACCATCCTTTGCTGGGCGCCCAACTGCTGGCCCTGTATCGCGAGTTGTACGACATCGAAGACCGGGCGCGCAGCCTGTCGGCGGAAGACCGGTTGCTCTTGCGGAAGCTGGAAGGCGAGCGCGTGTGGGAGCGGATGCGCGCGGTGGTCGATGGTGAAATGGCGGCGCAGTTATTGCCCAAAGAGAAGATGGCCGAAGCGCTGAACTATCTGAGAAACCATTGGGACGCGCTGCGGTTGTACCTGACTGACGCTCGACTGCCGATCGACAACAACGACGTCGAACAACTGATGAAGCAGGTCGCCGTCGGCCGGAAGAACTGGTTGTTCATCGGAAGCGTGGCGGCCGGCGAACGGGCTGCCGACTTCCTGACGCTGGTGAGCAGCGCCCTGCGAAACGACCTGGATGTTTATGATTACGTGAAGGCCGTGCTCGATGCGCTGCTGGCCGGATCGACTGACTACGCGGCGTTGCGTCCCGACCAGTGGGCCAAGGCGCATCCCGAGTCGGTGCGGACCTATCGCCAGGACGAACGCCGCGATCGGGTGGACGCCCAGCGCACGCGCCGGGAGTTTCGCCGCGCACGGCAGAAGCAACCACCGGACTCGTCATGAATGTGGGTGGCTATTCATACGCTATTCATACTGGGTGGCTGAGCGTCAAGTAACGAATGTCGGAAAGAGACGGCACGCAAGCCGCGCGTTGAAGAACGCGGCCGCCGGGGCCGCCAGCCGAATGCGAACCGGCCGCGCACACTAGTTGCGGCCAACGCACGTCGCGCCGTACTACGCTTCTCGCTTCTGCAGAACTCGTGCCCGAATCGGGGAAGCTGCGCACCGATCTCGGCGCACTGATCTCGTCGCACTGATCTCGTCGCACTGATCTCGTCGCACTGATCTCGGCGCACTGTGGACGGGGCCTCGGACGGCACGCCGTTATGGTTGCAACCTGCGCGCGTGGTTCCGAACTGCGAGCACGAAAGGTCCGACGGGTCTGTGTGGCCGATCGTGTCAGTTGGAACGCCCCCAGATGACGAGGCGAACTTCAGGGGCTCCGCCCCTCATCCGGCCGCTTCGCAGCGCAGTCCCTCCGCGAGTCCCGCCCCGCCGCTGCCCTCGGCCGGCCCTCCGCGCGACCCCCATGTCGCTGGTGTACGCTCACA
>DASRLB010000448.1:0-16763 GCA_035648695.1 Acidobacteriaceae bacterium | reverse complement strand
GGACGTGGGTGGGCGGGGGCAACAGAACCGGGCAACCCGGAGTCTACGGTACGCGTCAGGTTCCGGCAACGGGAAACATTCCGGGCGGCCGTGAGAGAACAACAAACTGGACCGATAACGGTGGCCACTTTTTCCTCTTCGGGGGGTCCTGCTTCGATAGCAGCACGTCGCAGCAGGTTTATTTGAATGACCTTTGGGAATACTTTCCTGCCGTGAACGAATGGGTATGGACAAGCGGAACCAACACGGTCAACTGCAGCGGCGGTCAACAGGGAGTGTACGGCACGTTGGGTTCGGCCGCCGCGAGCAATATTCCGGGAGGCCGCGCGGCCGCGGTGAGTTGGACCGACACCAACGGCACTCTGTGGCTCTTTGGAGGCAATGGGTTGGATGGCACCGGCAAAATGGGCTATCTCAACGATCTTTGGGAGTACGTCAATACCGGGGGCGAGTGGGTCTGGATGGGCGGATCCAGTACGTCCGGCCAACCCGGCGTCTACGGCACATTGGGGAAACCCGCTGCCGGAGTCATCCCTGGCGGTCGCTTCAACTCCACAAGCTGGAGCGACAGCAGCGGCAATTTCTGGTTCTTTGGGGGCCTGGGCATCGATGACAGCGACACTGTCGGCTCTCTCAACGATATGTGGGAGTATGAGGTCGCGGCAGGTACAGGGCCTGCGATTCAGTCTGTGACTGCGGTTACGGCCCAGCAAACCCAGACCTTTACCATTACCGGTTCAGGCTTCGGAACCCGCGCGGCGTATAGCGGCGATGCCTTGTACATCGCGATCGTCGATGAGAGCGGAGCGACCTTTCAGGCGGGCTATGTCAACTCCGGCGTGGGTGTGGACGATGCGGTGGGTCTGTCCATTTCTTCCTGGACAGATACCCAAATCGTCATTACGGGTTTTACGGGAGACTATGGCCCCAATGGCTGGTCGCTTAGCCAGGGGGATCACCTCGTCCTGAGCATTTGGAATGTACAGACCGACGTGGGTCCGGGTATCTGCGCGAATATTTTTGTTGGCTCGGGGCTGACGCACTGCAAAAGCATCCAGGCCCAGACGCCCACCATTACCTGGGCGACTCCGGCACCGATCACCTATGGCACACCGCTCAGCGCAACCCAGCTAGATGCGTCCTCGGGCGGAGTGGCCGGGAGTTTTCTCTACACCCCGCCTGCCGGCACCGTGTTGCAGGCCGGTACGCAGACGCTGCTGGCCGGCTTTACTCCGACCGACGCGACCGACTATTCGCCCACGTCGGCGTCCGTCGAGCTGATCGTAAACAAAGCTACTCCGGTGTTCGGCACGATGACGTTTGCGCCTGTTGCGACTGAGCCTTACGGGACGAATCAAGCTGTTACGATCAGCGACACGCTGAGCTACTCCGGCGGGCAACCGGGCGGGGCGGTGACGTATGTTCTCAATTTGGTGAGTTATACGGCCACCTGCACTGCGGCCGGCAGTCCGGAGACCTGTAGCGCAACTGTTCCGGCGGCGACGATAGCGGCATTGGCCGTGGGGGCACACATCGTCACCGGTAGCTTCGCGGGCGACAACAACTACACCGTGGCGACCGCCTCAAACGCAATATTTGCGGTCACAGTGCTAGCTCCCACTATTATGTTCTCCGTACCGAACCATACTTACGGCGATGCCCCCTTTACCGTGAATGCCAGTTCGAATTCCACTGGGCCTTTCATGTACTCCGTTTTGAGCGGGCCGGCGACTGTCACGGGCAATATCGTCACTCTTACCGGTGCAGGCGCCGTCACACTGCTGGCGTCGGAAGCGGCAGATGGGAATTACTCAGCCGGCAGCCAGGGCGCGACTTTCGCGGTGGCCAAAGCGACTCCCGCAATCGTCTGGCCTGCGCCGACCATCACCTATGGCTCGGCGCTGGGGAGCGCACAACTGGATGCAAGCGCCACGGGAGTTGGCGGAGCCGCACTGGCAGGAACCTATGCCTACACTCCAGCGGCGGGCACGGTACCCGCCCCATCAGGCGAAACGCTTTCTGTATTGTTCACCCCTACCGACGTTACGGACTACAACACAGCGACGGCCACTACCAATCTGACCGTCATGAAAGCCAGTCTTATCGTCGCCGCAAACAACGCAACGCGAGTGTACGGCACAGTCAATCCAAACTTTACCGGCACGGTCACAGGCCAGCAGGAGGGAGACACATTCGGCGAGACATTCTCTACTGCCGCTGTCCAACTTTCTCCGGTCGCGAACTATGCGATTGTTCCTTCAGTATCGGGAGCAAATCTGCCAGAGTACACGCTGACCATCCAGGACGGCACCCTCGCCATCACGCAGGCAGGCACAACCGCAACACTGACCGTCAGCGCGCAAAATATTCTCTTCGGGCAAAACGATACCTTTACCACTACGGTCACTTCGCTGACGAGCGGCACTCCCACCGGCACCGTGCAGTACCTCGACAACGGTGTTCCCTTCGCTTCTGCCGGGCTCGTTTCCGGCCAGGCCATTCTCAATTCGACTGGCCTGGGAGTCGGCAGCCACACCATTACCGCGGTCTATAGCGGCGATGTCAACTTCACATCCAATACAGCTACCGGCCCTTCCATCATTGTCTCGGTACCCGATTTTACCTTCACCCTTACCTCACCGAGCCTAGTGACGATGCACTACTACAACGCTGCGGCCTTTACATTCCATGTCACACCGCTCTCCGGCAGCTACTATCAGCCCGTGACGTTCAGCTACACAGGCAATCTGCCGCTCGACGCGCACCCTTCGTTCTCCCCGAGTACGATCGCAGTCAACGCCGGTGGCGCCGACGTCACGTTTACGGTGTCGACCAGCAGGACTGCCTGGTATCGCCCCGCGGGCGCGACGGATGAGACTCTTCTCTGTTTCATGATCTTGCCGCTAGCGCTTGCACTGCGTCTGCGCAGAAGTCTGCGAACGCTGCCGCGGTTAATGATGCTCGGCCTTCTGCTTGTCCTCAGCGCAGGCACGATCGCGAGCCTTGTAGGCTGCGGCACAGGTTATGCCGACGAGGTCTACCCAATCATCGTTACGGCGAACTCCGGTGGCGTCGTTCACACGGCAACGGTCACTGTGCATATCTTGCAGACCCCGCAATAGTGAGGCTGGAGAGCGGCCTCTGAGAGCACTTAGCTTTACCGTTTTTAAAGTTTCAATATCCCCGACCGCAACCAGCAGCGGCTCACTGCTACGTTTCGCCTGGTAAAGTCTCATCCGGGTCGAGTCGGCGCGGCGCCCCGGTAGATTTTTGATACAAGGGGTCCGGTTCAATCTCTGTACTTCACCAAAACTCTCCCCGACTTGGATTCTCATTCGCTCTAAGGGCTAAAGAGCCACGGTTGACGAGATTGGAAACTCGCGACAACCCCTGTTGACCCAACCCTCTGCTCTCACAGCAGAGTCGTCATCTTGACTAAATAATGGATAAGTCTAAGAAGTTAGCCCTTTTGGAACATGCCGCAATTGTTGATTTCTGTTGAGATGTCTACATCCATGAGCTCTCACAGGAGCGGGATCGACTACGGCACGTTAATTTAGCTAGTACCGGCCTATCCTCATGGTTCTCATTGTGTCAGTTGCGGACGTACAGATAGATGCGCTTGTGTTGACTGAGGCAGATTGGACGAAAACTGTGCTCTGAGAGCTTGGGGTGCCTAAAAGTGAATTTGCGGCCACTCTCGAAGGTTGCGGGGTAGCTTGTCCAGCCTCTACGATCTCCTGTTTGCACGTTCACTCGGCCACCGCTTCGGTGCAGGAGCTGCGCCCTGCGGCTCTGCGTTCAGAACTTGCGTACCGCGCCCTGCGGGTGTTGGACTCCTCCCCCCTCGCAAGCTCCGGGTCCCTTTCCAAAAACTTCTTCTCTTGGCAACGCGGCCATGCCGCGACTTGGGAGCAGCGCACCTTTGCGCCCTTTGGATGTGTCCCGATTGACCGGGCAAAAAGGAGAAACACCATGCAGACACAACAGACCGTCACCCTCTTCGGCACCGTCAGCAACTCAGCCACCAGCCGCATCTCCAAGAACGGCCGCAAGTACACCGCCTTCGGAGTCGCCGTCATCTCAGACCGCAACCTCCAGGCCTTTCACTACAACGTCGTTGCCTTCGGCAAGCAGGGTCATTTCGCCAAGCCGCTCCAGAAGGGAACTCGCATCAAGCTAGTTGTCCAGGCGCAATCTCAGCCAGACAACATCGCCACTCTTCCACTCCTCACCGCAACCTTCGTGCGACCGGTTCGTCCGGTCGCCGTCGCACCCCAATAGGGGTACGATGCAGGACGCAAGCGTGTCAATATCATTCAACTATGGAACCTTAGTGACATCATGAGCCGCTTACGCCGAAGCCCAGGAACGGCATCAGAGGAGGCGATGATGTGTACTCCGATACCCTCACGTTCAAGGGCGTGCGTGTATGCGTTGCGATCACCAACTGTCACGACCGTCCATGTGGCGCACAACAGGAAAAGATAATTATGGTGCAACGTGAAAAGATAATTTCCGTACAGCAAGCGAAGAAGGCAAATGGGCTGCGAGCCCAAAGAGTTGAGGCCATGTGCTGTGTGAGGTTAGGTAATCAAGAACGCGAAAGTTCCCGAACGGGAATATTGCGACCTAGGAAAGCACTTGATGTCCACATAGTTCCCGTTCGGGAATATTTATCGCCAACGAAGCTCTCGCGCATGGTATTATTCCCGAACGGTAACATTTATTGAGGGCCGGTCTTGAAATACACATCCCAGCAAATTGGCAGCCTAATCAAGGCCACACGCAAGAGCCTGGGCGTCACTCAGAAGGATCTGGCGCTTACATCCGGCACGGGGCTGCGGTTCATCATTGATCTCGAAAAGGGGAAAGAGACCTGCGAGATCGGAAAAGCGCTGACGATCCTGCAAACCCTGGGAATCAAGTTGACTCTTACGCCGCCGTCGGCGGTGGCTGAGAAAGAAGAGTAGAGCATGGCGAAAGCCCTCGACGTATATCTGCACAATCATCTTGTCGGCAACCTCATCCAGGACGACGGCGGCCAGATGGCGTTCCGCTATGCCGAGAGTTGGCTGAATACGTCCGGTGCCAAGCCATTGTCTCAATCCTTACCTCTGCGAAAGGAACGCTTTGCTCGCAAGGAATGCCGGGGATTCTTTGCTGGTATTTTGGCGGAAGAGGGCAAGCGCGAGATCATCGCCCGCAATCTGGGAATCAGCGCCCGCAACGATTTCGCCATGTTGGAGCAGATCGGCGGCGAGTGCGCGGGAGCCGTCACCTTCGTTCCGGCGGGAGATGCCCTTCCCGAAAGGAATTACAGCTATCGAACGCTTTCCTCAGAGGAACTCACGGCCATCTTGAAGGAGCTACCGAAGCGTCCACTTCTGGCAGGGGAAGAGGGGATACGTCTTTCGCTTGCGGGCGCGCAGGACAAGATCGCTGTGCGTATCGAAGGTGACGAGATCAGTCTTCCTTTGGGTGGTGCGCCGAGTACACATATCCTGAAGCCGGCAGTCGAGCGCTTCGAGGGTGTCGTTTCCAATGAAGCACTCTGCATGAAACTCGCCTCAGCCGTAGGGCTGCCAACTGCGACCGTGCAAACCCGAACCGTTGACGGTATGGCCTATCTCTTGGTGGAGCGTTATGACCGCGTTCACCGCATTGGAAGTGGAGGGGCTGCTGTCCTCGAACGGCTGCATCAGGAGGACTTTTGTCAGGCCCAGGGCATCGTCTCCGAAATGAAATATCAGAAGGAAGGCGGTCCATCGCTCAAGCAATGTTTCGCACTATTGCGCGAGGTTTCAAGCACGCCGGTCATCGACTTGGCGCGCCTGTTGGATGCGGTGATCTACAACTACCTGGTGGGCAATATGGACGCTCACGGCAAGAACTTCTCACTGCTCTATCGCGGTGTCGGGAATGGCGACCTGGAGGTCAGCTTCGCTCCGCTCTATGACGTGGTGAGCACGATTTACTACCCGGAACTCAGCCGTACTATGGCGATGAAGATTGGCGGCGAGTATTCATCGGAGAAGGTGACGCCGAAGAACTTCGAGCTGCTCGCGGAGGAGGCAGGACTTGCGAAGCCTATGGTGAAACGACGTGTGCAGGAACTAGCCGAAACGATGATGGCAACGCTGCCCGGATTGGAGATTGCCGATCCCTTTGCCGAAGCCGTCGCTGCGGTGATACGACAGCGATGCGAACGCGCAATGGATAGCTTTCGCCGTTGACGCGGACTCGGCTGTCTGCACAAACAATGCGGGAGTCATTCCTGCATAATCGTCATCATGGCCGACACTTGGTTTACGTCCGACTTTCACCTTGGACACTTCAACATCATCCGATATTGCACGCGCCCATTCGCAGATACACGGGAGATGGATGACGTGATCGTGGATCGACTTAACTCCAGCGTGAAGCCCAACGACATACTGTATTTTCTCGGAGATTTCTGTCTCGGCAAGCATGACAATGTGGCGGCATACCGCAATCGGCTGGCTTGCCAGAACATCCATTTCGTCGACGGCAATCACGACAAGACGACGAGGCAACTTCAACATCTCTTCTCGTCGTGGAGTTCTCTGTCCGAGATTTCTATTGGCAAGCAGGGCATCGTTCTTTGCCATTACGCAATGAAAGTTTGGCCTAATCATTCACGCGGAGCTTGGCAGCTCTACGGACACTCGCACGGCAATCTGCCGGACGATCCAATCTCCCTTTCGATGGATGTCGGGGTGGATAGTCACGACTTTCGCCCTTGGCACTTGGACGAGATTCAGGTGGTTATGAAGGTCAAAGCGGAAGCGAAAGCGGCGCACATAGAGAAGAAGAATGCAGCTTTTAAAAGTGCGGAGTCACCCGAAAGCCGGGAACTGATTTGATCGTGCGAGGGGCATTCGAGCGCTATATCGGAATCGACTACTCCGGTGCGGAGACACCCATCGCGAGTCTCAAAGGTTTGCGCGTTTATATGGCAGACAGGGACACACCGCCGGCCGAAGTACAGCCTCCAGCCGGTGCGAAGAAGTATTGGGCGCGACGCGGAATCGCAGAGTGGTTGGCGGAGGCTCTGTCCGAAGATATACCGACGCTTGTCGGCATTGACCACGGCTTTTCGTTCCCTCTCCGCTACTTCGCCGAGAACCATGTTCCGCTCGATTGGAGAGCGTTTCTGGAAGACTTCCAGCACCATTGGCCGACGGACGATGACCATACTTATGTTGACTTCGTGCGTGATGGACTCTGCGGTAACGCGCCTGCGCGATCCGGTAATCCGAGGTGGAGGCGTGTGACGGAGATCCGCGCTCGCGGTGCCAAATCAGTCTTCCATTTTGACGTCCAGGGATCGGTGGCGAAATCGACTCACAGCGGAATTCCGTGGCTTCGGTATATCGATTTGAAAACAGCCGGTCGCGTCCACTTCTGGCCCTTTGATGGGTGGTATTTTCCAGCGGGAAAATCCGTTGTGGCTGAGGTCTACCCGGCGCTTTGGAGCCGGAGTTTCCCCAGGGAGAATCGTGACGGCCATCAGCACGACGCCTACTCCGTAGCTGCATGGATGAGGCAGGCCGACAGCAACGGCTCACTCTCCACGTTCGCCAGTCCGCCTCTTGATGAAGCAGACCGCAGAGCTGCCGAGATCGAGGGATGGATACTTGGCGTCATGTAGGCATCACTCAGCCCATCAGCGCAGCGTTGCTGGGCTTGCTGGGCGGCCCTGTAGGATCGCAGGGCAATCGTGACGGCCGAACAGGGCAAGAGCGAAGAGCACGCTGCGATGCAGCGGAAGAAGGATTGACACATCACCCCCAAAGGGTTGCTGTGAGGAATCCCCAGGGGTCCCTACGATTCCAGCTGGAATCGCGTATCGAATCAGCCACTTGGCTGATTCATGTTTCCAAATGGAAACGCATGTTTACGCGAAGGCAGCTTTCGCGCTGACCGCGTAAACATGCTGATTCAAAAGACGTTCACGCTAGCGCGTCAACGGCCTTGTTTGACGCCCTCTTGCGATGAGACTAGGGTTAGCCCAAAGGCGGGCTCCCATGAGCACCACCCGCACGGGCCACGATTTCGAGACTCAGGCGCTCGCTACTTCAGGGGCAAAGACGATCCTCCGCGCCAAGACGGTAGCGACCCGGCTCTCTATTGACGAGCTGGAGGAGGTCGAAGCAGCGGCTAGGCGGGGTGGCAAGTCGCTTGCCGAATGGCTCCGCGACACGGCGCTGACGGAGGCGCGGCAGCGTCCGGCAGACCCGGTTGAGGTGATCATGGCGGAGGTTTGCGCCACCCGGTACATGCTCCTGAACCTCTTCCATGCGACCGCTCAGGCGGCGTCGGAAGGCAAGCAATTACTCCCCGAAACCGTCCTAAAAATCCGCGAAACCGCCGACGCTCAGAAGGTCACAAAGGCCCGCAAGCTGCTCCAGGATTCGTCCGCCTCTGCGAGGCCGGAGCCGAAGAGCGGGAGCAAACCATGAGCCGCCCGATGCAGTTTCCCAAACGCTTTCCGTGGCTTATAGTCGCTATCGTGATGCTCACCGGACTTCCGATTGTGCCGGTGGCGGCATGGTTCTGGTTGGTGACACCGCCGCTCCAGAACTACTACCTGATTACCTACCTCGACAGCACGGAACGCGGGAGCCAGCCCGACGCGACGACCAAGGTTGAATGGCTCCTAAAGACAGCGCCGGGACGGAAACCCGAGGTGGCTTTGGGGGCCGATGTTGTCTCAGCAACCGTCGGCAACGGCAATGAACTGCCCGTCAAACTTTCGTCCCGCGCCGTCGCCGACGGCTGGCGCGGAGTGGTCAAGAGCGAGCCGCAGCAGGTCGAGTCCGCGAAGCTGGAGCGTTATCTGGAAGCCGAGATTTTCGACGGAAGGGGCATCTGGCGGATGGTGCTACAGCCGTTGTTTGCGTGTGCGGCGGCGGTACTCTTTCTGCTTGGGTTGAGGGCTTGGTGGAAGACCAGATCGAAGCATGAAGAGCGGCACGGACGGCGGACGAAGGGGCCGGAACTGGCATCGCCCTTTGGCTGGCTCAGAGCGCGGAAGGAAGATGGAATCCGCTTTCACTTGCAGTGGGGCGACTCGCCCTCTAGTTGGAAGACTCGGCTTCCGTTTGGGCCGAGCTATCGCATTCCGCGTCGTCTGGAGTCCAGCCACATCATGCTCATGGGCGACACTGGCAGCGGCAAGTCCTCGGCCATCCGGCAGATTCTCCGGCAGGTCCAGGAGCGCGGCGAGACCGCCATCGTCTACGATCCGGCGATGGATTTTGTAGGCGAGTTCTACGATCCGAAGCGTAGCGACCTGATCCTCAATCCCCTTGACGCAAGGTGCCCTTACTGGTCACTGGGTGCTGAGCTTTTACGGGATGAAACTGCTACGACTATCGCCGCCGCGTTCCTTCCAGATAAGGAGTACGAGAAGGCGTTTTTTACCGATGGTCCGCGCAGAATCCTGGCCTATCTTCTCAAACAGAAGCCGCAGCCAAGGGACATCTTGCGGTGGATGGCCGACCCGGATCAGATGGCACGGATGGTGAAGGGAACGCCACTTGCCGCTCTCATCGACCCCACCGCTCCGGCGCAGCGGGCGGGTGTTATTTCAAGCCTGAATATGGTTGCCGACAGTCTGGAGTTGCTCCCTGAATATGACGATGCCAATCGTAAAACCTTCTCTACGGCCGAGTGGCACACCGAGCGCAAGCGGTGGGTGTTTCTGACCTCCAATCCCGGCTACCGGGAGAAGATTCTGCCGCTGCATTCTGTCTGGCTAGACCTCTTCATCCTGCGCATGATGGGCTACTGTGAAGACCGCTATGCAAAGCCGGTATGGTTCGTCATCGACGAACTTGCAAGCCTCAACAAGCTACCCCAGCTCCATACCGCCGTCACGGAAAACCGCAAATACGGCAACCCGGTTGTGCTTGGCTTTCAGGGGCGCAGCCAGATGGAAAGGCGTTACGGCAAGGACGCTGAGGCGATGCTCTCGCAGCCGGCAACCAAGGTGTTCTTCAAGACATCCGAACCCCGCGCGGCGAAATGGATATCCGATGCTATCGGAGAGATTGAGGTGAAGCGGCTAAAGGAGTCGCGCAGCATGGGACTCTTGCGGAGCAAGAAATCGTTCTCGTTGGAGATCGTCACCAAGCCGCTCGTAATGGCCTCGGAAATCTCCGGCCTGGAGCCGCTACGCGCCTTCATCAAGCAGGAGAATCGCGTTGTGCCGGTGCGCTTCGCGCTGGCAAAGAAGAGGGGCAAACAGCCGGAGTTTATCGAGCGGAAGCTGCCTGAGTTGATCCCAAGAGTGAAGGTGGAAGTAGTCGCCCCGGTCTCCGTAGCAGTAACGAAATTGCCGGTGAAGAGGTCGGTGGCCGCGATCCAGGCTTCGCTCCCGCTGTCCCCATCGACAGACCTCGAAGCGAAAGAAGTTTACGTCTGGGATGAGTCCAAGGGGATTGATTGAAAGTGACGTCTTTCGACTCTAACCAAGCCAGCTATTTTAAGTACTGAGCGATCATCGTGGCCAAGAGTCGGAGTCGGCGAATCCGAGACGCTCATGCACGATGAATTGAAAAGCGGTCCAAGAGCAGCGCGGGAGATAATCGAACTTGCGCGGCAACTGGGCATCCATCCCAAGACGCTGGAAAGAGCGGGATCGCGACAAGCAAAGCGGGTAAGAATGGAGGATAGATGTGGCAGTACCCGTTCGTGCTATCTTAGCCGATAGCTCTTCGCGTTTGCACGAAACACAGGCAATTCATACTTGCCTATTCAATCCTTTCGGTTCATGCTGTGGTAAAACTCATCGGATGGAATTTGAAGGTGAACTCTCCCTCGTGCCACACGTCTTTATACATCCCCTCCGCCTGTGGATAGCGAAGCGTCAAGGTTATCGTGTCGCCGTCCGCCGATGCCCTCCCTGATGCGATGCAGGTCTGAAACCCTTGGTCGACGCCCGCCGCTTCATTTGAAACGCTTAACTCGATTGCGTCTCCATTCAAGGTGAAAAGTCCCGCGAAATTAGCCCGCGCCTTGCAAAACCAGGCAATCTGCTTGAATATGTTGTTGCGCGTAGTCTCGTCAAGTTTCGGCCCTGCCGGACTCGTCGCAAATGCGGCCGCATTGTCTCCGTAAAGGCGCAAATAGCTGAAAAGTTTTTGCTTGCCACCGTCGGCAACAAACTCTCCTGTATCTGCCCAATAGAGCCCATCGTACCTTAACCTCGCGGAATTGGAATTCGATCGCAGATCCCTGCGCTGATCAGAATCCGTGGCTGAGGAGGCGTTGGTTTGCTCCCACAGCAGCTTTCCGATTTCGCTATGACCTTTGCCTTGAGCATGATCGAAGGCAGTTTTTCCGCTCTTGTCCTTCAAACTCACGTCCGGTTTGTTAGCCAGTAGCAATATCACAGCAGCCTTGTTACCAAGCCCAGCCGCTAAATGCAACGGAGTCCAGCCCGATTCAATGTCTTGAGTATTGATCTCCAGATGGTGGGCCAATAGCAACTCCACGATCCCGACGTGTCCTCCCAAAATCGCCCCGTGCATGGACGTATACCCTTTGTTGTCCTTTGCGTTGACGTTGGCTCCCTTGGCGAGCAGCAATTCAACCAGCTCTCGATGCCCCTGTAGCACTGCCTTAATCAGAGGAGTAACGTTCTCTTTATCTGTGACATTGACCTCGGCACCGTTGGCCAAGAGCAATTCCGCAGCTCCTTTGTGACCAGCAAAAGCAGCAAAGTGCAGGGGGGTGGCTCCGCCCTTGTCCCTGGGATTTACCTCGGCCTTCTTTGTCAGCAGCAATCTAACGACCTCCGTCCGACCTAGAGTCGCCGCACAGTGCAGAGGAGTAAAGCCTTTGCTGTTCGTTGAATTGATCTCGGCGGCGTTGGATAGGAGGGTCTCCGCTATCTCTTTGTGACCTTCCGCAGCCGCAATACCCAAAGGGGTGTTGCCGTCGTTGTCTCTGACGGACACCAAATCGGGCTTGTGCTCTAGTAGCGCATTTACGGTCTCCAAATCGCTATTCTGCGCCGCCCGGAAAACTCTCTGTTTCATTTCAGCAGCGGAGTATTGCTCGTGACCGCAGTTCACGCAGGCAAATCCCTTCCAAGTATGGAAATTCGATCTCGTCTTGCCACATTCGGAACACTTCTCACAGTCTTTACTCCAGTTGTGAGCACCCAACCTGCATTTGAGATTCATTCGTTCGTCTCCTCCGTGCTGACGAGGCACTCCGGCGACATGCGTGTGGTCGAAACGCTCTGTCTGGGTATACGGGAGAATACCACAACGAGCCGTAAGCTGAGGTGTCGCGCTTGTGAAAAACGGCAGGGCGGATTGGCCCGCCGGATTCCGGCGTTTAGAAGACGACATTTCGAGCGGGCACAACCAGCCAAGACGACAGCACAATATATGTCTTCTTCATTCTTCTTCCGTCTTCTTGAGTTTTGAAGGCGACAGAAGACGACTGACTATTTGGGTGGTGATCTTGTGTCGGCTTCATGGGCAGCAGTGCTGCACTGCGCCCGGTCTCCCCAATAGGTGAATACAGCTATACAGGTCTAGCATCAGTACATGCGGTACTTCATTTGCCGCGCTGAAATCGGGCCACGCATATGCTGTCCATCTCCAAACCGCTCTCGGCAGGTCAGGCGCGGACGTATCATGCGCGGGAGTTCGCTTCGAGTGAGCAAAACTACTGGAGCCGGGACCAGCAGGGGCATAGCGAATGGCAGGGGCGGCTCTCCGGCGAGTGGGGACTTTCGGGAGCCGTGGGTGCGGAGCACTTCGCTCGGCTGAGCGAAGGCCAGCATCCGCAGACCGAGACGCAGCTTGTCCGACACCAGGTATCGAAGACCTATGAGGGTAAGAATGGCAGGGAGATTACCTCGGTCGAACACCGCGCGGGGTGGGACGCGACGTTCTCCGCGCCGAAGTCCGTCTCGCTGACCGCGCTGGTGGGCGGCGATGACCGGGTGCGGCAAGCGCACCGCGAGAGCGTCCGCGTGGCGCTCACTGAGTTGGAGCGGTACACCGAGGCGCGGATCGGCAACATTCGGGAGCCGGAGACGACGGGCAAGTTCGCCGCCGCGACCTTCGAGCACGACACCGCGCGACCGGTGGAAGGCTATGCCGCGCCGCAACTTCATACCCATGCTGTGATCTTCAATGTCACCGAGCGCGAGAGCGGGCAGACCCGCTCCCTGCAACCGCAGGAGCTATTCGCCTCGCAGAACTACGCCACCAACGTCTACCGATCGGAGCTGGCCGTGCGGTTGAACGAACTTGGCTATAAGGTTGAACGCGGCGAGTGGGGTGAGCCGCAGATCGCCGGGTACAGCAAGGAGTACCTTGCGGCCAACAGTTTGCGCCGGGAGCAGGTGAAGGATTACATCCGCGCCAACGGCATCGACGGGCCAGCCGCCGCACAGATCGCGGCGCACCGGACGCGGGACTCCAAAGAGTTGCTATCGCCGGAAGAGGTCTTGCGGCAGCATCGCGAGCTGTCGGCGCAGTACGGCCATCAGGCCGACCGCGTTGTTGCCGAGGCGCGGCAGCATGGGCAGCATCACGAATCCCATCCGGGCAAGTCCGCCCAGGTATCCGTGACCTACGCCCGCGAACATCTCTTCGAGCGTTCGGCGGTTGAGAGCGGGCGGTCGATTCTGACGGCGGCGCTCGATAGAGGCATGGGCGAGGCCAGCTTCTCACAGGTCTGGCAGGAGTTCGACCGCAGAGCGCAGTCAGGTGAGTTCCGAACGGTCCAGCATGGGCCGAAACATGAAGGCCAGCAGTACACGACGGCGGAGACGCTTCGTATGGAGCGCGAGACTATCGGCCACATGAAGGACGGCAACCAGCGTGGCTTTGCCGATCCAATGCTGGTAGACGGGAGAACTCGCATTGATACCGAGGAACGCCACCCAGAGCTAAACGTTGGCCAGCGGCAGGCAGTAGATGAGGTGTTTCTGTCACGGGAGAAGATCGTTGGCTTGGATGGAGTCGCGGGTGCGGGGAAGACAACTGCTCTGGCCGTGGTACGCGAGGGCGCGGAGAATGCGGGGTATCGGGTAGAAGGTTTCGCGCCGACCTCTCGCGCAGCACAGAAGCTCGGCGAGGCCGGCATCGAGACGAAGACATTGCAAGCCCATCTTGCCCAGGGACAGAAAGTGGATACCGGGGAGAAGCGCCTTTATATCGTGGATGAAAGTTCGCTCGCCTCGACTCGGCAAATGCACGAGTTTGTGAGCCGCCTCCATCCAAACGAGCGCGTCCTATTTGTCGGTGACACCCGCCAGCATGAGTCCGTCGAGGCCGGTCGCATCTTTGCCCAGCTACAAGAAGCTGGGATGAAGACGGTAAGGCTGGAGAATATTGTTCGCCAGAAAGACCCAGAGTTGAAGCAGACCGTCGAGCAGCTTGCCCGTGGTGATGTTGGATTAGCGATTGCGGGCTTAGACCGGCAAGGGCGCATTCATGAGGTCAGAGGCCCGGAGGAGCGTATTGCGGCCATCGCGAAGGAGTACGCGAAGTCGCCGGATAACACGCTAGTTGTCTCACCCGACAACCGCTCTCGCACCGAGATCAACCAGGCAATCCATGCTGAGCTACAAGCGAAGGGCGTTGTCAGCAAAGAAGAGCATCCAACGAAGGTGCTTGTTCCGCGCCAAGACCTTACCGGAGCCGATCGCATGTGGGCCGCTCGATACAACGAGGGCGACGTTCTGCGCTACAGTCGCACATCTCAGGAGACTGGCATCCCCAAGGGCGAGTATGCGCGAGTGACACAAGTCGATGCGCCCAACAACCGGCTCACCGTTGAGATGAAGGATGGCACCGAGAAGAGCTACGATCCACGCCGTCAGCAGGGCGTCTCTGTCTATCGTGAGCAAGAGCGGGCGTTTTCTACCGGAGACCGGGTGCAGCTCACCGCTCCCGTGTCGGAGATGAAGCTGGCGAACCGTGAGCTTGGCACCGTGGAGCGCATCGCCGAGGGGCGCATGTCCGTGAAGATGGACGGAGGCCGTGAGGTGCAGCTTGACCCTGTTAAGCATCCGCATCTTGACCACGGCTACGCCGTGACCAGCCACTCCAGCCAGGGGCAGACTGCCGACCGGGTGCTGATTCACGCCGATACTGAGCTGGGAGCCAAAGACCTGCTCAACAACCGCATGGCCTACGTTGCCGTTTCGCGCGGCGCATACGACGCGCAAATCTTCACCAACGACCGCGAGAAGCTGGGCGCGGCGCTGGGGCATGATGTATCGCACAGCAGCGCCCATGCGCCGGAGATGAAGCCAGAACAGAAACAGGAGCAGGCGGTCACGCCGCAGCGGGAGATCGCGCCGCAGCAGGAGCAGAGCGCGGATATTGGCTTGGGCCTCTAAGGGAGCAAGTCGCCGCCCCCTGCGGCCCCGGCACGCCGCCCACGTATGCTCAAAAATTGGGTATGCTACTCTGTCGCACATGCCTACTTTCAGAGAAAGACTCGGCGGTTTTCTAAATGCAGCGGAACGGGAGCTTGCCTACCAGAAGGCGCAACCGAATCCAGATCAGAATGCAATCGCTATATCGGAACGTGAAGTGCAACGTCGGAGGGAGGAATTAGACCGAGTACCAAAAGAGTGAGATCGTTATGCTTTGACAAAGGATTGCACGGCGTCATTGTCCAATCGCCTGCAAGAAGTCACGAGGCAAAGAGCCACCATACTCCTGCACCTCAGCCTGTAGTTGATGCCCCAGTCTATTTATTTCCGGGACCAGCAAGCTCACCTGCTGATGGGCTGGATCTACGCAGATGTTTTGGTATGCTTCCTGCTTGTTTTGGGCCGCAGAAGCGAGGATGCCCGAGCACGCAATCATGCCGCGCCAAATCGGCTCGACTTTATCCGATATGTCTTCCATCTGGTAAAGAATGTTAAAAAACGGCTTCACTTTCGAGTCGTCTCGGAACTCAAATTGGAGATCGGCGAGCATTTTGCGCTTCCTTTTTTCCATGGCATCGCTTTCGGCCAAAGTCGCCTGCAAATCCGCGCACTGTTTCTCGAACTCTGCAAATGTCCTGGTCTGTCGGCCTACGATCTCCTGTAACGCAGCGCCAGTCTTCGCATTGGCTGCTTGATAAGACTTGGCTTCTTGGAGTATCTCGTGGATGCGGCGCGAATGTTCTTGCTGGCTATTGGGAGGCGTTATTGTCTGGGCTCTTCCCAAAGTTCCAACGCACAGCGCGAGGATCATTAGCTTTCGCATCAGAGCTTCTCCCAAGGTGGTTTGTGGTCAGCAGTGCCCATTTTACTCCTGCACCTTTCTACTCCTGTCCGCCTGCTTCTATAACGGATGTATCAGAGTGGCGCGAGGGCGACAAATGCCGCCGTCAACATTGCAGTTGGATCAATTCAGCCGGTTTGGGCGTAGACCCCCGGCCTCCCTTGTCATGTCCCAAATCCGTCAACAGCAACTCATCGTGCGCGGCGTACCTTAGAGTGTATGGACATCGAAATCCCCCAGCTTTACGCGAGCCTTACGAGAACGCCTGAAGTGCGGCACCTGATTTTGTTCTTCGATAACGGCCCGGCTGAAACGCGACTGGTCCAATTTAGCGGCGGTGTGACCTTGCCCCCGCAAAACGTATCCCTTAGCGAGCTGTTGTAATGCGAAGGGGAAGCGAAGATGACGAAGTCGAAGCGAGGGCGTTACACGCTTGAGTTCAAGCAGGAGGCGGTCCGGCTGGTTGAGTCGGGTCAGAGT
>DASRLB010000447.1:0-7683 GCA_035648695.1 Acidobacteriaceae bacterium | reverse complement strand
GAAGGTTGACCTGCGCCCTTCGCTGCCGTATAAAACCGAAGCAAGCAATCCTTTGTATACAACGTGTTCTGAACCATGCCGCACGTCGGGCCAAGCACAGGAACCCATGGCAACGAAAGTCGCAACCTCGAATCCGTCTCCCCAACACGATGCCGCATCGGCGCCCCACAAGAAGCCGCGGACATTGGCCGGTGTCGCCGTCATTCCCGCCGACGAAAACCGCAAGAAGACGCTTGCGCTCTACGAGAACGCCCTTCGGCTGATGCAGGCCGGCAAGTATGAGAAAGCCCACGGCATCTTCAACGAGATGCTAGCCAACGCGCCCCACGATCTCGCCGACCGCATCCGCATGTATATCGCAGCCTGCGTCGCGCAGATATCCAAAGGCGCCACCAGCTTCGAGTCCCATGAAGAGCGCTACGACTACGCCATCTCGCTGCTCAACCACGGGCATTACGACGATGCACGCGAGCACTTCCAGGCCATCCTGCTGAAGAAGGACACGGCCGACTATGCTTTCTACGGCCTCGCGCTGCTGGCCAGCATGACGGGCGAAACCCAGAAGTGCATCGAACACCTGACCGAGGCGATCCGGCTGAATGCGCAGAACCGCATCCAGGCCCGCTCCGACTCCGACTTCGACGGCGTTGCCGACGATCCGCGCTTTACCGAGCTGTTGTATCCGGAAGCGTAAGGCGTTCTCGGTTGTCGGTTCTGGGTTCTCGGTTGAAGCGTTCTTACCGACAACCGAGAACCAACAACCAACAAACCCCTTCCCCAAATGGTTCACTTCCGTGTACCACCTTCGGACTCGCATCAGCACCCCGTCCGTCTTACACTAGAGGGGACGCATGAACCCCGCCACCCCCAGGCAATTGCGGGTCGTCGCCATTGGCGGCGGCACCGGTCTGTCCACGCTGCTGCTGGGACTGAAGCGGTACGTCGCCGCGCCCGGCTCGGCGGAGCATGGCAGGCGCTCGACCGACCACGACGGCATCGACGCACCCGGGCTGATCCGAGAGCTCTCGGCCGTGGTTACGGTCACCGACGACGGCGGGTCGTCCGGACGCCTGCGCGAGGATCTGAACATCCTCCCTCCCGGCGACATCCGCAACTGCATGGTCGCCTTGTCCGAGGACGAGCACCTGCTCTCCCGCCTCTTCCAGTACCGCTTCGAGCAGGGCGCGCTCGAAGGCCACAGCTTCGGCAACTTGTTCGTCGCCGCGCTCTCCGGCATCACGGGCGACTTCGCGCAGGCCGTGCACATGTCGTCGCAGATCCTCGCGACCCGCGGGCGCATTTACCCCGCCACCAACGCCAATGCGACCCTTGCCGCGCTGATGGACGACGGCTCCGTGGTCCATGGCGAGACCAACATCACCGCCTCCAAACGCAGCATCGCCGAGCTGATGATCGAGCCCGCCGACGTGTCTCCGGTGCCCGAGACGCTCGCAGCCATTGCCGAGGCCGACCTCATCACGATCGGTCCGGGCTCCCTCTACACGTCGCTCATCACGAACCTGTTGGTGCGCGGAATCCCGGAAGCGCTACGGGCCAGCCACGCGACGCGCGTCTTCGTCTGCAACCTGATGACGCAGGCCAACGAGTCGCTCGGCCTGACCGCATCCGAGCACATCGAGAAAATCTTCGACCATGCCGGGGGCCGCATCTTCGACTGCGCGCTGATCAACACCGGCCCCATCCCACCGGACGCCCTGGAGCGTTACGCCGCCGAGGGCCAGAGCCCGATCGAGGCCGACCTCGACCGCATCCGCGCGCTGGGCGTCGAGCCCATTACGGGAAACTTCGTCCACAAAGGCGAAGTCCTCCGCCACGCCTACGAGCATGTCGCCGAGACGGTGCTGCAATTGGCGTTGCACCGGGTTCCCGTCGCCGTTTAGGCGAGAGCGCCGAGCCGGTACCCCTCCCCCCACCTAAAGCGCCCAAAGTGTCTTAACGAAACGACTTAGCTTCGTACCTCCGGTTGTGCCTCCGGTTGGCTGCGGCGTTAAGTGCGAGGGCCCGACGGGTCGCCGGGCCTTCACAGTGGTCTGCTTTTATTGTAAGCGAGGTGTCAAGTGGTTGAGCGCGACCATAGACGCTAACGGCGCGACCTATGAAGGCACGTTCCGCAACCACTACATCATGCCCGACGGCTCCAGCCGCAACAGCCCGTGGTTCAGCATTGTTCGGAAGGAGTGGCCGGAGGTGAAGGACATGCCGACGCGGCGGCTGAGGGCGCCGGTTTAGATGGATTCCGGCCATTCCTGCGCGCCATGGACCACCCGAAGAATTCGCACCATGTCATCATCCAGGCGATATAGGACGACACAGCGATTCCGCGAAACGACCAGTTCCCGTGTGCCGGAAATTCTCCCCGGTCTTCCCATCGACGGGAAATCGCTCAGCAAATCGACGCGGCGACTGATCTCGCTATCCATCCGCAGGCCGACGTGACGTTCTCAGCCGCTACATGAAAGATGATCGCGTCTAGGTCATCGAGCGCTCTCTCCGACCAATCGATGGTCACGTCTCAACGTGCCCTTGCCAGCAAGTCGGCCCGACGCACCGCCATGCGTCTTTTCGCCTCTTCATTGGACACATACGGTCCGGGATCATCGAGAGCTTCCTGGACCTTGGCACGGAACCACGCGTCGTACTCTGGGTTGTCATCGCCATAAGCGGCAGCTTCGTCGGCGGTGGTTGAGAACGGCAGCGTACCCTTGTTCGCCGTAAGCGTCAGCATCTCGCGCACAGCTTCCGCTACGGTCAGCCCTTCGCGCTCCAGGACCTTAGCCGCGCGCTTTTCGAGTTCGGCATCGATTTCGGTTTGAACGATTGCCATTGCTCCCATCAGCGCACCTCACTGCGGAAATTGTACGCCGCTGGCCGAATCCGCCTAAATCGCCGCCGCCCCAATCACCACCAGCTTTGGCGACTCATCCGCGATCGTGCGCTTCAACTGGCCACATGCGGCGTAGATGTCGCGGCCGCGTGGGCGGCGGATGTACGTCGGAATCCCGCCTGCCATCAGCATCTTCTGAAAGACCGCCACATCGGCCGGCTCGGGTTGGTGGTAGTCGATGCCCGGGCCGGGGTTCCAGACGATCAGATTCACCTTGGCCGCCATGCCCTTCAGCAGGGCGAGGACCTCGCGGGCGTGCTCGGGCTGGTCGTTGACGCCGCCCAGAAGAACGTATTCGAACGTCACCCACTCCCGCGTGCGCAAAGGTATTGCCTTCACCGCTTCCAGCAGCTTCGCAATGTTCCACTTGCGGGTGATGGGCATGATGCGCTCCCGAACGACATTGTTCGAAGCGTTGAGCGAGAGCGCCAGCTTGGGTCGGACCGTCTCCTTCGCAAAAGCTTCGATTCCCGGGAGTATGCCGGAGGTGGATACCGTCATTCGCGATTCCGGAACTCCAATCCCATCAACGAGTACGTGCACACTCTGCATGAAAGAGTTGTAGTTCAGGAACGGCTCGCCCATGCCCATGAAGACGAGGTTGATGCGGTCTTTGCCCATCTTGACACCGTGGCGATTGAGCACCGCGGCGACCTGTCCGGCGATCTCGCCTGCCGTAAGGTTGCGGCGAATGCCCAGCTTCGCCGTCAGGCAGAACTGGCAGTTGACCGCGCAGCCTACCTGGCTGGAAATGCAGATCGTCGCCCGGCGAAATCCCTGCTCCGCGAGGGCGCCCCAGTTGCGCTTGTCGACCTTGTTGAGTTGGCCGGTCACCGCTTCCGCGGCGTCGACGCGGTCGTCCGACTCCTCGACGGCGGCCTCGCTGCCATCGCCGCGCTCGCCTCCGTCGCCGTCGGGCATCCAGACCGTCTCGACCGTCTCGCCGTCGGCCATGCGCATCAGGTAGCGCTCGGTTCCGTCGATGGATTTTGCGGTTTGCACCATGTCGGGGAGGCCGACCTGCCAACCTGCCGCCTGCATCTGTTCGCGCAGGGCGATAGGCAGCGTCGTCACCTCGTCCAGCGAAGCGACCCGCTGTTTATATAGCGCGTCGAAGACCTGCCGCGCGCGGTACGGCTTCTGGCCCAGCCCGGCCATCACCGCGGTCAACTCCGGCAGACCGAGCCCGAACAGCGCGCCCGCCGGCGGCATGGGCACGGCCGCTTCGGCGTCAATGCCACTTTGGATCGCGTTCTCCATAGCTCCAGTCTAGACGACGTGTTTATGATGGCCTATGTCCGACGAATCCGTGCCCTCCACCGACCCGGAGTTGCTCTCCATTCTCAACGAGTTGGCCCCGCAGGAGCCCATCTTCCATCGGGCTGAATTTGCCAGCTCACTGTCCGACTTCGACCGCTTGATGGTCGCAGACTTCTGGGAGTTTGGAGCTTCCGGGCGGCGGTACGGTCGCGACTTCATCCTGCAAAAACTGGCAGATGTGCCGCCCATCGACGCCGCCGAAGCCGGCTGGGAGACTTCGGATTTCCACTGCCGGCGCCTCGCCGCCGACACCTATCTGCTGACCTACACCCTCGACCAGGGTGACGGCCGCAGGACCCGCCGTGGCACCATCTGGCGTAGCACGCCGGAAGGCTGGCAGATCGTCTATCACCAGGGGACGCTCATCGTGGACGCATAGCGCGGGAGTCCATGAAACAATAGGCTTATGTCTGTAGTTTTAGCGGAAAATTCCGCCTCGATCACCGCGTCCCCATCTCCCGCCCGCGATATTCGCAAGACCACGCTTTCCAACGGCCTGCTCGTGCTGACCGAACGCATGCCGCATCTGCGCTCCGTCTCGATGGGCGTGTGGATCGACTCCGGCTCGCGCGACGAGACGCCGGAGCGCAACGGCATCGCCCACTTCATCGAGCACATGGTCTTCAAGGGGACGACGACCCGCTCGGCCTCGCAGTTAGCGCGGGAAGTTGACTCCATCGGCGGCAACCTCGATGCCTTTACCGGCAAAGAAACTGTCTGCTTCAACATCAAGGTGCTGGATGAAAACGTCCCCGCCGCGCTCGACCTGCTGACCGATCTGGTGCTGCATCCGACGTTTGCGCCGGACGATCTGGCGCGGGAGCAGGGCGTCATCCTCGAAGAAATCAAGATGGACGAGGACAATCCCGATTACCTGGTCCACGAGCTGTTTACGCAGAAATTCTGGAAGGGCGACGCTCTGGGGCGGCCGATCCTCGGCACGGCGAAGACGGTTTCGAGCTTCAACCAGACGATTGTGCTCGACGAATATGCTGCACGGTTTACGCCGCAGAATATGGTCTTTACCGCCGCCGGAAATCTGGAGCACGACAGCTTCGTCGCCGAGGTCGCGGAGGCGTTTTCGACGCTGCCCGCCTCCACCGCACGGCCCGAGCGCACGGCATCGCCGACGGCCTATCCGCACATCACGCTGAAGAACAAGAAGTCGCTGGAGCAGGTGCAGTTCTGCCTCGCTCTGCCGTCAATTCCTATCGCGCACCCCGACCGCTACGCTGCTTATCTGCTGAATTCGATCCTGGGTGGCGGGATGAGTTCGCGGCTGTTTCAGGCGATCCGCGAAGAGCGCGGGCTGGCCTACTCGATTTACTCCGAGATGAACACTTTTCGCGATACCGGATCGCTGGCCGTATACGCTGGATGCGCGGTCGATAAGACCCGCGAGGTGCTTGATTTGACGCTGGCCGAGTTCCGTCGCATCAAGGCCGAACTGGTCTCGGAAGAAGAGTTGAAGCGCGCGCAGGACCAGCTGAAGGGCAATATGGTGCTGGGGCTCGAAAGCTCGTCGTCGCGGATGTCGAACCTGGCGCGGCAGCAGATGTACTTTGGGCGTTTCTTCAGCGTCGACGACATTACGAGCGAGGTAAACCGCGTGACCCGCGAAGACATCCAGCGGCTTGCGGTTGAGCTTATCCAGCCGGAAAAGCTGGCGCTGACGCTGCTCGGGAACCTTCGCGGGCTGAAGATCGAACGCGAGAGCCTGGCTTGCTGAGGTGTTACTTTTTTGCTCTGCCGGCGTCCCTCGTTCAGCTAATATTCCATGCGAATCGGGTGTGCGGCTTACCTCGAACGCTGTGTGGATACGTCTATACTCCAAGAGGGAGATCGCGTGACAACGATTCCTGCATCCGTGAGGAAATTTATGCGCAAGCAATCTGAAATTCGTTCCACAGAAGCCGGCTTCACGCTGATCGAGTTGCTGATCGTTATGTCCGTCATCCTGATCCTGATGACGCTGGCCGTGCCCGCCATGCAGAAGGTGACCATCCGGGCTCACCAGACGTCCGCCGTGCAGTCGCTGCGGGTGCTGAACTCGGCGGAAGGCGAGTACAACGGGTCCTATCCGCAACACGGCTACGCCTGCACGCTGGCGCAGCTCGGCGGCAATACTGCTGCCGGTCCGGCGACCCCCGAGGCGGCCGAGATCATCGGCGACGATCTGGTCGGCGGCAACAAGGCAGGCTACACCTTCACCATCACCTGCGGCGGCAAGGCGACGGCCAACAACCAGGACCAGTACAACAGCTACACGATCACCGCCGTGCCGAACTCCGTCGGCCACTCCGGCAACCTCGGGTACTGCACGGACGCGGACGGCCTGATCCACTACGACCCCAAGGGCGGCACCAACTGCACCGAACTGCTGCAATAGTTTTTTCGCTCGCGTTTGCGGCCGTTGCCTCAGCACAGGTGACGGCCGCGTCGCTTGCGAAGACCGTCGACGCGCACTACAACCACCTCGCGTCGCTCCAGGCGCGCTATACCGAGCGCTACGTCGGCATGGGCGAGGACCGCTCCGAGACCGGCACGCTGACACTGAAGAAGCCGGGACGGATGCGTTGGGCGTACGACTCGCCGCCCGGCAAGCTGTTCCTGCTGGATGGCAAATCCGCCATCTTCTATACCCCCGGCGACACCCAGGCGCAGCGGCTACCCGCCAAGCAGCTTGACGACCTGCGCTCGCCGCTCCGCTTCCTGCTCGGCCACACTGTGCTAGCGAAAGAACTAGACCACCTCACGCTGACGGTCGTCGCGGGGGGCTACACGCTTTCCGGCATCCCCAAAGGGATGCAGCAGCGGTTGCGCTCGCTCGCGCTCACGGTAGACGCTGCCGGCCAGATCCACGCCATGCGCCTCGAAGAGACTGACGGCGCCACCACTACGTTCACCTTTACCGACCTGCACGAAAATATTCCGACCAGGTACAGCGACTTCATCTTCACGCCACCGCCGGGGGTCACCATTGTCACCGGCTCCGCACCCATTTAGGCCAGCCGCCAATCCGGGTGCCCCATCTTCGTCGCGGCTTCATGCGACTAATGTGGGCATTCGCGAAGCGAACCGCTCCCGCCCATTTCCACCCCGGAACAATCCTCAAACCAGCCCCACCCTCAACACTTCCCGGCTCCACCCATCGCGTGTACCGTTACACCATGACACTTCGGCCACTCATCGCCGCCTTCTTCGCTCTTCCACTCGCCGCCCAAACGGGCCCGCAGCTCATCCCTGTCCCTCGCGAATTCAAGGCCGCGTCGACTATCGCCCTCTCCGCCGGCCTCCGCATCACCTGTACGATCCCCTGCGACCCCGATGACGCCTTCGCCATCGCCGACCTCCGCGACACCCTCGCCGCCCGCGGCATCCCTCTGACCGACGCCCTCACCGCCCCCTACATCTTCATCGCCCGCTTCAGCACCCCTGTCGGCCGCGAGACATACCAC
>DASRLB010000446.1:0-4608 GCA_035648695.1 Acidobacteriaceae bacterium | reverse complement strand
GCACCACCTCAACCGGGCGTCCGCCGAAACCGTCGGCGGGGCTGCCGGCAAGTACGTCGCCGCCTGTGTGGTCGGGCACCAGGATGTTGAAGACATCTTCTCGCGGCTGGACTTCGTCGCCCCCGCGCTCTTCGCCGCCGGCCTGCTGATCCTGTGGGCCGGGATGAAGGAGCGCAACGCGGAAGCGCAGACGGCGCGCGCCTACGACCGCGGCGCCTCGCGCTCCGGCGACAACGTCACCTTCTCGCAGGCTGGATGGATGGGCGCCGTGCAGGGACTATGTTTGCCGTTCCGGGGGTTCTCGCGGTCGGGAGCGACGATCTCCACCGGCCTGCTTGCCCGCGCCTCACGGGAGCGCGCCGAACGCTTCAGCTTTGCGCTGGCTGTTATCCTTACGCCACCCGCCGTCCTGCGCGAGGTCAACCGTCTGCTGCGCGCGTCGCAGTGCGATGGCAACACGCTCGATCTCCACTCGTCCACGCTCGCCGCGCTGCTCGGCATGGTGCTCAGCTTCCTGGCCGGACTGGCGGCGTTGCGGTGGCTGAGTTCGTGGCTCGAAAGCGGAAAGTGGTACCTGTTCGGGATCTATTGCCTCGTGGCAAGCTGCGTCGTGTTTTACTTGCACCACATCGGCTACTGAGGCTAATATCTGCCCATGTTGAAGCTGATGATGCTTCTCGCCGTCATTTTCGTCGCGGCCCCGCGGCTGAACGCCCGCGAGTCCAGGCACATCCACGAAACCACCGACCCCTACTCCGGGCAAACCACGCTCACCCTCGATGTCGACACCGGCCGCTGCCCCGACGGCCCCCCGACTGGGTCTACGCAGGTACACCTGCTCATCAGCGCCACCCAGCTTGGCCCTCACCAGGTCGAATACAACCTGACGACGGACCTCGCCTACGGCGGCATCGTCAGCCCCGCGAAACACGGTGAGATGGACACGCTTATCGACGGCCTCCCCGCCCAACTTCCGGTCGCCGGCGCGAAAAGCAAATGGAGAGAGCGCGGCGCCTTCGAGCGCCATCGTCACAACCGCGAGATGATTCCCTACGACGTGAGCCTCGCTTACCTCGACTCGCTCGCCGAAGCCAAACTCTTTCAGTTCCGCATCAACGGCCAGGGCAACAGCGTGGAGCGCTGCGCCACCGCCCGGCAACTCCGCGACCTGCATGAGTTCCTCAACGCTGCCGCAGCCTACTGATTTTCCGCCCGCGTGTATTGGAACGCCCACCAGATCAGCGGCAGTTGCAACGGCAGCCTCAGCCACAGCGCCCACAACGGCACGCCCGGGTAGCGGTCCGAGTGCTGGACCATCCACACATTCGCCGGCATCACGACCACCAGCAGCACGACCAGCCCCCACGCCGCCGCTCGCCGCGTCTGCGGCACGAGCACGCCCAATCCACCCGCAATCTCCGCCGCGCCGCTCAGCAGGACCAGTTCGTGGTGTGCCGGCAGGTAGTCCGGCATAATGCCTTCGTAAACCCGCGTCAGGACGAAGTGCGCCACGCCGGCCGTCACATACAGCGTACCCATCAAAACCCGCCCTAAACGCATTACCCCTCCAAAAGTTTCCAAGGCCCACTTTTTACAGCGCGCTGTTCAGTAGTTTAGAGGTACCCGTCTCAAGCGAAGAACCCTGGCAGAAGCCGCACTTAGTTAGCCCATGTCAATAGAAAGGGGGAGGGGTCCAGAGCTTTCCAGGCGTGGCGAATTGGCTTATCCGATATCGAAACTCACACCCTGCGCGAGCGGCAACTCCGTTCCATAGTTGATGGTGTTGGTGGCGCGGCGCATGTATTGCTTCCATGCGTCGGAGCCGGATTCTCGGCCGCCGCCCGTCTCCTTCTCGCCGCCGAACGCGCCGCCGATCTCCGCGCCGGACGTGCCGATGTTGACGTTGGCGATGCCGCAATCCGAGCCGATGGCGGAAAGAAACCGCTCGGCTTCCTGGAGGTTCAACGTGAAGATGGAAGACGACAGGCCATGCGGAACGTCGTTCTGCATGGCGATTGCTTCGCCGAAATGGCGATAGCGCATGACGTAGAGAATCGGCGCGAAGGTTTCGCGTTTGACCACGTCGGCCTGGCTGCCGATTTCGACCAGCGCCGGACGCACGTAGAACGCCTCGGGTGATTCGGCGGCGTTCAGGCGCTCTCCGCCGGTGATGGTTGCGCCCGCGGTGCCCGCGTCTTCGAGCGCCTTCTGCATGTTGGTCCACGCACGCTCGTCGATCAGCGGACCGACCAGCGTTCCCGGTTCGCGCGGATCGCCAACCACCACCGATCGATAAGCCCGCTTGAGTTGCGGGATGAGCCGGTCGTAGACGGAGTCGTGAACGATCAGCCGCCGCAAGGTCGTGCAACGTTGGCCCGCGGTCCCCATGGCCGAGAAAGCAATCGCGCGCAGGGCTAGATCGAGGTTCGCGGAAGGCGCAACAATCGCCGCATTGTTGCCACCAAGCTCCAGAATCGAGCGGCCGAAGCGGGCGGCGACGCGCGGCCCGACCGCACGCCCCATCGCCGTCGATCCAGTCGCGGAGAGCAGAGCCACAAGCGGACTGTCGACGAGTTGCTGTCCCACGCTCGCATCGCCGATCAACAGCGTGGCGAGGCCGCTGGGAACGCCGCCGAACTTCGCCGCCGCGCGCTCGAAGATTGCTTGCGTGGCGAGCGCGGTGAGCGGAGTTTTCTCCGACGGCTTCCAAATTACCGCATTGCCGCACACCAGCGCGAGCGCGGTATTCCACGCCCACACCGCGACGGGGAAGTTGAACGCGGTGATTACGCCGACCACGCCCAGCGGATGCCACGTCTCCATCATGCGGTGCTGGCTGCGCTCGGAAGGCAGCGTGAGGCCGCCGATCTGCCGCGAAAGCCCCGCCGCGAAGACGCAGATGTCGATCATCTCCTGCACTTCGCCGTGGCCTTCGGTGAGCAGCTTGCCGGACTCGATGGTGACCAGGCGTCCGAGGTCAGGCAGCGCGGTGCGAAGCTCTTCGCCAAGGATGCGGACCAGTTCGCCGCGCTTGGGTGCGGGAACGCTGCGCCATTCCTGGAACGCCTTGTGCGCAGCGGTGATTGCATCGCCCGCGCTCGCGGCATCGACCATGGGAAGCTGTGCGATCACTTCGCCAGTGAGCGGCGTTCGCACGGCGAGCGTTCCGCCGGACGGCGGATTCACGCCGAGCCGTCTGAGGATTTCGTGTACTTCCTGTGCAACGGGAGCAGCGATTGTCTGAGTCATAAGATCCCTCGTTCTACTGTTGTGCGAGCACGATGCACTCTTCCAGAATATCCAGCGCGGCGTCCGCTTCTTCCTGCGTAACGATGAGCGCCGGGCAGAGCCGAATAGTGGTCTCGCCGCAGCCCAGCAGAAGCAGGCCGCGGTCGAAGGCCAGCTTGTCAGTGATGCGGTCGCGGAGTGCGCTTGCGGGAGCCTTCGACTTCTTGTCCTGCACGAGTTCGAGGCCGATCATCAGGCCGCGTCCGCGCACGTCGCCGACGTTGGGATACTTCGCGACCCACGTCTTCATGCGCTCCAGCATCGCCGCGCCAACAGTCGCGGCATTCTGTAGGCCTTCGCGCTCGATGACGTTCAACGTCGCCAGCGCCGCGGCGATGCATACTGGATTGCCACCGTACGTGCTGGCGTGCGAGCCGGGAAGCCAATCCATGACGTGGGCCTTCGCCATGCAGACCGAGAGCGGCATTCCTGAGGCAATACCCTTCGCCACGCAGACGATGTCGGGCTCGACGCCGGCGTGCTCGATCGCCCACCACTTGCCGGTGCGGCCAACGCCGGATTGGATCTCGTCGGCGATCATCAGGATGCCGTGACGATCACAGATGTTGCGTATCTCGCGCAGGAAGCTGTCGGGCGCGACCACGTATCCGCCTTCGCCCTGGATCGGCTCGACGATGATTGCAGCGACTTCTTCGGGTGGAAGCATGGTCTTGAACAGCCTGTCCTCGATGTAGCGGGCACAACTCAGTCCCAACGCCTCGCGCTCTGCTTCGCTGCCGCCTTCGCAACCGCGATAGGCGTATGGATACGGCGCGTGCGTCACGCCGGGGACGAACGGAGCAAACCGCCGCTTCTGCTGCGCCTTCGACGCGGTCAGCGAAAGCGCGCCCATCGTGCGGCCGTGGAAGCAGCCGACGAAGCTGATGATGTTCTGGCGCCTGGTGTGGTAGCGCGCCAGCTTCAGGGCGCACTCGACAGCCTCGGCGCCGGAGTTGCCGTAGTAGAAGCGGTGCGGGCCGGCCATCGGCGCGATGGCGGAGAGACGCGCGGCCAGCGCCGTCATCTGTTCGTAGTAGAAGTCGGTGCCGGACATGTGGATCAGCTCCGCAGCCTGGTCCTGAATGGCCTTGACGACTTCGGGATGGCAGTGGCCGGTCGAAGTAACGGCGATGCCGGCGGTGAAGTCGAGGAACTCATTTCCGTCGACGTCTTCGATGCGGCAACCGCGCCCGCGCTTGACGACCAGCGGATAACTGCGGGTGTAGCTCGGCGAAAGCAGGCGGTCGTCTTCGGCGATGATTCGTCGGGCGTTGGGGCCGGGAACGGGGGCGATCAGGTGGGGAAGAGCGGCGTTTTCGG
>DASRLB010000445.1:0-3666 GCA_035648695.1 Acidobacteriaceae bacterium | reverse complement strand
CTTGTAGAGGTTGGTCCTCCCCTGCCCGCGGCGAGTGATCTCGATGAGCTCTGCCGTCTGCAACTCCTTGATGAATTCGCTGACGCGCGACTGGCTCATGCCCATGTCCTCGGCGAGCCGCTCCTGCCCCGGAAAGCAGCTCTCGTTGTGCCAGGTGTAGTGCAGAAACATCGCATAGGTGACTTTGGCACCGAGGCTGAGGTCGGCGTTTTTGAGAATGAAATTCGGAACTTGGGTAAAGCCGCCGCGGACAACAGGATCGTTGGTCGCCAGTTCGATGTTGCGTTCTCTGAGCACGTCGCCGATATGTCGCGGCTCTTGTGGCATTGCCTTATTGTAGCGCGGCGGCGCGAGCGCGAGCTGTGGTTATCCCCTGGATTGTTCGCGCGATGTCGCCGCGCGATCGTCGTGAGTGATGAATGGCAGCGTGACGAACCAGCCAATCGTCGCCAACACGTCGAGCACGGCGCCGAGAAGCAGGCGCGGTATTTTCAAAACGTCGCGCTTGGGACTTAGTGGCGCGGTTAGGCCGAGGGCCGAGAGGTTATCGCGCTCCCTAATGATCTCGCTGATGTGCCGGGCTCGCCGATTTTCCACAGAGTCATTGTAGCGCGGCAGCGCGAGCCGCGAGTGGGCGGTCGGCTATTGCGCTGACAGCGGGCATTCGTCGAGTAGCGAGCGGTCGGCGAGTTGCCCACAAACCCGACGTTGCTTTGGGGTTGCGAGTTAGTGAGAGGATGTCTCAAGGGCGGAGACACAACTCAGGCTCAACGGGGTTGAAAGGATCGGCGCTTGATCACCAAATATCCCTCAAATGTCTCTGGTCGGTCGCCTTCAAAAGCTAAGGCACATCATCGATGAGCTGCAGCTTTCTCTTCACCTCGCCCAGCACGCGCCCGACGATTTCGTCGCCCGGACGCTGGCCCGCCACGTCATTGTTCGCGCGGCGGACTTCATCGCTCATGCGCGCGAGCTCCGTAAGCCTTTGAACCTCGCGGGATACGACACCGGTGAGTATCACCGGACCAAGGAAATCTACGCCGATTATTTCGACGAGTATTTTCGCAGCGCGCGCGACAAGCTGGGCGCGCACATCCAAGATTTCGACTTCGGCAAGCGGATTGAGCTGTGGAACGACGTCGAGATCGTCAAACTCGATTTCTTCGTTGAGACCGCGATCGAGATACATCGCCTTCTGGAGGCGATGAACATCCCGCGCTTTCGGCCTTACGTACCTCCCCCCGAATTGCAGGCGCCGGAGTTCCGCACCGTATTGGTCGCCTTCCGGGCATCTGGCGCCGCCTCCCAGTGGGCGGAGCTCGCGTCGGACTCTCTCGCTGCCAGCAGACCCAATACGACGTCGTCGCTCAACCTCACCCCCGTTCACAGCCGTGCGGCGCAGCTGGCGCTAATCCGGCGCTGGTTGACGATCGAGGAAGACGTGCTGGCGCGGGTGGAAGCCTTTCCGCGTCTTGCCCGCATCGTCCGGGGACGGATCGTCACCGACATCGTCAGCTTTGCTGACTGCCTCGTGACCCGCGCGGTCGCACCCGGCGCCCCGCAGGAAATGGACGGCCTCGACTCCATCCTCCAGCAAATCGGCCACCCCTCGGCCACCATCGCCAATTTCCTTCAGGTGTTCGCGTTCCGTGCCCCTCTGCGTCGCGTTCGAAGGCTGCGCGATCGATTTGGTGCCCATCTCCACACCAAGGAGAGGCAGACGCTGCATAAGCTCTTGCAGGCCATCGACACCTACGATCTTCCGGCAGCTCGATCCCTCTATGACCACATGCGGCGGGTGTTTCAAAAGGTCTGCTTCGAGGTTCTCTTTCTGCGGATGTACGTCGCGGACGGCCAGCGGATCTATGGCGTCACGCCGAACAGCTTTTCGGTAGCGCCGTTCGATGCCCGCAGCGACGAACCGCCGCCGCCGCGGATGCCACCGCGGCACGATCACAACAGCGAAGCGGAATATCTCGAGTATCTCGGGAAGTGGCTGGGCGGTGGCGAAGAGGACAAGGGGGACGCCCGATATTACTTCCATGGCGCCTTCATGAGCAGCGATGTGGTCGAGCAGGTCGACGAGCAGGCCACATTCGCCGGCGGGGTGCGGTACACGACCAATACGTTCCGCAAAGCGCACCGCTTCGTCCTCGACAAGCTCCTCACGGCCGCCTCCGATGCCGAGCTGATCGGAATCTTCGAGCTGTTGCTCGCCTGCCGCGGCGGGGACCCCCACATGCTCGCGGAGGTGCTGATCCGCTTTGCCAAATCCGGCCGCCCTGATCGAGACGCCGCGGTTTGCTTTTTTCTCGGCGAGCTCGCCGATTGGCCGCACGATGCCGTCAAGGGCTTCTTGGATCATCGCGCGCAAATGAGCCAGGACTGGCATTTGCGGTTCCACGCCACGCTCGCCCTGTTCAAGATTTTCGTTCGGACCGAAGGGCTAACGCGCATCAACGCGAAGCGGACCGTCCTGTCCTACGACAATCTTTTCGGCCCACTCCTTGCGCAAATGAACCCATACGGTCGGCTGTTCTGCGCCATCGCTTTCGCCAGCCAATTCTGCGGCCAACTCCTGTCAGCCTTCACCAACGCCTTCCTTCAGGAATACCAGGCGCTCCAGGACCGCGTGCGGACGTTTACGGCGCAACTATTCGAAACGGCGATCCCCGCCGGTCTCCCCGCCCTTCTCGACCAGCTGCTCGCGACGCACGACTATATCGGCGTTTGCCTTCTTCTAGAGACCCAACTGCCCGCCGCCCATGCGATGTTCGGCCGGGATCTGTTAACCGCGGCGACAAACCAATGGGTGGTTCCCGCCCGGCACGACCAGGCGACCCGCCATGTGGCCCTGTGCTTTCTCCGGCTGCAGAATTTCCCGCAAGCGCTGTATATCGCCGACGGCCTTGCTGCCCGGAACCCCGACAATGTCCCGCTGCAGATTTTGGTGCTGCAAATCCTTGCAGAAATGCCCGGCGCTCACGACCATGCCCTCCAGCACAGCCAAACCATTCGCGCGCGCTACAAGCTGACGGCCGAGCACCAGGCGATGCTGGCGGCGCTCGATCAAGCGATCGCCCAGCGTGCCCCTTCGGCCCAAGACATCGCGGCAAACGAATAGGTGATAGCCGCGCTGACAAAGCTCCGTAATGGTCCTAAACAAACGCCCGCTATCGGCGCTTCTGAGACCTCGGCTGGCATCACCGCCAATGGCCCAAGTGGGTGCCAGAGTGTCCGAGCCGCCCATCGCAGAAACTCGGCATTATCCCCTGTTCTCGATTTCTGAGCCCTGGTCTGCGCGCTCCGGTGACGATGGTGCCGATGGTCGTCCCAACAGCGGCGTCAGCATTTTTTGCAAACCGGCGATCAGGTGGTTGGTCTCGCGGGCGCGTTCGGTCAAATCTTTGATCTGGTCGTTCTTGACGGCGACTTCCGAACGCAGAAAGACGATCTCCCCGTCTTTCTCTTCGAGTCGCTTTGCGAGCTGCGCGACATACTGAACGTCGGTCGCGACCTGTCGTCGGGGGTCGTGTCCCTGGTGATGGTGTAGGAGACCGCTGACCGGCCCGCCGGAGCGACCGCCAAGAGTCTGGCGCAGGCAGGCCGGTCAGCGGCCACCGGGGCGATCCTGAGTAGGGTTGGGTTGCGACACGCAACTCTGAC
>DASRLB010000444.1:0-3286 GCA_035648695.1 Acidobacteriaceae bacterium | reverse complement strand
GTATTGATCCAATGCGTAACCCGCACCACCGCGGAATGCCGCAACTCGTCCATTCCGCCCATAATCTCACAGGTCAGCTCTAGCAGGGTGCGGAAAAAGCAGCCGGGCGGCTTGATCCCGTTGCCCTGCTGGTCATTTTGTGAGTGATTTCTTGGGCGGTTGGTGCCCGGTTGAGGTGCCCGGGCGCCTTTCCCAGCCTCAGGCCGCGGCTTGCGCTAGGTTCCGCATCCGCACCAGATTGTAAGCCGCCGCGGCAAAGGTGAACATCCATCCGACTCTCGCCTTGCCTCGATGCCGGGTCTTGCGTAGCCCAGCGATGGTCTTGATCCAGCCGAAGATCTCCTCGACTCGTTTGCGCTTTCTCTGGCTAATGCCGTAGCCTTGGTGTCGCGTGGTGCGCTCATCGATGGCGCTGGTGCGCCGCTCATGCTGGTTCTGCGCCACGTGCGGAGTCACCGCCGCCTCGCGCAGCTTGTTCACAAAATCCCGCGTGTCGTAGTTCTTGTCGCCACCCAACGTGACTTGCCGAGTACCGCCCGGAATCCGCGCCGCCATGTCCAGCGCCGCGTCGCGCTCGGCGGTTCCCGTGGCCCATGTGAGCCTGGTGTCCACCACCAACCCGTTGCGGTTCTCCATCAACACATGCCCCAGATAGCTCAGCTTGGATTCGCTGCCACCCGACTTCCGATACAGCATGGCTTCCGGATCTGTGGTGGACTGGTGTGTTTGATTGCTGCGTTTCTCCCCGTGAAAGTTCACGGTCGGATTGCTGCCGCCGTCTGCGGGCGGTGGCGGCGGTTGGTCTTTGCGTTGAAAACTCTTCTGTCCCGCCCAGGCTTCGATCAACGTTCCGTCCACCGTAAAGTGATCCTCCGACAGCAGGCTCTTTGCGCGCGCCTGTTCCAGCACCGTTTCAAAGAACGCCTGCGCGATGTCGCCTTTCAGCAGTCGCTCGCGATTCTTGGTAAACACCGTCACGTCCCAGATGGGGTCGTCCATATTCAGCCCCACGAACCAGCGGTACAACATGTTGTAATCCAGTTGTTCCATCAGTTGCCGTTCGCTGCGGATGGTGTACAGCACTTGCAGCAACAGCGCCCGCAGCAGCTTCTCCGGCGCAATCGAGGGCCGGCCGCGCTTGGCGTACATCCTGGTGAAACGTGGCGAGAGTTCCGCCAGCACCTCCTCCACCATCTTCCGCAGCGGTCTCAGTGGATGATTCTGCGGGACTCGTTGCTCCGCCGAAATGTAGCTGAAGACTCCACTTTGTCGTTGATCGTCGCCTCGCATGTATACAAAGACGACGCTGGGGCATTCTTCGTCACAGCCGAATCTGCTTTTTTCCGCAACCTGCTAACGCGCTTCCGATAGAAGTCGGCCCGGCGGACCCATAAACGCGCTCGGCTCCGCGAAGGTCTGTTCCAATCGTTGCAGCGCGCGGCTAGTCTCGTGAGGTTCGCCGCAGGAAGCAAAGATACGCTCGCCTGCCTTTCCGTCCGGCCCGAGCATTAAAACTTGCAATCAAAACTCTGCTCTTCTGTGTCTCGGACCGCCCCTGTCGTTCCCTTTTCAGTAGGGACGTCTGTGGTATGAATGCTTCTGCTGAGAGATGGCGACAATCAAACAAAACAGCGGGCAAGACCGTCGCAGCGGTCCAGCAACAAGTCGCGGCGATGGGTTCCGAACTGTTTGAAGTCGGGCTTTACAACCCAAACGCCGGGGCAGGCGAATCGGCCATGATCCCGCGTGTTTGGGACTCCGAAACCATCGTCAAGTCCGTGCCATGGTTGCGCCACCAGAATCGCGAGGGACGAAACATCTACATTCGACCGAAGGGTGAGCACGACCTTAGCATGGTCGATGATCTGACGAAGGATGCAGTTTCGGCGATGAAGCAGGCGGGCTTCAATCCCGCTGTGATCGTGGCAACCTCTCCAGGCAATTACCAAGCTTGGCTGAAGCACCCCGAAAGACTCAACAAGGAAGTGAGCACCGCAGCCGCGCGGGCGTTGGCCGAGAAATTCGGAGGTGATCGCGGCGCAGCCGATTGGCGACACTTTGGACGGCTAGCGGGCTTTGCCAACCGGAAGGCCAAATATCTCGATGCCAGCACGGGATTGTACCCATTCGTACGCTTGATCGAGGCGGGCGGCGGAGTCTATCCCGAGGCGGAGCCGTTCTTGGCAGGCGTGAAAAGCGACCTTGAACGACGGCACGCCGAGCGGGAACAGTTGAGGCAGCGTGCCAACGCAGTAACCATCCGCCCGCAGGATCTGAAGAGCATTGATGTGTTCCGCACGGATGTTCGTTACGGCGGCGACGGAACTCGGATCGACTTGGCCTACGCTGTCTACGCCCTCTCGCGTGGGGCTTCGGCAGCCGAGGTCGACGCCGTGATCCGGTCACGCGATCTGTCGCACAAGGGGAACGAGCGGCGGCAGAACGACTACGTGGAACGGACCATTAAGAAGGCGCTGGCAACGATCGAACGCGGGCGCTAATGCTGTAGGCGGACGCCGAGGCGGGCTTTACAGGCCGGCCTTCCATTTTGGAGAGCCATGCATTGTGTTGGCCTTAGCTGGTCAGCGGCATCGGCTCGCTAATGCAGCAACGTCCCGAGCCAAATGCCGCCGCCGAAAAGCAGGGCGCCGGCCACCAAGCCGACGGCGGACCAACGAATCAACGCCGGGCGACGGTGCGCCTCGTTCACCAGATGCACAATCTCGCGGGCCTTCAGGCCGGCGATGTGAATGTCATTCTGCAAACCCTGCCGCATCAGGTCCGCCGACTCTTTTACCTTTTCCGCAAGCATGCTTCCTGCGCGCCGTTCCGCTTTCTCCATAGACGCGTGGAATTCCGCGATTCGCGTCTGAAGTTGTTCCTGGAATTCTCGCGTGGCTTGGTCCAGCACAATCTTGTTCATCGTCACCAGCGCGAACAGCGGATCGTTGGGTTCCACACGGATGCCGTTCTGAGCCGCCACTTCGCCTATTAATTGCTTTACGTCAAACATTCTATTCTCCCTCACAACAGCGTTATTTGGTCCAACTGCTCGAATAGATCCCGCTGGACCACTTTGAGGCGCTGCTTGCTCATCACTGTGGCGGTGCCGTTCCGAATCGCCTCCTCGAAGGTTAACTTGCGCGCGATGACCTCTTCGATGTCACGCCCGAAGGTATCCTGGTTCCTCTTGGGAATGCGAACCAAGCCGAAGATTTTCGACTCGCTCTCTTTGTAGGCCAGCATCTCGGTGAAGGTCTTACCGTCGCGCTCGATGAGTCCGAAG
>DASRLB010000443.1:0-8068 GCA_035648695.1 Acidobacteriaceae bacterium | reverse complement strand
CCAGCGACGATGAACGGAACGCGCAGGCTGGACTCATGCGGCGACCGCTTGTACTCGCCCAGCCGCGTGCGGAACGTGCAGCCGTGGTCGGAGAAGAAAACGATGATGGTGTTGTCCAGTTGCCCGGTCTTTTGCAGCGTGTCGACCAGCTTGCCCACGCAGTCGTCGATCGCCTGGCAGTCGCCGTAGTAGCCCGGCAGATGCGACCGCCAGTTGCCGGGAAGGTTGCGCAGGTCGTGCGGCACAAAGGGATCGTTGTACGTGTCCTCATAGCGCTTGGGCGGAACGAACTGGTCGACATCGTTCTGCTGATGCGGTTCCAACTGCGAAAGAAACAGCAGCCAGGGCTTGTCGTGTTTCTGCTCGAGGAATGCGACGCCGCGGTCGGCGATGAAGTCGACGCGGTACTGGTCCTTGAAGCCGATGTTGGCGCCCCCGTTGTCCCAGTAATTACCCTCGTACGGATGCGACTCAAGTTCGATGACGTTGGCGCCTTCCCATAGATCGTCGAAACCGCCGCGCGAAGGCCCGGGCGGAATCCAGCCTCGCTGCAACTCGCCCGCACTGTTTTTGTTGGCGGAGACATGCCACTTGCCCATGAACGCGGTGGTGTAGCCCTCTTTCTTCAGCGTCGTCGCAATCGTCGGCAGGGAGTGGTCGAGCTCCAGGCCGAGCTTCCACACCTTGGTCCGCGTGGCGTACGCGCCGGTAAGAAACGACGCGCGCGACGGCGAGCACAGCGGCTGATTGCACACAGCCTGGCGAAAATTCGTGCCGCGCTCGGCCAGCGCGTCGATGTTCGGAGTGTTCGCCGAAGGGTTCTCGCGGTTCGCGCCGACGAAGTCCGCGCGAAACTGGTCGGCGCAGATCATCAGCACATTGGGACGTCTCGCGGGTGCTGCTGGCGCGGCTTCTGCCGCAGCCGAAGAACTTCCCGCCGCCATCACGGTCCCGGAAGCGAGGGCTGCATTGCGAAGGAACTGACGGCGCGAGGTCGAAGAATTTTCATGCATAGGGTACACACCGGATCGTTAGGAGAAATGTGTTTGACGCACAGAAATGATAGCGCTTTCATTTTGCTTCCTGAAAGCGCACGGATTTTCTTCGAAGACGGGCACTGTCGCCAGCTTCTTCGTTAATGGAAATTCTATCTCACGCTTCGAAATGGCTCGCGGACAGCAGCCTATTTGCCGACAACCAGAATGGAAAATGTTCCCGGAACCATGGGCGGCCGCGAGTAGCGCGCGCCCGGAGCGGGCGGCGGCGCTGCGCCGAACTCCGCGGTAATCAGCAGAATGTGCCCGGTCTTTGTATCCAGCGTCAGCGTCTTGGCGCGCACCGGCGTCGTCACCGTCTGCTCCACATCGAAGCTGGTGGGGCCGTGCTCCTTGATGACCGTCAGCGTGCCATCGCCCTGCGAACTGAAAGTTTCCATCGTCTGCGGATTGAAGACTGCGCCGTCGCAGCCGTTGCCGATGGGCAGGTCGGTAATGATCTTGCCGTCCGCTGCATTGACGATAATCATGTTCTTCTTGTCGCGGCAGGCGGCGAAGAGCACACCGTGTTTGGCGTCGATGGCGAGCCCGGCGCAGCCTCCGCCGTGGCTGGAAATATCGTATTTGCCGGTCATCGTCATGGTTTTGGTGTCGACGACGGCGATGGCGTCCTTGTCTTCGATGTCGATAAACATGCGGCCCTTGCCGTCGAGCACGGCTTCCTCGGGCGCGCCTCCGATATCGATGGTGCCGAGGACCGCGCCGTCCTTCGCATCCAGCACGGTGACGTTCGGAACGGAGTGGCTCAGGATGTAGACGCGGTGCATCTCGGGGTCCGCCAGGTAGCCGTCCGGATTGCCCTGGGTATCGAGCTTCTTCACGTCGTCCATGGTCTTCGTATCGAACATGGTGACAGGTTTGCTGGTCGCGAAGCCGTGGTGGTACTTGGTGTCGACGGTCGCGCCGTGGGCGCTGACGTTGGGGATTTCTCCAACCTGGACAAGCGTATCGAGGTCGTAAATGTGCAGGCTGCCCGCGGGGCCGGAGCGCGCGACATACAGCCGCCGTCCTTCGGAGTCGGCGGTCACATAGTCGAAGCCGCCCTCGCCGCCAACTTTTACCGTCTTCAAGACCTTGTAAGGACCGGCCGTCTGTTGCGCGGTTGCGAACGTGGGCAGAAGCGCGATGCCGGCAAGGGCGAGGCAGGGAACGAGCGATGGCATAGGGAGTCTCCAGTAAACACTGACGAGGATAGCGCAATAATGGCCTCCGCGAAGGCACGATGACACAGGTGTAATGAAGCGGCGTTCGCAACGGCCACTTTCGAGCAGTTGCGCATGGCTTCGGCGGTAGCTACGATGGTTTGATACCTGCGAGCCCCACCATGTCCAAAGCGTTTCTCGGCCCCCGTCCTTCGACTACCTTCCGCTCCCCCGGCTCCATGGGTTTCAATAAGGTCATCTGCATGCTTGCGCTGCTTCTGCCGTTCTTCGGGACGGCAACGCAACAGGCCCGAGCGTATCCGGTGGGCGAGCCCATCGGAACCACCGGCCCGTTGGTAGGAGCGACTCTGACCTTCACCGCCTCGGGAACGCTCTCCTCGATCGCAGTCCTGACCCAGGGCGCGCCGAACCTCGACTTCAAATTCGTTTCCGGCGGGACATGCGCTACGGGGACGGCGTATACGACCGGCCAGACCTGCACCGTCAGCTTCACCTTCACGCCGACGCTGCCCGGGCCGCGTTACGGCGGCATAACCCTGACCTCCGCCGCAGGCACACTCCTCGGCAGCACTTATATTTATGGCATCGGCATGGGTCCGCAAGCCAACTTCTCTCCCGCAACCCAAACCATCATCAACACCAACGTCGACCGTGCCGTCGGTGTCGTTTTTGACGGCTTCGGGAACCTCTTCGTTGGTTCGGAATTCACCGGCCTCCTTGAGCTCACCGCCGCCAGCGGTTACAACTCCGTCATCAACCTGAACAACACCTTCGTCGATCCCATTGGTATAGCGATCGACGGCAACGGCAACCTCTTCGTCGTGGACCACGCCAGCAACACTGTCACCGAACTCTTTGCCGGGACGGGCTACACCACCACGAGTGCCATCGGCAGCGGCTGGCTCGCGCCGCTGGGCATTGCCATCGACGGCACTGGGAATCTGTTCATCGCCGACCGTGACAACTTCGCTGTCCGCGAGCTTACTGTCGCGAGCAACTATACGCAGTCCATCAAACTGCCCGGCACTTACAACCAGCCTGCCGGCGTCGCACTCGATAGCCTTGGCAACCTCTTCGTAGTCGACGAAGGCGACGGCCTTCTCCAGGAACTCATCGGCGCCGGAGGCTACTCTTCCGCCACCACCATCAGCACCGGATACACGTTCGCCTCAGGGCTGAACATCGACACCAACGGCAACATCTACATTTCAAACTCGCGGGTGTCCCTCCTTCAGGAACTCACTGCCGCCGACGGCTACAAAACACTTAAAACCATCAGCAGCGGCTTGAAGATTGAGAATGTCGCACTCGATGGCACCGGCAATATCTTCGGCGCGGACTTCTTCGATCACACCATCGTCAAGTTCGACTTTGCCGACGCACCCACCCTTACCTTCTCCCCCACCAACATCGGTCAAGTCAGCACCGACAGCCCCCAAATTGTTACGCTCTTCAACAACGGCAACGCAGACCTCGACTTTCCATCCCTTCCCTCTGCCCCCAACCCGAGCATCACTCCCGGCTTTACGATCGCCGGTAATTCGAGCTGCCCCCAGTCGTCTGCGTCCTCACCGCCCGCTACGCTTGCCGCGGACGTGTCATGCACCTACATCATCAGCTTCTCGCCGCTGGCGCCCGGTCCAGATAACGGGCATCTGATCCTCACCGACAATAATCTCAACGACCCCAGCGCAACCCAGGACGTCCGGTTGAATGGAGATGGCACGATACTGCCACCAACGGTTGCCAGCGTCTCGCCCAACAGCGGTCCAGTCGCCGGCGGAACAGTAGTGACGATCTCCGGGTCCGGCTTTTCGGGCTCGACCGCCGTTAGCTTCGGTACGTCCGCCGCGGCAAGCTTCACCGTCAACAGCGATACTTCGATCACCGCGACAACTCCGGCGGGCACGGGTACGGTCGATGTCACCGTAACGGCCCCGGGCGGCACCAGCGCGACCAGCCCGTCCGACCTCTACACCTACGCCGCTCCGCTGCCCCAGACGATCAACTTTACGCAGCCTCCACCAGCGTACGCGGGCACCGCTGTCTTGCTTTCTGCCACCGGTGGAGGTTCAACAAGCCCCGTCGTCTTTTCCGTCATCAGCGGCCCCGCGACGGTGAGCGGAACGAACGGCTCGACGCTCACCTACAGCGGCGCGGGCACCGTCGTCGTCGAAGCCGACCAGGCCGGCGATGCAACCTACGCACCCGCGCCTCCGGTGCAGAAGACCATAACCACGACCATCCTCACCGAGCCCCTCACGACCGCAAGCGCCGCAGTGCAAACGCTCGTAACGTTCAGCACTGCGGGAAGGCTCACCGCTATTACCGCGCTGACCCAGGGCAAGGCCGGCGGGGAATTCAACAGCGTCCGCGGCGGCGACTGCGCCATCGGCACAACTTACGCGGCGGGCCAGACCTGCACCGCCGACTTCAGCTTTACGCCCGCACACCCGGGCCTGCGTTACGGCGCGGTGTCGCTCACCGACGCCTCCGGCGCGACCCTCGGCAACGGCTACGCCTACGGAACCGGCAACGGCCCGCAGGTTGCCTGGCTCCCCGGCACGCAAACCGCCATCGGCACCGGCATCAGCGGCCCTACCGGCGCTGCGGTCGACGGCAATGGCAACATCTTCCTCTCCGACATGGGCAACAACACGGTCGAAGAAATCCTCGCATCCGACGGTTCGACCCGGGTCGTCGGCAGCTTTACGCTGCCCGACGATGTCGCGGTAGACGGCAGCGGCAACGTCTTCGTCATCAGCAACCGCACCACCGTAAGCGAGATCCTCGCCGTCAACGGCAGCGTCCCCGCGAACCCCACCATCCTCACGCTGTACACCACCTTCACCGCGCTCAACGGCATGAAGGTCGACGCCAACGGCAACGTCTTCGTGGCCAACTCGCTCAATATGGGAGGCAATAGCGCGATCTATGAAGTGCTCGCCGTCAACGGCAGCATTCCCGCATCGCCTACGGTGGTTACGATCGTCAGCGGCATTGGCGGGCCCACCGGCGTGGCCATCGATGTCCACGGCAACGTCTACTTCTCCGACGAAGACGGCGACACCGTCTGGGAGGTGATGGCGGTGAACGGCGTCATTCCGCCCAACCCCGTAACTCGCTCGCTGGTCTCCGGCTTCATCGAACCCACCAACGTCGCGCTCGACGGCGCAGGCAACCTCTTCGTTCCCAACTTCGGCGACCACACCGTGAAGGAAATCTTCGCGGTGAACGGCTCCATCCCGGCGAATCCCGCGGTCTTGACCCTCAGCACCGCCCTCGGCGAGCCCCAGGGCCTCACCGTCGACAGCGCCGGCAACGTCTTCGTCGCCGACGAGGGCGTAACGCAGCTCGTCAAGCTGGACTACGCCGACCCGCCATCGCTCACCTTCGCCACCACCGACGTCGGCTCGACCAGCACCGACAGCCCGCAGACCGTGACCATGATCAACAACGGCAACGCCGACCTCGTCTATGCAACGCCTGCCGCCGGCGCCAACCCCAGCATCACGCCCGGCTTCACCATCGGCAACGGCTCAACCTGCCCGCAACTCAGTGCAAGTTCCGCCACCGCGACGCTCGCAGCCGGAAAATCCTGCACCGATGTCGTCAGCTTCACGCCCATCACCGGAGGCCCCGACAGCGGCAAGCTCATCACCACCGACAACGACCTCTCCATCCCCGGCTCGACGCAGGTTGTCCCGCTGAACGGCATCGGCATTGCTCCCGCAATTCTCACTCTCACGGCGAACCCCAACACCGCGGCGTTCGGCACCACCGTCACTCTTACCGTGACCGCGACAGCAGCGCCACCGTCCACCGGCACGCCAACCGGCACGGTCGAATTCTTCAACAGCGGCGCATCGCTCGGTACCGTCCCCTTGAGCGCCGCCGGTGTCGCAGTCCTTGCCACGTCCACCCTCCCGGCGGGCACGGACACCATCACCTGCACCTACTCTGGCGACCCCAATTTCGCCCCCGCCACCTGTAACCCCGTTGTAGTCCTCATCACTGCCGCGCCCTCCGCACTCACCATCGCTTCGAGCGTCAACCCATCGCCGGCGCTGACCCCGGTCACCTTCACCGCGCACTTCTCGGTCAACGGCCAACCGGCGGGCGCTGGCAACGCGATAACGTTCAGCATCGCGCAATCGCCCGGCGTTGCCGTGCTCACGTTCCCTGCCACCACCGATGCCAGCGGCGCCGCGAACTTCACTGCCGCGGGCTTCTATCCCGGCATATATTCCGTCTCCGCCGCCTTCACAGCGACCGGCAACTACCAGGCCGCGTCCGCCGTCCCCGTGAGCGAAATCGTCAACCTCAACCCAACCTCGACGACGCTGACTGCCTCTCCGAACCCCGCCGAGCAGAACCAGACCATCACGTTTGTGGCGACTGTGACCGCGCTTGCCGGCACCGCTCCTCCGAACGGCACAGTCACCCTGCTCGACGGCGCGACCGTCCTCGCGACGGCGTCGGCCACGTTCGGCGCGGCGGCATTCTCCACTGCGACGTTCGCCTTCAGCACGCTGGCGCCCGGCATCCACTCGTTCTCGGCGGTCTACACGCCGCTCGCGGGCAACTCCGGCGTCAACGTCGCGGGCATTCCCTTCGGGACCAGCGGCGGCGCCGTGTCCTTCACCGCCAGTCAGTCCTCCGGCCTCTCGCTCACGATCACGCCGCAGGACTTCTCGCTTACCGCCAACCCACCCGCGATCACCATCGAAACCCAGCATCACGCCACGATGCAACTGACGCTGACCTCCACCGGCGGCTGGACCGGCCCCATCACCCTCACCTGCGGCACGGTGCCCGCATGGGTGACATGCGAGCTGCCCGCATCGGCAGTCACTCTCGGCGCGGACGCCACTCTCCCGGTCAACTTCACCATCGACACCGACCAGCTACTCGGCTTCCTCGCCTCCGCAACGCCGCCGTCCCGCCCATGGGACTTCAGCCGCATCGCACTCGCGACACTCCTGCCGCTCACGCTGCTCGGCTTCACCCGCCGCCGCAAGACACTGCGTTCGCTGCTGGTGCTGGCGTCGCTGGCCGTCTCTATGAGCGGACTGACAGCTTGTGGCGGCAACTTCTATCCGCAACACGCCGCGCCCGGTGTTTACAACATCCCGGTGACCGGGACCGGCACCGCCGTCGGGGCGACCGCGCCCAATACGCACACGCTCAATATCACCCTCACCGTGACGCCCTAGATCCAGGCTGGCGGAGAGGACAAGGGCCAATCGCTCGGAACGGCAACTCTGCTGCCCACACGGAGTTGCGACGAAACCCGCAGAGACTTCAAGCGCGAATGCCACGCCAAACGAGACCTTTCCGGTAATAGCACGAACGGTGTATGGATAATAGCGGAAAAGGCGCATAACTTCGCACTTGTGGAAAAGCTTCGGGACCGGTGAGTAAGTACGACAACAACTACATTGAAACCGAAGCTGACCATGCTGATAACACATAAGAAGGCACGCAGAGACACACTTAGGGATACCGCAGCCATGAATCGCTTTCATTCTGTAACACGTTCTGTTTTACTTTTCGCCTTTACGCTAACAGCCACCGTACCCGCCTTCGCAGACGGGGGCCCGAAGAAGACCTCACCGGATCTGGCTCACCCGACGACTTCAACCGTCTCCGTCATCGTTCAATACAACACGCCCCCGACCGCCTCTCTGCTCCAGCGGCTTACGGCCTTAACTGGGCCTATTGCTCCGGTGCTGCTTAAGACCATCAATGCGGTGCACCTTTCTTTGCCTGTCAGCTCGCTCGCCTCGATCGCCGCGGACAGCAATGTGAAGTACATCAGTCTCGACCGGGCCGTGCGCTCCCACGGAT
>DASRLB010000442.1:0-6330 GCA_035648695.1 Acidobacteriaceae bacterium | reverse complement strand
CTACGCTCCAGCGGCCCTCCTCCCCCGAAATATCAACAACTTCATACCCCGATACTGGCCTACTTTTACTCCGCCACACTGGCCTGGTTTTACTCCGCCCTTGACAGTGCGGCTGGTGCGGGAAGAGCATAGCCGGGAGGTGAGTCGCATTCCTCGACCACGATCCGGGTGCGCTCATGGACGGTCTGGATGACGACACCACCGGGTTGGTCGGGCGCCAGAGCCAGGGTCTCCTCGTGGACCTCGGCTGCGAACTGATAGCCGCGTCCGGGCACGGTGACGATGTAGCCAGCGCGATCCGCAAAGGCCTTGCGGAGGGCGACAACGTACTGGACGAGATTGCCTTCTTCGACGAACGAATCCGGCCACACCGCCTTGAGAAGTTCCTCCTTTGTTACGACCCGTCCGGGGTTGGTCACCAGACAGGTGAGCACCTCAAAAGCCTTCGGCGAGAGCGGAACGGGCTCGCCATCGCGCGCAAGGGTCCGCTTAAGACGGTCGAGAACAAATTCGTCGAAGCGATATAACCCATTGCGGGACAGCGACATAAGAGGCCTTCGTCTTTCTTCGTAAGAATTCGGGCCGAACTTCAAGACTTAAAACCGTGTTCTGCGTTCTAGTCGCGTCATGCAAACGGCCTGGAGTTGGCCGGAGCTATCGAGGAATTGTTTGAGACGCCTTTTTCGCAATGTATCAGCCGCAGAAGCCCCCGGGAAAGAAATCGACGCTCAAAAGGCGATTCGTCGCCGCGTCGAGATCACCGTGGAGCGCCAGACCGTCTCCGTCCTCCACTCCTCGGGGGTGGTCCAGGTGGACGGGGAGGCACGCTGCCTGTGCTGCGGACAGGTCATCCCGGCGCCACTCTCGGTGTGTTCGGCCCACGAAATCGATGCGCTGTCCGGTGAGATATCGAGCCGGCTGGATAGCGGAAAGCAGGACGAAAAATGATCCATACCGAGCCACGCAGCAAGCTTGATCGTTCCACCCAAATTCCTTCAGGAGAACTACTGTGAAGAACAAAATGGCACGCATTTCTATTCTGCTCGCGCTGGTTGTCACACTCTTCCAGACAGGCGCTGGTGCCCAGGTCGGCACCCATTACGGCGCCCAGGCGCTGATTGTTCACGACAGCAATCCCAACAACGAGCTTTCAGGCATAGCCGTGGATAGCAGCGGAAACCTCATCGTCGCCGATCCCGGGACAAATAGTGTCTACAAGGAGACGCTGTCGAACGGCGTTTATACGGAGAGCGTGCTGTTTAGCAATGCGAGCAACGGCCTGAAGCAGCCCGCTTCCGTGACGATCGACAGCAGCGGCGATATCTACATCTCCGACGGCTTCAACGAACGAGTGTTGAAAGAGACGCTTTCCGGCGGCGTTTATACCCAGAGCCTCGTCACGGACTTTCACGGCGGTTTGATCTTTCCCGAAGGGATCTCCGTTGACAGCAACGGTAACGTCTATGTGTGCGACTTCGACAACAATCGCGTTTTGAAGGAGACATTCACGGGCGTCGGCTACACCCAGAGTCTGGTCGGTTCCGGCCTCAAGACCCCGGGCGCCGTCGCGGTGGATAGCAGCGGCAATGTCTACATCGCCGATTCCGGCAATAGCCGCGTGTTGAAGGAGACGCTCTCCGGCGGTAGCTACACCCAGAGTGTTATCGCAGCGGACAACAGCTTCGTCCAGGGGTTCGCCGAAGTTGGTGGCGTCGCCGTGGATGGCAATGGCAATGTCTATATGAGCGGCGACAATTTTTCCGGCATTTACGATACTTCGATCCTCAAGGCGACGCCGCAGGCTGGCGGTTACGAGCTGAGTGCGGTCGGTGTCGCCATCACCGCTGCCGCGCAGGTTGCCGTGGATAGCGCCGGCAGCGTCTACATCACTGGCTTTTTTACTGAGGTCACGAAACTCTCATGGCCGTCCACCAACTTCGGCCCGGTCAACGTGACTGCCGCCGGCGGCGGTTCGCCCTTTCTGATCCACACCAACGCCCAGGGCAACTCCGCCCCTGTTCTTTCGTTCCCTTTCACCCGGGGCAACGACCAACCCCGCCTGTCGGGTGGGGCCGCGGTTTCTCTGGGTGTGGCTGGGGAGTTTACCGATACGGGCACGGGCACCTGCGATACCAACGGGCCGAACCACGCCTATGTGGCAGGCGAGACTTGCACGATCAACGTAAGCTTCAACCCGCAGTTCGCCGGTACCCGCAAGGGTGCGGTCGAGTTCCTGGACAAGTTCAACAACGTGGTCGCTACCGAGTTCATCACGGGCGTTGGCGTCGGTCCGGCGGTGGCATTTTCTCCGGGCACGCTGAGCGTCGTCGCCAGCGGCTTCGTTTCGCCCTCGAGCGTGGCTGTGAACGGAAGCGGAATCGTGTTCATTGCCGATCCCGGCAATCGCGGCTTCGTGTATTTGGAGACGCCTTCCGGCAACGGCTATACCCAAACCGCACTGAACGAAGGCGGCGGGGCGCAACCTTCCCAGCTACCCCTTTATTCGGGAGTGGCGGTCGATGGCGCGGGCAATTTCTTCTTTTCCGACAGCTTTGGTCAGAATGTGTATGTGAGGGAGTACTACAACGGCGTGGTCTATGCCAGCGCCTTGCTCGCCTACACAACCCAGGGCAATGGTTTGAAGGGACCGCAGGGTCTTGCCACGGACACCAACGGAGGTGTCTACATTGCCGATACTGGCAACAATCGCGTTGTTGAAGATAACTACGTAAGCGGCATAACCTATAACGTCGGCGCCAATTTCGAGCTCCAGTTCGTTGTCGACTCGAACCTGAATGCGCCGCAGGCTGTTGCGGTCGATGGCAACGGCAATGTGTATATCGCCGACACCGGCAACAATCGGGTTGTGAAGGACACGCCGACCGGCTCCGGCTTCTTTACCCAAAGCGTCGTGGTTGCCGGTCTTAACGCGCCAGGGGGCGTTGCGGTGGACGATCTCGGCAACGTCTACATCTCCGACACCGGCAACCATCGTGTGCTGGAGGAAACGGTTTCGGGCAGCAGCTATACGCAGAGTGTTGTGATTGGCACCGGCCTCGGCAGTCCGACTGGCCTGACCCTCGATGCCAGCGGCAATCTCTTCATTGCGGATGCCGGCAACAAGAATGTCGTGAAGCTGACGAGCAGCGCGCCGTCGCTAACGTTTGCGTCGACGGCCGTAGGCTCTACCAGCAGCGACAGCCCGCAGACGGTGACGCTCGAGAATATCGGCAACGCAGCGCTGATGTTCCCCATCCCGGGAACGGGCACCAACCCCAGCATCTCGACCGGCTTTACGCTGAACAGTGTTGGCGGCACTGCCTGCCCGCTGCTGACAAGTTCTTCCGGATCGTCAGCTTCAGTGCCCGCAAACACAAGCTGCACGTTGCCCATCAGCTTTACCCCCACGACGGGCGGTAACATCAGCGGCTCGCTGGTGATCAGCGATAACAGCGTCAACCTCGGGGCGACGCAAACGATCGCGCTGAATGGCGCCGCGACGGGCGCAGTGCAAACCACGCCCACCATTACGTGGCCCACGCCCGCAGCCATTACCTACGGCACGGCGCTGACCACAACCCAACTGGATGCCACCGCGTCGGTACTTGGAACGTTCGTCTACACGCCCGCCTCGGGTGTGCTGACTGTGGGAGTACAGACGCTTTCGGTTGTCTTCACCCCGACCGATACGACCGACTTCACCACAGCGACGGCAACCGTCCAACTGACAGTGAACCAGGCCATACCCAGCATCACCTGGATTCCACAATTCCCCATCACCTACGGTACGCCGTTAGGCGCAGCCCAGTTCAATGCCACTGCGTCGGTACCCGGAACGTTCGTTTATACGCCGTCTTCAGGTGTGCTGACTGCGGGAGTCCACACGATTACGGCCGTCTTTACTCCCACCGACACAACCGACTACACCAACTTCACAGACACCGTCCAATTTACAGTGGATCAGGCCATACCCAGCATCACCTGGATTCCACAATTCCCCATCACCTACGGTACGGCGCTAGGCGCAGCCCAGTTCAATGCCACTGCGTCGGTACCCGGAACGTTCGTTTATACGCCGTCTTCGGGTGTGTTGACCGCGGGGTCCCATACAATCACGGCTGTCTTTACTCCGACCGACGCGACCGACTACACCAGCTTCACAGAAACCGTCCAATTTACAGTGAATCGTGCGCTGCTGACGGTGTCGGCGAATAGCACCAGCCGGGCAGTTGGCGCGGCGAACCCAGCGTTCACCGCCACCTACAACGGGTTCGTGAATGGAGACACTCCGGCCGTACTGAGCGGATCGCCGGCCCTGTCTACGACGGCAACGACTTCCGGCCCAGCCGGGACGTATCCCATCACGGTCACGCAGGGCACGTTGGCGGCAGAGAATTACAACTTCACCTTCATCAACGGAACGCTCTCCGTGGTCACGGCCCCGACGATCATTCTTACGACGACCGCGACGTTGACGGCGGTGACGAACGGGTATCAGGCAACCGTCACCGTCGCCAATAGCGGCACTGGCCCTGCATCGAACGTCACCATCACTTCGGCCACGCTGGGCGCCGCTTCGGGCTCGCCGGTGCCGCAGAACGGCGGAACGATCGCAGCGGGCTCATCGATCACCTTCACCGTTACCTTCCCGGCGAGCGCTGGTGCACCAGGCTCAGCGGTACCGGAAAAATATGCGGGGACGTACACGGGAGGCTCGTTCGCAGGCAGTGTCCGAGCGGCGACGCTTCCGTAGCGCGTAGACCATCCATGCTGATGAACATAGAATTCTGGAGGAGAAAATGAAGAACTTGAAATCTTGGCCACTACTTTCGCTGACGATGATGGGCTTACTCTTAGCCGGTACGACGGCCAAGGCGGACCCGCTGTCGGTCATCCTCGGTTCGCCGTTTCAGACTGTCTCCCCGGGAGGCACGGTCGCGTTCGACGCGACCGTGACCAACACCACTGGCGATGTTGTTTATCTTAACGGTGACAGCTCGACGCTCGATGCGCTGCTCGATCCGTCAGACCTGAGCGACGCGGATTACGCCAACTTCCCGCTGTCGCTCGATCCGGGAGAGTCCTTTACCGATCCGCTATTCTCCGTGACGGTGCCGATCGGAACTCCAGCCGGCATCTACGCGGGATCGTTCGAGATCACCGGAGGCGGCACCGATTCAGCCTCGTTCAATCTGGGCTCCGCGGACTTCAACATCGATGTCACCGGCACAACCGCCGTGATTCCTGAGCCGTCGGGCCTGTTGTTGTTGATCAGCGGTATGACCGGACTCGCGGGAACTCTCCGCCGTCGCCTGATTCGATAGCCTGTCTCTGCGCTTGGGCCTTCGAAATTCCATTCCGGGTAAGATGTGCCCGTTCCCAACCTCGACATTAGAGGAAGCCCCGACACGTGTGACGTGCTCTCCTGAATTCGCACATACGCAATTATGATTTCGTATTCAAGCGCTTTCAGTTTTGGGGACCCGTGTCTTGGCATAATTCCATCCTAGGGAATCTCTGCACAAGTTCTGCATCCACAACCTGATTGATTAATCTGATAGCAGTGAGGTGGTGGATTGCGATGAAGCAGCTCTTCGCCGCCCAGTATCGGGGCCACGGCGATCTTGGTGTTGTCGTAGAGTATCCACGAGGAAACGCCGCCGAAGTAAGCGAACGCCCGCACATGGCCTTCCAGAAACGCTTCCGTGGTCTCGGCCGGGAACGCCACGACGAAGCAGTCGTCCGAGTGCGGAAGGTCCATCGCAAGGTAGTGCGCCTTCCGCGCCACTCCGGCGACCACGGGTTGGTGTCGTTCCGAACGGCACCGACCCGGGGAAACGGGCCGTCCACTCCGCCAACCGCTACGAGCCTCTCTATATAGAGCTGGCAGAAGCATTCCAGGAGACTGCGAGCCAGGTTGGGTGCCGCCTAACTCTCCATCTAAACCCGGGAAAAACCTTTTCCGGCAGTAAGTTTCCTGAACTCAGCAACTGTGTCCTATCCACCTACGTGTCCCTCTCTAATCCCCAGCAGAATCAGTATCGGGACCAGAGAAAATATCCATAGCCCATATAGTCTGCACCCTCACCAGCAGCTGACGAAGCAAGAACCAGCCATACCAGAGCCCGGCAGCGGATCGAGCGTTCTTAGCACGCGCTGACCGGTGCAGGAGCCCGTCGGGTAGCTATGGGTCTAGCCCGCATTTCTCACGAGAGGTAAGCATGTGATGTTTTTTGCTGATGAGAGTGGGGTAGCTGTGTGTGCTGAGGTGTGTGGGGGATGTGTGGGCTGGATTTTGGTGAACGTCGACTGATTTTTGCCAACGGATCA
>DASRLB010000441.1:0-9787 GCA_035648695.1 Acidobacteriaceae bacterium | reverse complement strand
TTGTGTACACTCTGTCATCAAAGGCCGTCCTTTTTCTGGTTTATAACTTCGTCTGACAACGCTGTTATGACAGAAAATACGGCCTTTTGCTATATATTTTTTAGCCAATACATAATCGCTCGTGAGAAATCCGGGCTAAGTCCGCAATTTCCGGCAAAGAGCCACTAAGTGGCATATAAAGACATCCGTTGGCGCAAAAACGCCACTCTGCGCCACTAACCTCAAAGAAAATACGCCGCATTATTTCATCCGCAACGGGCCCATGCACCCGGAAGTAGCACAATCTAAAGCAACTGCTGCCTTCAGCTGTGAGGTGGAGTCGCGGTTGGGTCGGCGCGTGGCATAATCAGCGTGCTGGTGGTAGTCCCAAAGGGGATTTTTTCGTGCTTGAAGCTTTGCAGGACGCGGCGGCGCAGCTCCCGTAACACGCCGTCGCGCTGGTTGGCGCGCACCCGGACGTTGACGACGTAGTTGACCTCGCGGCCGTTGATCTTATCGACGCCGAGGACGTTGGGGTCGCCGATGATGACCTGTTTGAAGGCTTCGTCCTCGCGCAGGCCGTGGGAAAGCGTTGTGAGGACGGCGATGACGCGGTCGGGATCGACGCCCGCGTCGACCCCGACGGTGAGGGTGGCGACGGAGAAGTCGCGGGAGAGGTTGGAGACGGTCGCGATCTGGCTGTTGGGGACGATGTAGACCGTGCCGTCGCCGTCGCGGAGTGTGGTGCACCGCAGGGTGAGGTCTTCGACTTTGCCTTGCAGGCCGGCGATTTTGACCGTGTCGCCCACGTTGTACTGGTCTTCGATGAGGATGAAGATGCCGTTGAGCATGTCCTTGAAGATGGACTGCGCGCCGAAGCTGATGCCGAGCCCGATCACGCCGGCGGAGGCGATGAAAGGCCCGAGCGGGACTCCGACGGCGCTCAGGAGCTGCATCGCGATGTAGGCGAGGATGAAGCAGTAGGCGCAGGCGCGGATGATTCCGGCCGCGGTGCGAAGCTGGGCGGCTCCCTGGGCGTTTCCGACCATGCGGTCGGCGCGGCGCTTCATGCGCTTCACGAAGAAAAGGGTGATCCGCTGTAGCAGGAACGCGATGACCAGCGCGACGACGATCTTCGGCAGGCCGTGCTGGAGGAAGGTGATGAGGTCGGTGTGCCAGCCCTGCTCCAGTGCGCGGAGGGTGTGCTCGTCTTGTGGGATGTTGCCGGAAAGTTGCATGATGATGGTGTTCCCCAATTGCCGGTGCTATGGAAGAGCATAGCCGACGGACCCGATGGGGACGGGAGGCGTGCGATGCGTGGACCGAAATTCAATGCAATACGTGGCCTGGGTATGGCCGCCTTCTTAGGCTTCGGGCTTGTGGCTGCCCCCAGTGTGGGTGCGGCGAAGGCGCAACAACAACAGAGTATGGGACAGAATACTCCCTCAAAAATTCCTGCGATGCCGCCGATCGATGGCGAGCGGCCGGACGATGGGACGGATCCGATGCTGGCGCAGCAAAGGGCGAGCCGTGCGCGGGCGATGGCGGACGACCGGCAGAAGCATATCGTCGACGAGACCGCGAAGCTGTTGCAGCTTGCGACCGAGCTTAAGGCCGCCGTGGATAAGAGCAATAAGAATGAGTTGTCGCTGGATGTGGTGAAGAAGGCGGACGATATTGAGAAGCTGGCCCACGATGTGAAGCAGAGGATGCGCGGGTAGCGTCCGTTATGGCAGCGCCAGGGCGGCGGCGGTGTTGAGTTCGGGCTCGGTCATGGCTGTGGTCTGGGTGGCCGAGGAGCGGAGCGCGGCGACGATTTGGGCCGATGTCCAGGCGGGGTGCGCGGCGTGGAGCAGGGCTGCCGCGCCGGCGACGAGTGGGGCGGAGGCGCTCGTGCCGATCGCCTGGACGTACGGCGCGTCGCCGAGGTTGAAGCAGCCGGAGGTCGAGCAGGCTCCGCGGACGAAGCCGTTGATGCCAGTGGCGCTGGTGTTGGGGTAGCTGCCGCCGGGGGCGGCGATGGCGTTGAGGATCGATCCGTAGCTGCTATAGTATGCGCGCGTGATGGGGCCTGCTGCGCAAGTGGCGCCTGGGCCAAGGTTTTCGGCGCAGGCGGGGTTGGTGGAAGCGACGACCGCCAGGACATCGCGGGCCTGGGCCGGGAGTTCGATGTAGCGGCCGGCGGAGAGGTCGAGGCCGTCGTTGCCGACGGCAGCAACGAGGACGACATTGGCGAGAAACGCCGCGTGGGTGACGCGGTCGAAGCTGGCTTTCCAGCCCGCACCGTCTCCGCTGTCTAGGTCGACGATGGAGCCGAGGGAAAAGGAGATGACGTCGGCGTGGTTCGCAATGGCATCGTTGATGCCTTGAAGCACCCAGCTGAGGAGGCCGCCGGTTTGGCCGGCTGCACATTGGGCGGCGAGGGTCGCGCCGTCGGTCGCGGGGATGCGCTCCAGGACTTTGATGTTGAGGAGGGTGGCCTGCGGGGCGACGCCGATGACGCCGCCGGTGTTGGGGCCGGTTGCGCCGGTGGCCAGCGAGGCGGTCCAGGTGCCGTGGCCCTGCTGGTCCTGCGGAGTGCCGTCGTCGCAGGCGCTGGGGAGGGCGGACTGGTCGATTTCGGAGAGGTTGAGGGCGAGGTTGGACGCGATGTCGGGGTGGCTGGCGTCGACTCCGCTGTCGAGGACGGCGATGCGGACGCCGCGACCCATGGTGGTGGTCCAGGGGCCTGTGGCCGGGCCGCCGGGGATGCCCGCGCCGTAGCCGCCGGATTGAATGACGGCCCAGCCCTGAGGGGAGTTGTAGAAGGCGTCGGAAGTGGAGGGCGGGTCGATGGGAAGCGTTAGAGCGATGCCGGTTGGGGGTATGGGGGCGACGGCGGCCTGATGGCCTTCGACGTAGCGGTCATGAAGTACGTACTCGACTCCCGGTTGGTCGGCGAGGTCGGCGAGGGTGGTGGCGTCGTCGGTGGAGGCGGTTTGCTGGACGGAGAGGCCGAGGCCGGTGAGGCTGGCCACAACCTGCGCTCCGGCCTGGGCGGCGTTGGCGGCGGCGGAGGGAGGGATGACGCCGTTGGCGTAGACCACAATATAGCGGCCGGGGACGATGTTGGAGGAACCGTCGGCGGCGCGGAGGGCCGGGGTCGCGATGGGTGCTCCGGCGGCGGTGGTTTGCATGGCGTTCTGGCCGCAGCCGACGAGGGCGAGGAGGACGAGAGCGGCGGGCAGGATGGAGAGTCGGGGCATTGGAACCTCATGCGTCAGAGAGTGCATCGGCCTGGGGATGAGGCTGGCGGCAAGGGTGGGTCGATTTACGACAGGGTTGTGGGAAGGGTACGACTTTTGGGTTGCGGGAGATTGGAGGCGGCTAACGGTGGAGCGTTGTGGCCGCCCACTCATCGCGCCAAGTGCCGCGCAATGATTGGGCACCCCACGGTTGGTCTCCCGGGCCTTTTGGGGCGGTGGAAATCGGAGGTAGTGCAGTGTGGGTGCAACGTGATACGAGTAGAATCTGTAAGGGAATCCTCGCCGCTGGAGAGATATGTTGGCCCACAGAAATGCGTTGACCATGAAGGTCGCCGAGCGTAGCGCGGATGAGCCCGTGGCCGCGGGATTGTCGGCGCCGGAGCTGGTGGAGTTCTACCGGCTGATGTACCTTTCGCGGCGGACCGATGACCGCGAAATCATGCTGAAACGGCAGCAGAAGATATTTTTTCAAGTCTCGTGCGCGGGGCATGAGGCGCTGCTGGTTGCGGCAGGGATGGCGATGAAGCCCGGGTATGACTGGTTTTTCCCGTACTATCGCGACCGGGCGCTTTGCCTGGCGCTGGGGAATACGGTTGAAGAGCAGTTGCTGCAGTCGGTTGGGGCGGCGGACGATCCGGCCAGCGGCGGAAGGCAGATGCCGTCGCACTGGGCGAGCAGGAAGCTGAATATTGTGTCGGCTTCGTCGTCGACGGCGACGCAGTGCCTTCATGCGATTGGGTGCGCGGAGGCGGGGCGGTACTTTACGCACCATCCGGAGGCGGCGGCGAAGGTTGCTGGAGATTATCGCGAGTTCAAGGATGTGAAGTTCCATGGGGACGAGGTGGTGTATGTCTCCATTGGCGAGGGGGCGACGAGCCAGGGGGAGTTCTGGGAGTCGTTGAATACGGCTTCAAACAGCAAGCTGCCTGTGGTGTATGTGATTGAAGACAATGGGTATGCGATTTCTACGCCGGTGGAGGCGAATACGCCGGGAGGAAATATTTCGCGGCTGATTGCGAATTTTCCGAACTTTCATTTTGCGGAAGTGGATGGGACCGACGCGGTCGCCAGCCATGAGGCGATGGTGGGGGCGGTGGCCTATTGCCGCGCGGGCCTCGGGCCGGCGGTGGTGCATGGGCATGTGACGCGACCGTATTCGCACTCGCTTTCGGACGATGAGAGGCTGTACCGCAGCAAGGAAGAGCTTGAGGCCGACTCGCTGCGCGACCCGATCCTGCGGATGGAAATGTGGCTGGTGCGGCAGGGAATCCTGGATGCGGCGGGGCTCAATGAGCTGCAGCGCAAGGTGGACGAGGAAGTGCAGCGGGCGAGCGATCGGGCGCAAGAGGCAGTGCTGCCAAAGCCGGACTCGATTTTGCTGCATGTGTACTCGGAGGACCTGAAGCCTACGGATGCGCGGTTCGATACGGCGGTGGAGTTTACGGCGGACCAGAACGAGCGGACGATGCTCGACCTGATCAACAACTGCCTGCGCGACGAGATGGAGCGTGACGAGCGGATTGTTGTTTTTGGCGAAGATGTTGCCGATGCGACGCGCGATAAGGACCTGCGGGCGGGGAAGATCAAGGGTAAGGGCGGCGTCTTTAAGGTGACGCACGGGCTTCAAAAAGAATTTGGCAACGACCGTGTTTGGAACTCTCCGCTGGCCGAGGCGAATATTGTGGGCCGGGCGATTGGGATGGCGGTGCGCGGGATGAAGCCGGTGGTGGAGATTCAGTTCTTCGACTACATCTGGCCGGCCATGCACCAGATGCGGAATGAGCTGGCGTTGATGCGGTGGCGGTCGAATGGGGCGTTCGATTGTCCGCTGGTGATGCGGGTGCCGACGGGCGGATATCTGACGGGTGGGTCGATTTATCACTCGCAGAGCGGCGAGAGCATTTTTACGCATACGCCGGGGGTGCGGATTGTGATGCCGTCGAATGCGCTGGATGCGATCGGGCTGCTGCGGACGGCAATCCGGTGCGACGATCCGGTGATTTTTCTGGAGCACAAAAGACTCTACCGCGAGACGTTTGGGCGGTCGGCTTATCCGGGGCCGAATTACTCGATTCCGTTTGGCAAGGCGAGAATTGTGAAGCCGGGCAAAGACCTCACCGTCATTACGTATGGCGCGGTCGTGCCGCGGGCTTTGCAGGCTGCGCAGCGGATGGAACGCGAGCATGGCAAGGACGTCGAGATCATCGACCTTCGCTCGCTGGCGCCGTACGACTGGGAGGCGATTGCCGAGTCGGTGCGCAAGACCAGCAAGGTGATTGTGGCGCATGAGGACATGCTGAGCTGGGGCTATGGCGCGGAGATTGCCGCGCGGATTGGCGACGAATTGTTCCACGATCTCGACGGGCCGGTGAGGCGCGTGGGGGCTATGGATACGTTTGTGGCGTATCAGCCGCTGCTGGAGGATGCGATTTTGCCGCAGGCGGAGCATTTGTTCCAGGCGATGGTGGAGCTGGCGGCGTTTTAGAGTAAATCTTCTGATGCGTTCAAGAAGGTGTAATGGTGAATTGCCCGGCATGCGCGCAGGAATCGGCACGAGAGACTCGTGACATCCCATATATCTATAAGGGAGAAAGCACGGTCATTTCTAATGTGACGGGGCTGTTCTGTGGGGCTTGCGGTGAGGCTATTCTCGATGCGGATGAATCGGCTCGCGTCAGTGGGCTGATGCTGGAGTTCAACAGGCGGGTCAATGCCTCAGCAGTGCATCCCGAGTTCGTCAGGTGAATGTTTTTCTGAGCGCAACTGGTGTGGGTCGCTCGTGTTCCAACTAGTGCGGTGGGAGTTGCGCGTCTACAGCGCGTTCTTGAAGGAGCTACGGAATGGCGAAGCAAAGGAAGTTTTTGCGACTGGTTTGTGAGACGGGCAAAGCGGCGGTTGCTGCGACGTTGTGCGCGCTGATGACCGCTGGACCAATGCTGGGGGAGGCACCGGCGGCGGCGAAAACGATTCCGGCGGCTCCTGCGCTGAAGTCGCTGACCGAACAGCAGAAGGTGCTCCATGCGCTGAACCGGTTTACGTTTGGGCCGCGGCCGGGGGATGTGCAGGCGGTCGAGAAGATGGGGTTGAAGGCGTGGTTTGAGCAGCAGTTGAATCCCTCCAGCATCGACGATTCGGCGTTTCAGACGATGATGTTGAAGTTTCCCGCGATGCAGTTGAGCCAGGAAGAGCTGCTGAGGAAGTTTCCTTCGCCACAGATGCTGAAGCAAATGGCCCGGCAGGGTGCGGCTCTGCCGAGCGATCCGGTGGAACATGCGATCTATGCCGATGGAATTTTGAGCTATGAGCAGAAGATTGCCGCGGCTGGCGTTTCGCAGCAGGTCAAGCCGAAACAGGCTGGGGAGGCGGAAGAAGGCCAGAATGCGATGACTCCCGCGAGGGATGGGGGTGTTCCGGCCGCGGGTGAGATGGCTGCTGCGACGCCGCCGGCGAAGGTGCGGAAGCGGGGGCCGAGGGAAGCGTATACGGGGGCAGATCCGGAGAGCATCGTGGCGTTGCCGCCGGATGAGCGGATGGCGAAGATTCTGGCGATGTCGCCGGAGCAGGCGATTGCGTTTCGGCAGTACCTGCGGCCTCGTGAGCGCGGCGAGCTGATGGCGGGCTTGTCGCCCGAGCAGGCGGAAGTTTTGGTGGCGTTGCAGGGGCCGATACGGGTGGTATCGGGTGAGGCGCTGGAGACGCGGCTGCTGCGCGATGTGTACAGCGATCGCCAGCTTCAGGCGGTGATGACGGACTTCTGGCTGAACCACTTCAGCGTGTATGTGCGGAAAAATCAGAATGAGCCGTACCTGCTGGCGTCGTATGAGCGGGACACGATCCGGCCACGTGCGCTGGGCAAGTTTGAGGACCTGCTGGTGGCTACGGCGCACAGTCCGGCGATGCTGATGTATCTGGATAACTGGCAGAGCATTGGGCCGAACTCGCTGGCGGCGGAGCGGGGGCGACGGTTCAGCAGGAACCAGCCGAACTCGCAGTTGGCCAAGGTTATGCCCAAGGGGATCAATGAGAATTATGCGCGCGAGTTGATGGAGTTGCAGACGATCGGCGTGCGGTGCGAGGTGAGCAAGGACCATACGGTGCAGCAGCTCGATCCATCGTGCGGCACGGGGTATACGCAGGCGGATGTGACGAATGTGGCGCGGGTGCTGACGGGATGGACGATCGACCGGCCATACCAGGGCGGCGGCGGATTCATGTTCGCGGAGAACCGGCACGATCCGGGGACGAAGCAGGTGCTGGGGCGGACGATTCAGGCGGGCGGCGAGAATGAGGGGCTGGAGGTGCTGCATATGCTCGCGACCAGCCCGGCTACGGCGAAGTTTATCTCGCACAAGCTGGCGGTGCGGTTTGTGAGCGACGATCCGCCGCAGGCGCTGGTGGACCGGATGGCCGCAACGTTCTTGAAGACCGACGGGGACATCAAGGCGGTGCTGCGCACGATGTTCGATGCCCCGGAGTTCTGGTCGCCGAACGTTTACCGGGCGAAGGTGAAGACGCCGATCGAGTTTATGGTGTCGGCACTGCGGGCGAGCGATGCCACGGTCAACAATGCGCTGCCGCTGGTGCAGGCGATGGACCGGCTGGGTATGCCGCTGTATGGGATGCAGACGCCGAATGGCTACTCGTGGCTGTCGCCGGAATGGGTGAGCACGACGGCGCTGGTTTCTCGCATGAATTTTGCGATGGTGCTGAGCGGTGGGTTGCTGCCTGGGACTCGGACGAACTGGCCGGGGCTGCTGGGGGAGTCGGCTGCGGCGAGTACCGTGCCTTCACTGAAGACGGAACAGCAGCTTGAGATGCTCCTGCTGGGGCAGCCGGCGGCGGACCGTACGACTACGGCGGTGATGGAACTGGCGGACCGGCCCGGGCAGGTGGCAGAAGCTCAGAAGAATCTTGCGCTTGAGCCGGGCGAGGCGGGGCCGAGCTTGATGAACGTCAAGGTTGCGGGTAAACGGCCTTATGCGAATGCCGTAGGGCCGTCGATGACGGATTTGGCGTCCAGGAGCATGAATGAGGGGCCGGTGACGACGATGGCAGGGTTGCTGCTGGGGTCGCCGGATTTTCAGCGACGATAGGGCTGAATGCCGCTATGCGGTTTTAGCAACTTTGGCTTATAGTTTGCGTTAACACAGGTGGGCGGGTCTTTGCCCGGGATGTTTTCAAGGAGAATGCCATGGGCTCATCGAGATGGAATGCGGACACCAGCGACTGGGGATGTGACATGCACGGTCGCGACCTTGCGCGGCGAGCAGTGACACGGCGTGGCTTTATGAAGAACGGAGCGCTGGCGCTGGTGGGGACTTCGGTGATTCCGGCGTTCCTGACGCGCAGTGTTCTGGCGGAAGTGACGACCGCGGCCGCGAACAAGAAGAAGCTGGTCGTGCTGTTTCAGCGGGGGGCTTGCGACGGGCTAAATGTGGTGGTGCCGTATGCGGAGAAGAATTACTACTCGATGCGGCCGACCATTGCGATCAAGCCGGAACAGGTGCTCGATCTGAACGGGTTCTTCGGCCTGCATCCGTCGATGGCGGCGATGAAGCCGCTGTATGACCAGGGGCATCTGGCGATCGTTCACGCCGCCGGTTCGCCGGATACGACGCGGTCGCACTTTGACGCGCAGGACTATATGGAGAGTGGGACTCCGGGGCTGAAGTCTACTCCCGATGGCTGGCTGAACCGGGCGCTGGTAAATGAGAAGGTGGAGGGCAGGCAATCGGCCTTCCGCGCCGTGGCGCTGGGGACGCAGGTGCCGCGGACGCTACAGGGCAAGTTACCGGCGATTGCGATTGCCAATCTTGCCGACTTCTCGGTGGGTGGGCGCGGGCCGACGACTTCTCCAATTTCGAATGCGTTTCAGGCGATGTACGACGAGAGTTCGGATGCGGTGCTGCATGGCACCGGCGAAGAGACGTTTGAAGCGGTGAAGATGCTGAAGTCGGCCGATCCGGCGAAATATCAGCCTGCGGCCGGGATCGTTTATCCGAATACCGCGTTTGGCAACAGCTTGAAGCAGATTGCGCAATTGATGAAGGCGAACCTTGGCGTCGAGGCAGCGTTTTCGGATATCGGCGGTTGGGACACGCATCAGAACCAGGGCAATGTGAACGGCCAACTGGCGAACCGGCTGAAGGAGTTTTCGGACTCGATTGGGGCGTTCTGGAACGACATGGGCGACGACGCGGAGAACATTACGCTGGTCACGATGTCGGAGTTTGGGCGGACGGCCCGCCAGAACGGCACGGGCGGCACCGATCATGGGCACGCGAATGTGATGTTTGTGCTTGGCGGCAGCGTCAAGGGCGGCAAGGTTTATGGCAAGTGGCCCGGGCTGTCGGATGGGCAGTTGAACGAAGGCCGCGACCTGACGGTGACGACCGACTTCCGCAATGTGCTGGGTGAGGCGGCGTTCAAGACGCTGGGCTCGCGCAATATGGATGCGGTGTTCCCCGGGGCGAAGGTCGATCCGGCGAACTTTTTGAATTTTGCGTAGGGGATTTGATGGCGGCACCGTATTGAATGCATAACAAAGGCGCCCCATGCCAGGG
>DASRLB010000440.1:0-11207 GCA_035648695.1 Acidobacteriaceae bacterium | reverse complement strand
CCCACCCCCCGCGCCTTCGAGTCCATGTTCCACCGCGGCGCCCCCCACAGCGCCGGACTGGCCTGGACCGCCGCCGACTTCGCCATCGCCTTCTCCTGCACCCTCGCCATCGCCGCTGCCCACGCCGTCATCCTCGCCCTGCTGGCAGCTTCGACGACGGCCGCGCTCTCCCGCGTCCTCGACCTCCACGACCTCCGTCCCAACCGCACCTGGATCGCCCAGCAGGGCCTCATCCTCCTCACCGCCGCCCTCGCCGCCCTCTCTATAAGCGGCATTGCGCCGCTGATTGGATTCGCCAGCCTTCACACCGAGTCCCTCGCCCTGGAAATCATCCTCACATCGGCAGGCATGTCGATCGCCCGCAGCCTCTGGCGCCGCCGCATCGCCCGTCACTTCAAGAGCGGCGTCGCCACCCTCAACTTCGTGATCGCCGGCGCCGACGCCGCCGGACGCGAGGTCCGCGACTACCTCGCCTCACTCGACTACCTCGGCTACCGCTTCAAGGGCTTCATAGAGCTCACCGGCACGCCCGACCCTAAAATTCCCGCCGAAGACCTGCTCGGCACGATCGCCGACATCATCCCCACCTCCAAGTCCATGTTCGTCGACGAGATCATCTTCTCCCACCGCCCCGAGACCGGCATCCTCATCGCCACGCTCGACGGCGCGCGCACCGCGGGCATCGATGTCCGCCTCATCCCCAGCGTCTCCGAAACCCTGCAAGGCCGCGACGACGTCCACTACGTCGGCAACCTCCCCACCATCGTCCTGCACCAGCGCCACACCCACGCGGCCTCACTCTTGGTCAAGCGCATCCTCGACGTCATAGCCGCCGCCTTAGGCATCATCGCCACACTCCCCATCACGATTGCGGTAGCCATTACCATCCGCCTCGACTCCGCCGGCCCGCTTTTCTACGGCAGCGACCGCGTCGGATTCAAGGGCCGCATCTTTCCCTGCTACAAGTTCCGCACCATGGTGTCGGACGCCGATCATTGCCGTGCGGCAATCGAACACCTCAACGAGCGCCAGGGCATCCTCTTCAAAATCTCCAACGACCCGCGCATCACCCGCGCCGGCAAGTTCCTCCGCAAGTATTCGCTCGACGAACTGCCCCAGCTCTGGAACGTCCTGCGCGGCGACATGAGCATGGTCGGCCCGCGCCCCCCCATCCTCTCCGAGGTCGCGCAGTACGAAATCGACCACCTCCGCCGCCTCGAAGTCACACCCGGAATCACCGGGCTCTGGCAGGTCGAAGCCCGCCACAAACCATCCTTCGACAACTACATCGAGCTCGACCGCGCCTACGTCCGCAACTGGTCCCTGGGCCTCGACCTCAGCATCCTGCTCCGCACCGTGAAAGTAGTCCTGATGGGTACCGGAACCTAGTCCCCCACAAACCTTTCCCTGCACGGAGCCACCATGCCACCCCGTACCTCCCTCGGCAACCTCGACATCGACACCTTCACCGAGCCTGCCCTTATCGACGAGGTCCTGCACCACGCCCTCACCGGCGCGACCACCCGCCACATCGCCACCATCAACGCCCAGTTCTACGTGCTCGCCGAAAACTCCCGGCCCTTCCGCGAATGCCTCCGCAAATCCGAATACCACTGCGCCGACGGCATGTCCATCGTCTGGGCCTGCAACGCCTTTGGGAGCGAACCCGTCGCCCGCATCGCCGGGGTGGACCTCATCTCCCATCTCTGTGAGGGCGGGGCCGCCACCGGAATGCGCGTCTATCTGCTCGGCGGCCGCCCCGGGACCGCGGCCAAAACCGCCCTCATCCTCGAAGCCGCCTACCCCGGCATCGTCATTGCCGGCGTCTCTTGTCCCGATTGGGGTTTTGAAAAGGATGAACTCATGTTGAAGAGCGTTCTCGACGATATAGCAGAAGCGAAGCCGAATATTCTCTTCGTAGCTTTCGGCGCGCCGAAGCAGGAATTCTTTATCGACACCTACATTCGCCCGCTCGAAATCCCGATCGCCGTCGGCATCGGCGGCAGCTTTGAAATTCTCTCCGGAGAAACCACCCGCGCTCCGCAATGGATGCAGTCCGCCGGCCTCGAATGGTCTTTCCGCCTGATGCAGGACCCCGGCCGCCTGTGGAGGCGCTACATGCTCGGCAACATCGAATTCCTCTGGTGCGTCGCGAAATGGCGCTACCGCAAGACCAACGCGACCCCTGTCACCGCACGGTAGATCCACCACAAAGATGGCCGCCATCCACATCCACTCCGCACGCGCGCGCATTCGCATAGCGATGGGTGGAACCATGGCAAAAAATACCATCTGGATCTTCGCCGGCCAGGGCCTGTCGCTGGTCGCCCAGGCCGTCTACTTCATCGTCATCGCCCGCCTGCTCGGCACCTTCCAGTACGGGCTCTTCGTCGGCGCGGCCGCGTCCGTCAGCATCGTCAGCCAATACAGTTCGCTCGGCTCCGGCCTGCTGTTCCTCCGCTACGTCAGCCCCGACCACGCCCGCTTCCCCGAATACTGGGGCAACATCCTGCTCTCCACGCTCACGCTCGGCACGGTGCTCGTTCTTCTGCTCGCGGCCGTTTCGCCGTGGTTTCTGCACGGAGTAGCGATGCGCCTGGTCGTCCTGCTCGCCATCGCCGAATGCATCTGCGGCTCGCTCACCATCGCCATGAGCCAAATCTTCCAGGCGTTCGAAAAGATGCGCTACACCGCCATCCTCAGCCTCCTGACGACTTGCGCCCGCATGTCGATCGCCGTATTCATGCTGATCGCGATGCACCACGCCAACGCGACCCAGTGGGTCATCGCCTCGGTATCGGTTTCCTGCGCAGCCACCATCGCCGCGCTCATCCTGGTCACCATCCACTTCGGACGCCCCAGGTTCGAGCCCCGCCTCTTCCTGCAGCGCGCTTATGAAGGCCTCATCTTCGCCGTCTCCGGTTCGACCACCTCGGTCTACAACGACGTCGACAAAGCCATGCTCGCCCACCTCGGGATGAACGCCGCCAACGGCATCTACACCATGGCCTACCGCCTGATCGACATCGGCACCATCCCGATCCGGTCGATTCACGCAGCGGCGTTTCCGCGATTTTTCCGGCACGGGGCTGCCGCCAACGGCCTTCACGCCACCGAACAATTCGCACGCAAGCTGCTGCGCAAAACCTCCATCATCGGCCTTGCCGCCGCCGCCGGACTTTTCCTGTTCGCGCCGATCATCCCGCATTTGGTCGGCAAGGGATTTGCGCCCAGCGTGCTGGCCCTGCGCTGGCTCTGCCCCATCCCGTTCTTCCGCGCCTTCCAACTCAGCGCCGGCGACGCCCTTGCCGGGGCCGGCAAACAAAGCTGGCGGCTCGCTGCGCAAATGCTCGCCGCCGCCGCCAACGTTGGGATGAACCTCTACCTCATCCCGCGCTACTCGTGGCACGGCGCCGCCTGGGCCAGCCTCGCCACCGACGGCCTGCTCGGCGTCTCCCTGTGGAGCGTCGTGACCTGGATGAAACACATTCCCCAAGCCGCCACCATCGCACTGCCCGGCATCACCCTGTACGACGTGGAAGCAGAAATCTAGCAGCTCACAGCATCGCCCCCGAGGTCCCCATGACACCGCTCGAAACACAACTCCACCGCTTCCGCTGGATCATCCTCAGCATCCTCGCCATCGCCGCCGCAGCCTCGCTCTTCGTCGGCATCCGCGGCGCCATCGCCTCCAGCAAAGACTTCCAATGGGCAGGGTCCGTGCTCCTGCGGGCCGGCATCGACCCCTGGCAACAAGCCTTCGCCGACAACGGTAGCGGCATCGCCCACTTCAGCCCGCCCAACTACCTGCACGAGCTCTACATCATCCTTCTGCCGCTCTCCCTGCTCACCTTCCGCCACGCGGCGGAGATATGGTGCTGCGTCACGATCCTCCTCTCCATCGCCACGATGTACCTCCTCAAAAATCTCTTCGCCCTCCCCGCTCCCACCACCCTCGGCCTGCTTCTCCTGCTCTGGATGAGCACACCCTTTCGCACCACCCTGCAGGTCGGACAGATGGGCATGATGGAGATGTTCCTGCTCAGCATCGTCTTCTGCACCACCAACTCCACCCTGCGCGGCCTCGCCCTGGGCTTCAGCTTCTCGAAGTACAGCTTCGCCCCGGTCGTCGTCAGCTTCCTGTGGTTCAAGCGAAATATCCGCACCCTCACCATCGCCGCGTGCGTCCCTCTCTTCGCTCTTGTGATGGCGTGGGGCCTGCTCGGAAGCCGTCCGCTCACCACGCTCGCCGTGGAACCCTTCGCCGTCTCCCGCATCAGAGTCTGGCCCGGCATGGCCGACCTCATGACCGCCATCGAAGCCACCTTCGCCCACCTGCTCCCCCACTTCACGCGCGGAAAGACCCTCGCCTACATCATCGGCCTCATCGCCTCGGGCTGCTACGGCTACTTCCTCAGCCGCCGCCGCATCACCAACGCCGCTCAACTCACCCTCATCGCGGTCGCCAGCCTCTTCACCGTCAAGCACCTCATGTACGACTACATCTTCCTCGTCATCCCCCTCTGCTACGCCCTTTCCGAGCGCGGCCGCGCCCTGCGCAACATCGCCGTCCCACTCATCTTCGTCTTCTGGTTCATGGACAAGCTATTCCCCCTCCTGCCCCTCAATGCCACGCCCACTACCGCGCAGTGGCTCACCAGCGTCGCCGGCTGTATCATGCTCGGCACACTGCTCACCTACCTCACCTGGTCGATCCTCCGCATCGAGCGCGCCTTCTTCGCCAGCCGCACCCGGGCTGAAAAGAGAGCCGCGATCCACGCCGAGGCCCTCTCAGCCGCGTAGGGCCGAGGGCTGACGAGGCCGCTCAAAGGGTCGTCGTCTTGAAGGGCGGGACTTTACTACCGACGTACATGAAGGTCTCTCGCGATACACCGGCGTTACCGCGGAAACGATCCCCACTCCCCACCGTTCACCTCAGCCACCGACAGCGCCTTCCGATAAATCCACGCATCCCCACCCTTCCCATAAAACCCCTCAGCCCTGGCCGACCGTTCATACCCGCACCGCTCGTAGAAGCGAATCGCCCCATCATTCCCCACGGACACATGCAGCGCCATCGCCTGACAACCAGCCTCGCGCGCAGTATCCTCAACCCGCCGCATCAGCTCCGCCGCCAACCCCCGCCGGCGAAACGCAACCGCTACGTCGAGCGTCACGATATACCCCACACACCCACCCGGCACCCGTTCCACATGCATGACGCAGAACCCGGCGAGCCCCTCCTGTTCGGCGACAACGACGCGGGCCTTCTTCGCCTCGGCGAAGCGTCGCATCGTCGCGCGCGAAAACCGAAATGGCGGCCCAAAGCAAGCCTCATCCAGACGAAACATCGCCTCGAAATCATCCGGCCGATATCCACGAAACTCCATCTCTACTCCCAATGGAAAGGGACGCCCGCAAGCGCCCCTGAACCCACAACCCAGAACCGATAACCCTCTACACCGCGACCGTAAAGCTGTCCTCGCTCCGCGTCACCGCGCGATAGAGCGTATCGCGCTCGAATGGAATGCGCCCGGCCTCGGTAATCAGCCGCACCAGATCCTGGCGGCGCATTCCCTGCGGAGTCTTCGCGCCGGCATCGTGATAAATCTTCTCTTCGATCACCGTGCCGTCGATGTCGTCCGCCCCGAAGCGCAGCGAAATCTGCGCCATCTTCGGCGTCACCATCTGCCAGTAGCTCTTGATGTGCGCGAAGTTGTCGAGCATCAACCGACCGACCGCAATCTGCCGCATATCTGTCATGCCGGTGGATTTGGGCAAATGAGCCAGAGCCGTATTCTCCGGATGAAAACTCAGGGGGATAAACGTCTGGAAACCGCCGGTCTCGTCCTGCAACTCACGGAGCTTCACGAGATGGTCGACGCGGTCCTCATCATTTTCGATGTGCCCATAGAGCATGGTCGCATTCGACCGCAGCCCGGCTTTGTGGGCAAGCCTGGCGGTCTCCAGCCATTCGCCGCCGTCGATCTTGTGGTCGCAGATGATATGCCGCACGCGGTCCGCAAAAATCTCCGCGCCGCCGCCCGGGCAGGAGTCCACACCGGCGGACTTCATCTCCTGCAGCATCTGTTCGATCGACATCTTGCCGCGCTTCGCAAGGAACGCCACTTCGACCATGGTGAACGCCTTGATATGCACCTGCGGATAGCGCACCTTCAGGCCGCGCACCAGGTCCATGAAGTAGGAAACCGGCAAATCCGGATGCAGCCCGCCGACAATATGAAACTCGGTGACCGCTTCGGTGAGCCCTTTGCCCGCCGTCTCCCAAGCCTCTTCGAGCGCCATGGTATACGTGTCGGCTGTGCCCTTCTTGCGTCCGAACGCACACAGCCTGCACGAGGCAACGCATACGTTGGTTGGATTGATGTGGCGGTTCACGTTGAAGTAGGCAACGTCGCCATGCATGCGCTCGCGGACGAGGTTCGCCATCCAGCCGACGGCGAGAATGTCTGCACTGCGATACAGCGCAACGCCGTCGTCGAAACTCAGCCGCTCCCCGGCCCCCACCTTGGCGGCAATCGGCGCCAACGCCGGGTCGTCGGTTTGAAAACCATGCCGCGGGCGCGTCGTGTTCATCTCAGAGTTCATACATCCTGATTCTAAACCTCTACTTGCCGCCCACCATCGCCGAGTCCACCATCACTGGCTGCACTACGACGCCGTCGTACATCGTCGCGCCTATCAAGTGGTTGCCGACCGGGCGCACAAAGCGCAGGTCCCAACCCGTGTCCCAGAAGTTCACCTTGTAGTCCGGCAGGTGGACCGCGAACGCGACCGTGCTATTGTTCGCCGTCACCAGCACGCGATGTCCGGCAGCGTCGAAAAAGATCCCGGTCACCTGCGACACGTACAGACTGTTCAGCGTCTTCCAGTTCAGGCCGTTGTCAGTCGAGTAGAAAGCGCCTTCGCGGCCGCCTACCCACAGGTTCCCCAGTTCGTCGACTGCGATTGCCGAAATCTGCGTCAGCGTTTCCGGTGGCGCAACGCGCTGCCAGCGCTCGCCCGCATCCAGCGAAACCTCGATTCGGCGCAGGCCGGAGACCATCACGGTGCCCCTCCGCGCCGCCACAAACCGCGTCTCGGGCATCTTGAGGGACGCGACATTCGTCCACGAACTGCCATCGCTCGATCCCTTCAGCAGCCCCTGAGACGTGCCCGCAAAAATCGCGTCGCCGTCCGGGACGAGGGCGTACACCACCGCGTCCAGATTTGCCGCGGGCTTGGGGTCAGCCGCAACCGCCCTGGGCTTCACAGTCCGCTTCTTTGCCGCACCCTTCTTCTGCGCGACCAGCTTCAACGAAGCGCGCGCAGGCTTCGTCTTTTTTAGCGAAGCCGCGGGGGCCACGCTGGCCTCTACCGGAGCAGCCGTCAGCGCTCCGGACTGGGCCCACAGGCCATCGTCCAGCCGGAAAATCCCATGGCCGGTTCCCGCGAGCACCGTCCCGTCACTGGTCGTGGCCAGGCTGAAAACATCGCGTCCGGCGAGCGCCGCGCTCTCCTGCTTCCAGCGCACGCCGCCGTCCCTGCTGACGAACACGCCGCCGGCATCCTTGTCGTTGACCACGCCGACGTAGACGATCGACGGCCGGTGCGGATCGGCCGCGAAGGACGTGACCTGCCGCGCCGAGAAGCCGGTGTTCGACGGCTCAAAGCTGACGCCGCCATCGTGGCTCACCAGCACCCCCGCGCGGTCTGTCGCCAGCAGCACATGGTTGTCGTCGGCCGGGTCGATGTACACGTCGTTGATGATCAACTCCGGCCCGGTCATCGACGACCAGATCGAGCCCCCCGTCAGTGTGCGGTACAGGCCTTCCGTGGTTCCCGCATACACCGTATCGAGGTGCTGCGGGTCCATCGCGAGCTTGCGCGTGCGCCGCGCCGAGTTGGGAATTCCCTGCACCTTGGTGAAGGCCTCGCCCGCATCGACGCTCTTGTAAATCCCGGAGCAGGCGCTTGCATACACGGTCTGCGGGTTCTCCGGATCGATGACGATCGAAAACACATCGGAGTCGTCGATGATGCCCTGCTTGACGCCGATGTTGGTCCAGTGCGCTCCGCCGTCCACGGTCTTCCACGGCAGATGCCAGGTGCCCGCGTAAATCACGTTGGGGTCCACCGGATCGATTGCGACCGACTGGACGTTGTGAATCTCGGTGCTGCCTTCGGGGCTGATGAGCGTCCAATGCGCGCCCGAATCCTCGGTGCGATAGACGCCCTGCAGCGTTCCCGCGACCATGATCTTCGAATCGCCCGCATCGCCTGCCAGCGAGCGCACGGACTGGCCCCGCATCTGCGCCTGGCTGTACCAGGTCACGCCGCCATCGTGGCTTTCATACAGCCCCCCACCGTCGCGGTCGACGAAGAACGCGCCCACGATCAGATGCTTCGCGTCGAGCGGGTCCACCAGGATATGGTCGATCACCAGGTCGTCGCGCTTGCCGACGAGCGACAGCCGTTTCCACGCGGCGCCGCCGTCCTCAGACTCGTAGATCCAGCCGGTCGCGGTGCCCAGGTACAGGTGTTGCGGGTTGTGCGGGTCCGCCGCGAAGGACCGTGCGTCTCCCCCGTACGGCCCCAAGGGGAACCAGTCGACTGCCGCCAGGGGCGGGACCATTCCAAGAAGGGCCACGGCGCAAACCAGGCGGCGCAGAAGCGGTGAAATCATTTGCAGTGCGATCAAAATAATCTGTCCTTACCAAGGGTACCGCGACTGCGCCGTCGGCGCACCATCCCCATCGCTGGTTGGATGCCGGACGCGGCAACGGCTGGCTGAGATAATCCCAGCCAGCCGTTGGCGGTGAATACAGCGGGTAACTACTGCGCCGCGGGAGCGGCGGCAGCAGCGTGGTGATGGTGACGGGCACGAACCGGAGCCGTGCGCGGGATGACCTTGATTGTGGACTCATCCACAGGGGTCAAACCATCAGTGCTCAGGGTCGCTCCACTCGGGATCAGCGTCGTCGCGGCAGTCTTGCTGTCGGTTGTGCCGGTATAGACCGAGATGCGTGAGGCGTCGACACCCTTTTCGGTGACCAGGTAGGCCTTGGTGTTGACCGCGCGCTCTTCGGCGCGCCTCTCCTCCATCGCTTCATGCCGTTCATGCCGACCGTGCCTGTGCTCCTTCTCCGCAGCCGATTCGTTGCCGACAATGGCCAGCTTGGCGTTCGGGTCGCGCTGCGCGTTCAGGGCGATGTCGTCAAGGCAGGCCTTGGCTTCATTGTCCACGCGCGTCGGACGCCGTTCGTCGCGGTCGAAGTTGACGGTGCAGAGGCTGGTGGTCGTCGCTGCGACAACCGGAGGCGGGGTGGGAGCAGAGACAGTGACCGTCGTCATCTGCGATGCAGTCTGGCCCTTATCGTCAACCGCGTTGCAGGTGACGGTAATGACGCCAGGGGCTACGCCGGAGGTGGTGAGGGTGGCCGTCGAAGTGTTGCCGCTGATCGAACCTGCTGTCGCGCTGTAGCTGTACGTCAGAGGACGGTTCTGCGGGCTGACGCCGTTGGCCGTGATCGTCGAGGAATCGCCCACATTGACTGTGGAAGGATTCGCCGCGCAACCTACGGTTGGGGGCAGGAACGCCTTGACAGTAAACTGCGCCGAACAATCCGCCAACTCGTAAGGCCTCTTGCCCTGCGAGACATGGCCCTTCACCGTATACGTGCCGGCCGAGAGGGCCTTGGTGTCGATGGTCACGACGTTGGAGGTGCTCGAAACAGCGCCGCTGTCCGAGTTCCAGGAGTAAGCCGCGTCATGCTTCGGGTTCAACATGCCGGCTGTTCCGGTCACCGTCACCTGGTCGCCCGGGTAAATGTCGCCGGTCGGTGCAGTCACCGAGCAGGCATACGTTACCGGAGGAGGAGGAGCGATGTGGCCGAAATGCACCAGGACGCCGGTGCTCAACTCAGCGGCGCCAAGATTGGCGCGGCCGCCGAGTACGCCGTAGGTGGGAATCGAAACAGCCGGGCCGTACGACTCATGGATATAGCGATAGTCGGCCTGGAAGAGGCGGAGACCGAAGCGGTGGTTGTAGAACGGCAGATCGTAATCCATGCCGCCGCCAACCGTCAGCGACGCGCCCCAGCGATACGGCTCGTGCTCCAACGTCGCCAGGACCTCACTGTTCGGTCCACCCAGGTTCGCGGCGCCGACCAGGCCGTGCGCGAACAGGGTAAAGTTTTGCATCGGCGCGCGGAAGATAGGGCCAGCCGAAACCGAGTACATGCCGTCGTTCTGGCCGTCCGGATGGTAAGCCGTGATGACCTCGCCGCCCACATATTTGTTGAAGTAGTATGCGCCGCTCAACATCGCGCCCTCGTCGATCGACGAGTAGCGGATGTTCGCCGGGTTGACCTGGCCATGGGCTCCAAAATAGGAGTACCCCATGAATAGGTCAACGCGCGAAGGATTGACTTCGCCCGGTGCGGTTGTGCTCTGAGCACCCAGGCTCGCGACTCCAAGGCTGACCGCACATGCAGCCAGCAGTAACCGACCGATATTGCGAAACTTATAAGACATTCGACAATCCTCCACGAAAAATTACGTTCTTTCCCTTACACGAGCTCCGGTTGCCGTCGGCCCGCACTCAAATTTGAAATTCACCAAAAGTGTACCGTAGTTAAGAACACAGCTCCGAACAAAATGCGATTTCTATCATCAATGCAACGATATACCGGCACCATTCCGGTACAAGCTTCATCTTAGCCATCGAACCATCGCGGTAACCTGCTAAGCCCGCCGAACCACTTGCTGCAACCACTTTTCCGCCAACCCGATTGCTCTCCTCAACGAAAAATCATGCAAGATTCAATGTCGTCTTCAGACTGTTCCGTTCATGCTGTATCTTTTCCTGCAACAAGGTGATCGCATAGAGCAATTGCTCCGGGCGAGGCGGACATCCGGGCACGTACACATCCACCGGAATCACCTGGTTGACGCCCTGCAACAGCGCGTAATTGTTGAACACGCCGCCCGAAGTGGCACAAGCGCCCATCGAAATCACCCATTTCGGTTCCGGCATCTGCTCATACAGCCGCCGGATCACCGGGGCCATTTTCTGCGACACCCGGCCCGCGATAATCATCAGGTCGCTCTGCCGCGGCGACGGCCTAAAAACTTCCGCGCCAAACCTTGCAATGTCGTACCGCGAGCCGCCCATCGACATCATTTCGATCGCACAACACGCCAAC
>DASRLB010000439.1:0-14408 GCA_035648695.1 Acidobacteriaceae bacterium | reverse complement strand
TCTTTCTCCAGAGGCATACGCCAAGCGCACGGTCGCCTCCGTACAGGAGTATTCCCTCCTTTCCGGCCGCGCCATCGCGGACATTTTTTCCGGCAAGCGCTACTGGGCCGATATCTGGACGCAAATGGACTCCATCGGCGTCGGCTCCCTGCCCATCGTCGTCCTGACCGGGTTCTTCACCGGCTGCGTCCTCGCGCTGCAAGCGGCAACATCATTGAAAGAATTTGGCGCCGTCGGCATGACCGGTCGCCTGGTGGCGCTCTCCATGGTCAAGGAGCTGGGCCCGGTGCTCACCGGCCTCATGGTCTCCGGACGCAACGCTTCCGGCATGGCCAGCGAAATCGGCTCCATGAAAGTCTCCGAGCAGATCGACGCCATGCGCGCCCTCGGCACCGACCCCATCCGCAAGCTGGTCACCCCGCGCCTCATCGCGACGGTCGTCATGCTGTTCTTCCTCACCATCATCTCCGACGCCTGCGGCACCGCCGGCGGGGCGCTGATTTCGGTCGTCCTGCTCCGCCTCAATGGCTCCATGTTCTTCCATACCGCCTACATGTCGCTGATCGCGGGCGACGTGGTCGGCGGACTGGTCAAGCCGCTTTTTTCCGGCTTCATCATCGCCAGCATCGGCTGCTACTACGGCATGACCACCAAGGGCGGGACCCAGGGCGTGGGCCGCGCCACCACCCAGGCCGTCGTCGTCTCTTCGGTCCTCATCATTCTCTGCGACTTCCTGGTCACGCAACTGATGATCGGCATCTTCGGCAGGTAGCCCATGGACTCGGTCACCACCCCAAAGCGCACCCCCGTCGAGCTGGAACGCGATACGCCGATGGTCGAGTTCCGCAATGTCTCCATCCGCTTCGACGACAACCACGTGCTCAAGAAAATCAGTTTCCGCGTGATGCGCGGCGAGACCCGCATCATCCTCGGCCCGGCCGGCGTGGGCAAGAGCGTGCTGATGAAGCTCGCCAACGGCCTGATGCTGCCCGACTCCGGCGACATTCTGATCTTCGCCAAATCGCTCGCCGCCATGACCGACGCCGAGATGTACGAAATGCGCGCCCACATCGGCATGGTCTTCCAGGAAAGCGCGCTCTTCGATTCCCTGAACGTCGAGGACAACGTCGCCTATCGCCTCAACGAAGAGCACGTGGAGCCCGCCGAAATCCACGACCGCGTCGTCGAAGTCCTGCAATTCGTCGAGCTGGAAAAGGCCATCGACAAGTTCCCCTCGGAGCTGAGCGGCGGCATGAGGCGGCGCGTCTCCATCGCCCGCGCCATCATCAACAAGCCCGACCTGATCCTCTACGACTCCCCCACCGGCGGCCTCGACCCCATCACCTCGACCACCATCGTCGAGCTGGTCGTCAAGCAGCGCGACGTCACGCACACCACATCGCTGCTCATCACGCACCGCCTCCAGGACGCCTTCACCCTCGCCACCCACTGTTACGACCCATCCACGGGCCAGATGGAAAAAATCCCCAACAACGGCATCGACGACAGCACCAAATTCCTCGTCCTCCACGAAGGCCGCGTCGTCTTCGACGGGACCACGCACGAGCTCGTCCACAGCGAAGACCCCTGGCTCCGCGACTACATTTCCTGAAGCGGCCATCGCGTTCCATGGCTGTGTCGTTGGGATGGAGCAGCGGCCTGCAAAATCCCAGACATCCCGCTAACTAATTCATTAGTTCCCCGTCCAACTACACAGGACGGGGATTTTCGGATGCCTCCAAAGAAGTCGAACACGCTCACCGAAGCCGAACTCCGGCTGATGAAGATCCTCTGGGAGCGCGGAGAGTCCGGCGTAGCCGACCTCGTTGCCGCGATGCCCGAGGGTGAGCCGCTGGCCTACACGTCGGTCCTCACCACCATCCGCATCCTTGAAAACAAGGGTTACGTCCGCCATCGCCAGGAGGGCCGCGCGTTCCTCTACACGCCCTGCATCGTGGAGCAGGAGGCGGGCCGCTCCGAGGTCCGCCACATGATGCAGCGCTTCTTCGGCAACTCCCGCGAGCGGCTCCTGCTCTCGCTCCTCGGTGACGACGCCATCGACCCCGAAGAGCTGCGGCGCCTCAAGGCACTCATCGCCGCCAGCCGCTTCGAGGGCGAGGAGGGCCAGCCGTAATGCCTTCCCTGCTGCTCCATCTCCCCGACATCTGCCGCTTTTCCGCCGCGCTGCTCATCTCCGCGACCGTCGAAGCCAGCCTTCTGACGCTCGCCCTCGCGCTGGCCCTGCGACTCTTCCCGCGCATCCCGGCGATGCTCCGCTTCAGCCTCTGGATCGCGGTGCTGGTCGCGTCCGTCACGCTTCCCTTCCTTCCATTCCTGCGGCATTCGTCCGCTGCCGCTGCTCCTCAAACCCTGCTCCACGCCGACGTGCGCTGGAGCTTCGCCATTGCCGGGCTCTGGGCGCTGATGAGCATCGTCCGCGCGGCGCAACTGGCCTGCGGCATGGTCCGTCTCCGCGCCATTGCCCAGCGCTCCGTTCCCGTCGAGAGTGTGCCCTTGACCGCTCTCGACGGGTCACGTCCTGCCCTGCTCTGCACCTCCGACGACGTTCAACAGCCCAGCGTTATCGGCTTCCTGACGCCTCGCATCCTGGTCCCGACCGGCTTGTATCCAAGGCTCTCGGTCGCGGAGCTGGAGCAGATCGTGCTCCACGAACGCGAGCACCTGCGGCGCCGCGACGACTGGATCAACCTGCTCCAGAAGATCGTGCTGGTCCTCTTCCCGCTGAACCCGGTGCTGTTCTGGGTGGAGCGGCGCCTGTGCCTGGAGCGCGAACTGGCCTGCGACGACAGCGTCCTAGAAGCCACCAGGACGCCCCGGAGTTACGCCACCTGCCTCGTCCGCCTCGCCGAAGACCGCATCTTCGGCGGCCAGCTTCCGCTCGCTCTGGGGGCCTGGGGACGCAAGTCCGAGCTTACCCGCCGCGTCCACCACATCCTCGAACCCACCCGCAAGCGCCTCACCCGGTCGCAAGCCGCGCTGGCCGTCGCCCTCATCGGTTCGGGCCTTGCCGCCGGCGCCGCGCTGGTCGCTCACACACCCCAGCTTGTGTCATTTCAGGCCTCGCCCGCGACGCCCGCGATGCAGATGCTGGCCGCAATCCACGCGCCCCTGCCGCCAGCGACCGCATTTCACGACGTCAACATGACCGCGACCGCCGCGCCGCACGCGACGCTGGTCAAGGCCGTCATGCCGGCCCCGGCGCGCACCGCTCGCCATCGCAACAGGCCACGCGCCGCGCAGCAGTGGATGCTGACGACCTGGACCTACCGGATCCAAAACGTCGCCACACCCGTTTCCAGCGAGACCCCCGGCCTTCCCCGTTTCGCCGTCATCCAAACGCGCCAGCAAGTTCCTTCGTACGCCGCCATCGCCACCGCGAATGGCTGGCTGATTATTCAACTCTAACCAACAAAACCACGTCGAGGTGTCCCACCATGTCTTCAATAACTAATAGATTAGTTGCCACGGCCCGGAAGTATGTCGTCCCCGCCGGTTCCCTCGCCGCCCTCGTCATCGCGGGCGGCCTGTTCCTCCAGATCGACAGGGTCCACGCCGCCGGAATCGCTTCCGGCCCGCTCGACGACCAGAGCGTCTCGTCGCTCGTTTCGCTGGACCAGGCGGTCGAAGCGGTCGCTTCGCGCGTGACCCCGGCGGTCGTCAACGTCGCCGTAACGTCGCGCGGAAACGAAGCCGAAGCTGGCGACCAGCAATCGCAGTTGCAGGGCTTGCCCCCGGGCTTCGCCCAGTTCTTCGGAGGACAGCAACAGCCCCAGCAGCCGCAAATCGAGCACGGCATCGGCAGCGGCATCATCATCTCGCCGGACGGCTACATCGTTACCAACAACCACGTCATCGACGGCGCGATGAACATCAAGGTCACGCTCAACGACCGTCGCATCATGAATGCGAAGCTGATCGGCCGCGACAAGTTGACCGATCTCGCTGTCATCAAGGTGAATGCGACGGACCTGCCCAGCATTCCCTGGGGCGATTCGACCAAGCTGCGCCCCGGCCAAACGGTGCTGGCATTCGGCAGCCCGTTCGGTTACTTCCAGTTCTCGGTGACGCGCGGCATCGTGAGCGCGGTCGACCGCCCCAACCCCTACTCCGACGACGCACGTAAACCGGGCGGCTACATCCAGACCGACGCGGCCATCAACCCCGGCAACTCCGGCGGCGCGCTGGTCAATGCCCATGGAGAACTCATCGGCATCAATACTTTCATCATCTCCAACAGCGGATCGTTCGCCGGCGCCGGTTTCGCGATCCCCTCACAGATCGTCCGCGCGGTCGCCGAGCAGATCATCAAGCACGGCTCGGTGCAGCACGGTTACCTCGGCATCAGCATGAACGACGTCACGCCGGCCAACGCCAGCTTCTTCAAGCTGCAGGATGCGACCGGCGCGATCGTTTCGCAGGTCACTCCGGATTCACCCGCAAGCCGGGGCGATCTCCGCGCCGGCGATGTCATCACGAAACTCAACGGCCAGAATATCCTCAACGGCAGCGCTCTCCAGGTTGCTGTCAGTGAAGACACTCCGGGCACCACAATCACGCTTGGCGTTTTGCGCGACGGCACGCCCCACACGCTGAACCTCACGGTCGGACAGTTCCACTCCAACACCGAGTCGGCGAGCGACGACGGCGGGGACGGCAGTCCGCAAAGCGGGAAGCTCGGCCTTGCGGTCAGCAACCTGACGCCCGACGTGCGCCAGCAGTTGCAGCTCCCCGAAAGTGTGCACGGCGTCGCCGTTCAGACGGTCCGTCCGGCCAGCCCCGCGGAAGATGCGGGATTGGCCCCTGGCGATGTGATCCTTGAGGTCGACCGCCACCCCACCACGTCGGCGGACCAGTTCGTCAGCCAGGTCCACGCCAACCCCACGGACAAGGACCTGCTGCTGCTGGTCTGGTCCAAGGGCAACGCCAGCTACCGCATCGTTCACCCTGACAACAACCAGAACGGCATGTAACACCGCCGCTCAACCACACGGCAAGAGGCGCTCCCCGCAGCGCCTCTTGCCAGTTAAGCGAAACCGCCGCCCTTATTATTTGTCGCGAACTTCCGGCTTCTTTTTCGCGGCGGGCTTCTTCTTCGCTACAGCTTTCTTCGCCATGGGTTTCGTTTTCGGAGAGACAGGTTTTGCCTTGCGCGGCACCGGCCGCGCCTTTACGTCGTCCGTCGGCGTGCGAAACTCGCGGACTCTGTATCCGGCCTTCGTCGCCGTATCGCGAACCCTGGCCATCGACTTTTCTACGGCAGCGAGGGCGGTCTTCTTCTCAGGTTTGCCGGCCGCCAGGGCAAGCAATGCGGGAAGCTGAAGCCATGTGTAAAGCTCTTCGAACTTTTCCTTGTTGAAGTAGACCCCATCGAACGCCTCGCTGATACCCGCGAGCCATCGAACATCCGGGTCTGCCCAGAAAGACTCTTTGACCACGACATCCGCCGCCGGTTCGCGCGAATTCGCCAGCAGTACGCGCACGCGAGCAGCGCCACGCCATGCATCTTCTCCGTGCAGTCCCAGGGCCGAGAAAATCTCCGCCAGACACGACCGCAAATCCAGTTCGTCAAACGCCGCGGTCGGCCCATGGTTGTCGGGGAAACTCGCCAGCACGGCCCACGCCAGCACCGGCGCCCAGACCGTCTCCGGTCGTACGCTTTCCCCGGAGCACGGCAAGATGCCGCAGACGCGCAACGGCCAGTCCGTGGAAAAACTCTGCTCCAGGAGCGGAAGACCGGCAGCGGCGCGCACAAGTTTCTGGAGCCGCGCAGGATACTCGTCCGCCGCGGAAAACAGTTTGCCGGTCGATACCGAATTCGCTTCCGGCACGCCACTCTTCCGATCGCCCGCCCGCAGCACCTTCAACGCTTCGTTGTAGAAGGCACTCGCGGCCTCGAAGATGGCCTTCAGTTGCGCACTCTCCGGCACTTCAGCTTTCACGATGTCAACGGCCGCAGGCGCGCCTTCGATAGGCGGCGCAGCGGTCTCGTCAGCCAACACCGGCAAGATCGGAACTGCGAGTTCCCTTCCCGTCTCGGCCAGCGCCGCCAGATTGCCCGCCGATAAGACGTTTCGCAACGCCTGATGCACCGCCCGAAACCGCAGCTTCGCCAGCGCTTCGTCGAGGCTGTATACGCCCTCGCCGCGCAGCGCGTCATGCAGCCGGTCCCAAGGATGAGACTCCGTCGAACGCATCTCGCGCCAGTGCCGCAGCACCAGATATTGATAGCCGCGAAGGTCGAACGTCAGCCCCTGGTCCTTCAGATCGGTCGCCCGATGCAGGTATTCGAGGTCCCGGACCGGATCGCGATACGCAATGAAGACGCCGTCGTCAGTCCACAATCCAAGCGCATCGGCCAGGCTCCGTTGACGAAGCTCGCCGCTGCCCTTGTCTATCGACGCGGCTGAAGTGTGGATCGTCCCGCGCGTGCTCTGGTACACGTTGTTGTAGAGAATGACAGCCCGCTCATCCCCCGAGCGATTGGAGTACGCGAACACATTTTCGTCCACCGCGCCATGCTCATTCCAGAAGTCGTACAGCACGAAATGCACGCTCTCCGCAAAAAGGTAACGGTTCTTCAGCAGCGGCGTAATCTCGCGCTGATAGCGATCGATCATCCCCTGATTCGGCGTCTCCTGCAAACGCGCGCGCTTGAAGTCCATGCCGTAGCGCTCGGTGAAGCCCTCGATCTGGCCATGCGCGAACATGGGCAACCCGGGCAGCGTTGCAAGCAGCGTGCAGGTGCCGAAATACTTGTCGCCATCGCCGAACTGGTCCGCCGCCGTCCGCTCATCGGGATTGCTCATGAAGTTGACGTACCGCTTCAAAATATCGGGATCGAACTCCACCGTCTTCTTCAGGTACGACCTGTATTTCGCATTCTCCTCGTCGCGCAGCATGTTCATGAACGCGCTATTGTAGACGCGATGCATCCCCAGCGTGCGCACGAAATAGCTCTCCAGCAGCCAGAACGCCTCCGCCAGCAGCAACGTCCCCGGCACTTCCGCCGCCACGCGATCGACCACCTCGCGCCAGAACTCATGCGGCATCAGAGCGTCGAACTCCTCCTGCGACATCGCATTTTCCGCGCGCGAAGGAATCGATCCGCCCACCCCCGGCAGCGGGAACCACAAGCTCTGCACGTGCCGCTTGGCCAGCACCATCGCGGCGTCGAAACGGATGATCGGAAACAGCCGCGCCACATGCAGGATGACCTGCATCACATGCTCGCGCACCGCCGCCTTCGAGTAGTCGAGCTGCGCCGTATCGTTCCACGCAAAGCTCGTCCCATCGTTGCCGTGGTAAACGTAGCGCGTGCTGCCGTCGCGATGACTGCGCAGCCGGAACGCCACTGCCGCATCGGTCTGGTCGTAGTAGTGGTCCTCGATCTTGATCTCGACGCGGCTGTCGTTGGCCAGGTCCGGACCATCGAACCGGTACGATGGGAACGGACTTTCGCCGCGCGAAATGAACCACTCCGGATGCTCGATCACCCAGTTGGAATCGATGCCCATGTGGTTCGGCACCATGTCGCTGGCCAGCCGAATGCCATGCCGCGCGGCGCGGTCGCGGAGCGACTGATACGCCGCATTTCCACCCAGGTCCGCGGCGATTTCGTACTCCTTCAGCGAGTACGCCGACGCCACCGCGTCGGGATTGCCGCGCAGCCGTTTGATCGTCTGCGACGCCACACTCCGCTCCCACAACCCGATCAGCCACAGCGCTGTCATCCCGCGCTTCGACAGCAACTCCAGTTCCTCATCGGGAATCTGGTCGAGCCGATGAATGTGCCGCAGATACTTCTGCGAAAGCTGCTCCAGCCACACATACGTACTCTTCGCCATCATGACGACGGTCGGCATCCACGCATAGTCGGCGCTGAACCGCTCATACTCGTTCAGCGGCGCACGATGGTCCGCGGCATACATGCGCGGTCTCCGCACGCCGTCCGGGCCGATGACATAGTCGTCATCGAGGCCGACATACTCATCGCCCTCAAAGCCGTGCGCCTCCCACTTCGGATCGCCCGCGCCGCGCCCGCCCGGCGCCGGATGGAACCGCATCCAGATCGCCACATCCTCTTCGCGGACCACGTCGATGGCCAGCAGCACCTGCTTCAAATCGTCGCCCAGATAGTCCGCCCAATGTTCGCGAATGTAATCCAGTTGCCCGGTGATCGAATCCGGAGAAGCCAGCGCCGGCGCGCGCAATAGCTCGAACAGAGTCTTGCCTTCCGGCGACGCCGCCGGACGCTCCTGAAAATACTCCGGCAGACTCGCCGTCACCTTCGCATAACTCTTTTGCTGCTTCAGCTTGTCGTCCGCGAACAGCTCCCTGAAATCCCCAAACGCCGGATTCAGGTTCGCAACGCACAGCAGCATCAGCTCTTCCAACGCCGCCTCGCCGTTGGGCAAATCCTCGGTGCTCCCCGCCAGCCATTTCGCCGCAGTCGCTTCTCCGCGAAATATCTCGCTGTTCGGAAACTGCTTCGTAAATGCCAGCAGCAAATCCTGAACGCCCCGCGGTCCCACCTTGCCCGCAAACCATTGCAGCGCCTGCGTCAGCACGGCGGGATCGATCTCCTTGCGATAGCGCGCGATCATTGCGTGGCTCAACTCATCGATCAGCCCCATGGCAAACAGCGCGCCCGCGTTCACGACACGCTCGCCGCCACGGTCTTCGTTCAACTGCGCAGCCAGCCGCCGGCTCGCGGCCACATTGGCGAACACCACATTCCCCGTATAGCTGAATAAAACATCGTCGAGGTCGAGTCGCTCTCGTATCGAGCGATTGATGTGGAACTCCATTGCGTTGACTCCAGTTGAATTTCTTGCACTCGGCGCTTGTGGGCTTTGATGCGGGTTGGCGGGATCGCAGTAGCCGCAGCGTCCCACGAAGGAACGATCGAAGTTCCACCACCAGTTTAGCCCGCCCTGCTGTTGAACGAAGCCTTCGCTACCTCGCCTCCGATACCGCAACCACTCTCAGTTCCCGAAGAAGGTCGTAGCCACGCAAACTGAAGGAAAACGCGGAGAGCGCAAAGGACGCGAAGTTTTCGCAAAGGGATCCGTGGCGTATTCATTGCGTTCTTGGCGCTCTTAGCGTTTTCCTTTGCCTGTAGAAGGGGCTTCGCCAGGCTTTTGGCCGGATGTAGGTCGATCATCAGCCATACAACAACAAGTAATACGCCCCATAAACATCTTTACTACACGCACTCGGTGCTTGATGTCAGCCGTCTCGTTGTATACGGTACAGACACCGCAACTGCAACCGGGCAACCTGACATGCCGAACGTCCATGGCGCTCCGCCGCGGTGTATTCGTTTTCGGCACGCGGCTCGTCTCCCGTCGCACCAGCGACGCACAACATTGTCCAAAGAAGGAGTTCCCCTGAATGGCACGAACAGTGGATGCATCGACGCTATCGTTCTCGCAGAAGCTCAGCCGGCTCGGCAGCCGGTTCAAAGACGCTGAGTGGCGCCGTTACGGCCTCACCCTGCTCGGCGGAAAGGTTGTCGGCGTATTGGGTGTGCTGCTCATCGCGGCATTCATCACCGAAACATTCCTTACCTCCGCGCATGCGGCCGACGCACCAATTCCCGCGGCCAACATGGTGAGCGCCATCAACACCACCTGGACCCTCGTCGCCGCCTTCCTGGTTTTCGCCATGCAGGTCGGCTTCACTATGCTGGAAGCAGGTTTCTGCCGCTCCCGTGAGACCGTCAACGTGCTGATGGAGTGCATTGTCGATACCTGTCTCTGCGGCCTGCTCTTCTATGCCATCGGCTTCGCGTTCATGTTCAGCCACGGCAACGGCTTCATCGGCTATCACTGGTTCTTCCTCAAGGACGCGCCCGGGACCTACGAGACGACCGGCGTCGCGTTCCTCGCTTTCTGGATCTTCCAGTTCGCTTTCGCCGACACCTGCTCCACCATCACCTCCGGCGCCATGATCGGCCGCACCGGCTTTGTCGGCGATCTGCTCTACTCGCTGGCCGTTTCGGGCTTCATCTATCCCATCATCGGCCACTGGGCCTGGGGGCCGGACGGCTTCCTCGCCACCATGGGCGCCCCCGGCGGCTGGCTTCCCACCCTGGGCACCGGCTTTCATGATTTCGCCGGTTCCACGGTCGTCCATACCATCGGAGGTTTTATCGCTCTCGCCGGCTCGATCGTCCTTGGACCGCGCCTCGGTCGCAAATTCAAACGCGACGGCGGCGGCCCAATGATGCCGCACGACCTCACCATCGCCGCCTCCGGAGGCCTGCTCCTCTGGTTCGGGTGGTACGGCTTCAATCCCGGCAGCACTCTTTCGGCCATGGACTTTGAGGGCATCGGCCGCGTTGCCGCCAACACCACGCTCGCAGCCTGCGCCGCCGGCCTTACCGCCATGTTCACGGCCTACATGATGAGCAAAAAGTGGGACGTCAGCTTCACCGTGAACGGGTTCCTCGCAGGTCTGGTCGCCATCACCTGCCCCTGCTACTGGGTCAGCCCAACGGGTGCGATCCTGCTGGGCGGTGTCGCCGGAGTCATCGTGGTCTACGGTGTCGAGTTGCTCGAATACCTCCGCATCGACGATCCCATCGGCGCGGTACCGGTACACGGCATCTGCGGCATCTGGGGGACCCTCTCGTTGGGCCTGTTCGCGGTAGGCAAATACGGTGCAACCGGACCGCTCGCAGCCGACAACAGCGCTCCGCTTACCGGACTGTTCTACGGCGGCGGCATGACTCTGCTCAAGGCCCAGATCATAGGCAGCGCCATCATCACCGTCGCCACCTTCTCGGTTGCGATGCTGGTCATGTGGCTGGTCAACCTCACCGGCACACTGCGCGTCTCGAAGGAAGGCGAGCTCTACGGCCTCGACCTCCATGAGCACGGCATCAACGCCTACCCCGAATATGTCATTTCCGCGCTCGGAACTCCCGGCTTCAAAGACTAAGATAGGCGGGAGGAAGCGTTGCCACGCCGCTTCCTTCCGAGTCCCCACCGATGACTGGAAGCTCCCAGCACCTTAACCGGAGAAAGCACGAGAGGACATATGACAAAGATTGAGGCGATCATCAGGCCGAATCGGTTCGACGCAGTCAAAGAAGCGCTTTCCGATCTTGGCATAGACGGCATGACGGTCTCGGAAGCACGAGGCCACGGGCGACAGAAGGGCCACACCGAAACCTATCGCGGCCGCGAGTACGAAGTCAGCCTGATTCCCAAGCTCCGCGTCGAACTCGTCGTCCTCGACGAGCGCGTCGAAGCTATCCTCGCCGCCATCATCTCCACCGCGGCGACCGGCGAAATCGGCGATGGCAAGATTTTTCTCTCCAAAGTCGACGACGCCATCCGCATCCGCAACCAGGAGCGCGGCGACATCGCACTCTAACTTTTCTTCCTCGAAAGGCACGTCGAGCACTCTCGACGGGCCTTTCGCTTAAGCCTGTGCATCGCAACTCAGCACTCAAAACTCACCACTCAAAACTGAACAAGTCCCTCGCCAATACATCCGGCAGTGCAAACCTCTACGCTCAAAACCTCTGAGCTCTGGGCTCTCCAAAACCCGAACCAGCAACTGGACAAAAAATTCACCCCGAACGCTGTCCCTTGAGTGCAATCTCCAGAAACCCGCTGATGGCGCGCGTCTTCGGCTTTCCCTTTAGATACAGCAACCCCAGGTCTCTTGCGAACCGGACGGATTCCAGTGGCACTACCCCCACCGCCCCCGACGCCCGCTCCTCGGCAATATTGACCCCCGGCAGAAAGCCGATGCCCAACCCGGCGATGACGAAGCGCTTCATCAACTCGCCGCTCTCCACCTCCATCACTTTCTTCGGATAGATGTCGTGCATCCGAAAGAAGTTCAGCAGCAGGTCCCGTTGCCTTCCCTGCTTCGGCAACAGAAAGGAATGCTTCACAATGTCCGCCGGTTCGACCTTCGGCATCGCCGTCAGTGGATGGCCCTTCGGCGTGGCCAGCACAACCTCGTCGCGATGCAGCGTCTCGACGACAAACCTGGGGTCCTTCACCGGCAGCGACACAACCCCGAAGTCCACCTCGCGGTTCAGCAGCGCTTCCAGCGTCCGCGAGCGTTCCGCGCGCACGATCTTCAGCCCGACCCTCGGGTAGTGTCTCTTGAAATTCGCAAACACTTCCGGAAGCACGTAGAGGCTGGTCGATTCCTGCGCGCTGATGGCAATTTCTCCGCGCGCGGAATGCCGCTGCTCGGCGACCATCAGCAGCATGTGCCGCTGCGTTCCCAGCGCATGTTCCGCGAACGGCTCGAACACGCGGCCCGCTGCGGTAAACGTCACCTTGCCGCCCTTGCGGTCGAAGAGCCGCTCGCCGATTTCCTTTTCCAGCGACCGTATCTGCGCCGAAACCGCCGGCTGCGTGATCCGCAGCTTCTCCGCGGCGCGCGAAAAACTCTTCTGCCGCCAAACTTCCAGGAACGTCTTCAGTTGCTGAAAATCCATCGCGATACGCCTATCCTACAGCCCGTGACATGATTGGAGGACACCGAATCGCACCCGAAGATGCCCAACCAGCAATCCATCACCGCTCCGCCAATCCCGCGCCGCCGCTGGCGAATCGCGTGGCTGCTCGGCTTCGGCGTGCTGGTCAACTACTTCGACCGCGTCAACCTCTCCGTCTCGCACGCCGCGCTCGTCACCAGCTTCGGGATCTCCGCAGTCACCTTCGGCTACCTGGCCAGCGCGTACAACTGGACCTACGCGCTCTGCCAGCTCCCCATCGGAGTCATCCTGGACAAGTTCGGCGTTCGCCGCGTCGGACGCATCAGCATCTTCGTCTGGAGCCTCGCCTCCTTCGCCGCCGCGCTGACGCCCAGCATCGGCGGATTCTTCGGCGCCCGCTTTCTCCTCGGAGTAGGTGAAGCGTCCACCTTCCCCTCCAACGCAAAGGCTGTCGGCTACTGGTTCCCGCGCCACGAGCGCAGCCTCGCCACCGCCATCTGCGACGCGGCAGCCAAACTCGCCTCGGGCATCGGCGTTCCGGTCATCGGCCTCTTCCTGCTGTGGGTCGGCTGGCGTTGGAGCTTCGCTCTCACCGGAGTCATCAGCCTGGTGTACCTGCTGCTCTTCTGGAAGATCTACCGCAACCCCGAAGACGACCCGAAGCTCACCACCCTCGAACGCAACTACATCTGCGAAGACGCTCCAATGCCAATCGCGGCCAACGAGAAGCCTGCCTCGCTCACGCAGCTTCTCTCCCAGCGCAAAGTCCTGGGCCTCGCACTCGGCTTCGGTTCGTACAACTACGTCTTCTATCTCCTGCTCACATGGCTCCCGAGCTACTTCGCCAGCGCCCTGCACATCGATCTGCTGCACTCCTTCCTCTACACGGGAGTTCCGTGGCTCTTCGCCACGGCAACCGACTTCTTCATCGGCGGCTGGCTCGCGGACACCCTTATCCAGCGCGGCTGGAACGCCAACCGCGTCCGCCAGGTCATCCTCATCGGAGGCACGGCATGCGGCCTCGGCATCCTCGGCGCAGCCAACGCTCATACAGCCACGCGAGCCCTCATCTGGATCAGCATCTCCATCGGCGGACTGGCCGCCGCCGCGCCGATCGGCTGGTCGATCCCGGCGCTCATCGTCCCGCGCAGCAGCGTCGGTTCGGTGGGAGGAATTGTCAACTTCTCCTGCCAGGTTTCCGGCATCGCCGCGCAGATCGCAACGGGCTACATGGTCGCGGCGAACCATCAGTCCTACGCCTGGGTCTTCGTCGTCGCGGCCATTTATCTCGCAATCGGCATCGGCGGCTACATCTTCCTCATGGGCCGCATCGAGCCGATCTCACTGCCCGCTAATGTTTAGCCGCATAGTGTTTCGTCGCCCCGGTCCGCGAGTTCAGCACATCGAAGCTGCCGTCCTTGCTGCCCGTCAGCTCCAGGTAATGCCCGCCATCGACACCCTGCACATTGGCGATATACGCCGCCGCGGTATTGTGTTGCGCGCCGCCTTCAACCGAATAGTGCAACTGCCACGCCGTCTCCAGTCCGGGAGAGGTCGCAACCGTAATCAACGTCGGCGTCGATCCGCCCTTGGTCTCGCCATTGTCCATAATGGCCACGCGCGGATGCAGCGCATGAACATACGCCGGACTCGAGCTCTGGTACCAACCATGGTGCGAGACGATCAGAACATCCACCGTCCCCAGCCGGTTCACCGGGCACATCAGCTGCATCTCCTTGTCCCACGTCAGGTCGCCGAGGTCTACGAGTTTCAGCGCGCCAAAGGTGATCCGCACCCCCAGCGAGTGGGAATTCTCGGTCTTGTCCGCCGGCCTCGTCTCCGAAACCGCACAGAAGGGATTGGCCTGCCCCGCGCCCGGCAGCGGCTTCTCGATCATCGCGCCATCGGAGGTAACGAC
>DASRLB010000438.1:0-6332 GCA_035648695.1 Acidobacteriaceae bacterium | reverse complement strand
GTCCCTTCCCGCGCAAAATCCTCGCTTACACAAATAACAGCAGGTTTGCATCGGAACCGAATTACCCCGCCGCTACAATCCCGCGACGGTCGACTCGCAGACAGTCAACAAAATAAATCCCGATTTGGGAAAAAACACTTGCTTATTTTTGCAACTCTGTTACGCTTCTCCAACTTCCCAGTTTCACAAAAGTAAGCCCGGGCCCCCGATGTTGTTCCTTGCTGAGAAATTCATCATCTGGAGTGTGCCCCGTGCGCTATCACGTTCGTTTTCTTGCCGCAGTATGCTTCTTTCTCTTATATAGCTTCGCCCGAGCTCAGATCGCAATCAACCCTGTGCCCGTCGCTGGCAGCAACCGAATTACAGTTACCACAGGGGATGCACCGGCGGGTTCGACGATTGCGATCTTCAAGACTGCCGTGCAAGGCAAATGCGGTGCTGCCGCCACCGCTGTTCCGTTAATAGCTGGGCTGGCCAACACAATCGAGCCCACCGGCACGACTCTCCTACAGGTTGGTGAGACCTTCACCGCGAATGAGATTCTCTGTGCGCTGGTCACAAGAAGCGACAATCAGCAAATAAATTCGCCTACGGAGGTTACCGTCGCTCCCACAGCCGCCTCGATCAGTCCCGTGCCAGGCGCCGGCCAAAATACCCTCACCCTGAACCGGGGACCTGTGGCGAACGGTTCCACTTTCGCTATCTTCTCACTGCCTACGGGTGCCCAGTGTGCTGCCACGGCGACGGGTGCGACCACCCTGTTAGCGCCATCAGCCCCAGTGATCGTGCGAGCCGACCAGACCATCGCGTTGCTGAAAGACAAACTCACAGCAGGCGAACTCGTATGCGCCATCTTCACTACGACGGGCGGTACGATCGCCGCCCCAACCACGACTACGACGGCTACCGACATTGTGACCGCCGGTCCTGCGGTAACTGTAGCAGTGCCTTCGACGTACGGTTTCTCCCTGTCCGAAGGTTCCCAGGCCTCTGTAGGCGCCCAGATCAATCTGGTCATTACTGCTACGGATTCCAACGGCAAAACCCTGGACGATTTCAACGGAGATGTGCTTGTTCAGACCAGCGACAGTGCAGCAACCTTGAAAACGGACAAGGTTACCCTGGCGCAAGGGACGGGTGTCGCGGTCATTACCTTCATTACGCCTGGCAAGCAGACTGTTATCGTCTCAGGCAACGGTGCCAAAGGGACGCTCGATCTTGCCGTTGATACGAGTGTGGCCGGGTGCTCGAGTTGCTATGCGAGCATCGGAGCGGGTGCCGCTCTTTATAACCATGACCTCGCCGATTACGAAGAGGTGCAAAACGTCTTGCAGAAAACGCACCTGGGCAACAGCACGCCTCAATATTTGGTTGGACTCGCTTACAAGCTGCCGTGGCACACGCTTTGGGGCATTAAATTTGGCAAGGGTGGAAGCCTGTACACGCGGATGAATTGCACCGTAAACGACTTTGCAGCGGGCGACTCGGACTCACACGCGGCTTACTGCTATCCGTTTAAGGCATTCATCAGCCTGAAGTTCAGCCCCGACGCCAGCCAGACCTTTAGCGGCTTCACCTATGGAATATCTCACGCTGTACACAAAAAGCTCGATATCCTGCTCGGTCTCTCGTATACGCCGTACAGCGAACCCTCAGAGGGCTTCCAGGCAGCAGCCATCAACACGCTCAAGACTCAAAGCGCAAACCCCTGCTACGCGCAGTTTTCGGTGGCTCAACTCACCGCAACGAATGGCAGAAACAACTATGACGGCTTTCCTACGCAATTGCTAACCAACACCGCGGCGGCGGGAGCCCCGCCGGTTTGTACAGCGGGAGCGCAAATCTACGCCGGATCAGCTCTTGTGACTGAACACCACTCCGGGTTCTTTGTAGGCATTTCAGTGCCCATCGGCTTCAAAACGTTCTTCGGAGGCAAGTGAGGATCTTATAAATCCAGCCTAAAAGGAGCGTCCAATGCCACAACAGAGTAACCCGTCGGAACGCATCAATTTCCTCGTCATCCACGGAATCGGCCAGCAGGAGCCCTACGAGACGCTGGATCAATTCATCCGCAAACGACATAACGAACTCGTACCCCAGCCAACGCACCATCGGCCCGAAGCTTCCTGACATCCCCCACCTGTTCCAGGAGAAGCTAATGTCCCGCAAAGACGATCCCAAAGCATCGCAAGAACCTGAAACCACTCCGCCCACGGTCGGTGCTGTCGGCTTCATCTCCAGCCTGGTCTATGGCGCGACCAGTCAACTTCCCGCTCCAGGGGCCGGCTCCGTCGGCGTTCCCCTTACGGCGTCGCGTTCCACGGGTCGACGCACCATTGCCTGCATGGTCACGCACGGCATGGGCCAGCAGGTTCCGTTCGAAACCGCGGCCAGCATCGCCGAAGCCTTCGTCCGTGGACGCCCGCCTCAAAGCAAACCGCAGGCGAACCGCGTTCGCCTCTCCACGGCGCCCGACAGCGAACTCGTGTCCCGCATGGAGCTTATCTATGCAGCCCAAAACGGCGAACCTGAAACCCACGTCCACATCTATGAAGGCTACTGGGCACCTCTTACCGAAGGGAAAATCACATACGTCCAAGCGCTCAGCTTCCTCTTCTCGGGTGCCTGGTCGGGCATCGTCACCACCATCACGCGCAAGTTCGATCGCTGGATATTCGGTCGCATGTATGACCTGCCTCCCAAGAAACACACCCTTTTCATACTCGTTGCAGTGCTGCTCGTCCTGGCCGCAGGTCTGTTGCTGGCCTTCCTTTGCGGCGTAGAACTCACGCATTTTTACGCCTCGCTCAAGAACCTCGCGAAACAGCCCTTGTTACAACTCCCGGCCTACCTCGAAATAATATTCCTCACGCATTGGCGCGGCTTGATCCGCACTGCGCTCCTGGTCGTCATCGCGTTCATCTATCGTTACTTTCTCAACCTCTTCGTCATCGAGTATCTTGGCGACGTCGCCATCTACGTCTCGTCCTACAAGGTCAGCGCCTTCGAGGAAATCCGCAACGCCATTCAGAAGAAGGTCGTCACGGTTGGTCAACAGATATTCCAGGCCGCAGACCCCGTGACCGGCGCGCCACTCTACGATGGGGTTATCTTCGTCGGACACTCCCTTGGCTCAGTCGTTACCTACGACCTCATCAACGCGCTCATCGTCTGGGACACCCAAGGATGCAGCGGCCAACACAACGTCGTCGGCCGCATCCACCGCTTCATCACCTTCGGTTCGCCCCTCGATAAGACTGCCTTCCTCTTCCGCAACCAGACGAGCAAAGACCACCACTATCGCGAAGCCATGGCCGGTCTGATGCAGGCCCTCGTTCTCGATTACAACCTTCGCCCCTTCCTCTGGGTAAACCTCTTCTCGCACGCCGATATCGTCAGCGGCGCACTTGAGTACTACGATACCCCCACCACCTCCAGGCAACTCCTTCCGAACCGCAACCCTATCCGCAGCAAGACCGACCCGTCTGCTTGGATTCCCCTCTATGCGCACATTCAGTACTGGAAGGGCAAAGCGCTCTCCCGGCAGCTACTCGCTGGCTTGGCACCTTCGGATGTGCATTCCAACCCTTTCCCGTAGAACTCGAACCGTGGTCCGCTTCTCCACATTTCCACCCCACCGAACCCTCAATTGCACCACTCTTACGCCTTGCGCCGTCCCCTCCCACGGCCTACCCTCGTAATGTTACGGCCCAACGACGCTCCGGTTACAGTTCCGTGAACGCAAGCAAACCCGCAATCCACGCACCTCCCCAAAGCTTTCCACACAAAAACCCCCGAAAACCCGAACCCCACCCCCCGCAAGTGCCCATCCTGGGAGTATCAACGTAGTCACCACAATATGTTGTTGTTTTATACTTGACTAGCACCAGATGCGGCGTTACCGTCGCATCTGCACCTTACTCGTGGATTGCGAGTCGCATGGCCTTCTGCCGGGGCCGCCACTTCGCAAGTTTGTTCACGGTCTGGTCCCCCTTAAGGCCGACATCGACCTTGCACCGCAGAGGAGCTTTCCCAGCTCCCCAGACAGACGTTTTTCCAGGAGATTTTCCCCATGGCCGAGTCCACCGCCCCCGTCACAACCGTCCCCTCTGCTGCCTCCACCTCCGCGCCGACTTTTTCCGCGCATGCAACCGCCCCCGGTCTCCAGTTCGAGCGACATTTCACCCGCCCCGGCATCTCCCCTTTCGACGAGGTCACATGGGAGTTCCGCGACGCTATCATCCAGGACTGGAAGGGCAAGCTCATCTTCGAGCAGCGCAACGTCGAGGTCCCCGCCGACTGGTCCCTCACCGCCACCAACATCGTGGCCAGCAAATACCTCCACGGCCAGATCGGCACGCCCGAGCGCGAGACCGGCGTCCGCGCCCTCATCTCCCGCGTCGCCGAAAGCATCCGCGACTGGGGCATCCGCGATGGCTACTTCGCCACGCAGGGCGACGCCGAAACCTTTTTCGCCGAGCTCGCCCACATCCTCCTGCACCAGAAGGCGGCGTTCAACTCGCCCGTCTGGTTCAACGTGGGCTGCGACCGCTTCGAGCCCAACTCCGACGCCCAGAACTGGCACTGGGACGCCACCCTCGGCCGCGTCGCCTTCTCCCGCACGGGCTACACACGCCCCCAGTGCTCGGCGTGCTTCATCAACTCCGTCGACGACTCGCTCGACTCGATCCTGACCCTCGCCAAGACCGAAGGCATGTTGTTCAAGTGGGGCTCGGGAGCCGGCAGCAACCTCTCCGCCATCCGCGGCAGCATGGAAACCCTCTCCGGCGGCGGCACCGCCAGCGGGCCCCTCAGCTTCATGCGCGGCTTCGACGCCTTCGCCGGCGTCATCAAGTCCGGCGGCAAGACCCGCCGCGCCGCAAAAATGGTCATCCTCAATGTCGACCACCCCGACATCGAAGACTTCATTCAGTGCAAGGTGAAGGAAGAAGCCAAGGCCTGGCACCTGATGCAGGCGGGCTACGACGGCTCCGGCCCCGACTCGGAAGCCTATAGCAGCATTTTCTTCCAGAACGCCAACAACTCCGTTCGCGTCACCGACGAGTTCATGCAGGCCGTCCTCGACGACGAACACTTCACCCTCCGCACCGTTCGCGACCACCAGCCGGTCAAGGAGACCCGTGCCCGAGACATCATGCACCAGATCGCCGAAGCCACATGGCAGTGCGGCGACCCCGGCATGCAGTACGACTCCACCATCAACCGCTGGCACACCAGCAAGAACACCGCCCGCATCAACGCCAGCAACCCCTGCTCGGAGTACATGTTCCTCGACGACTCCGCCTGCAACCTCGCGTCCTTCAACCTCCTGAAGTTCCTCACCCCCGGCGGCCAGTTCGACATCCTCGCCTACCGCCACGCCATCGGCATCCTCACCACGGCGATGGAAATCATCGTCGACGCGGCCGGCTACCCCACCGAGCAGATCGCAAAGAACTCCCACGACTACCGCCCGCTCGGCCTCGGCTACGCCAACCTCGGCGCGCTGCTGATGGACCGCGGCCTCCCCTACGACTCTGACGCCGGCCGCGCCTACGCTGCCACGCTCACCAGCATCCTCTGCGGCGACGCCTACGCCCAGTCCGCGCGCATCGCCGCCGACTGCCCACCCCTCGGCGCGGCAACCCCCCTGACACAGCAAACGGGCGTTCAGGGAGGCGCCTGCCCCGGCTTCTACGTCAACCGCGAGCCCTTCCTTGACGTCATCCGCATGCACCGCGCGGAAGTCAACAACATCGACCGCGCGCTCACCAACTCCGCCGAGCCCTTTGTCGCACCGCAGCTAGCCGAGCTCAAAGCCGCCAGCCAGAACGCCTGGGACATTGCCCTCGCCCTCGGGGAGCAGGACGGCTACCGCAACTCCCAGGTCACGGTCCTCGCCCCCACCGGCACCATCGGCTTCATGATGGATTGCGACACCACCGGCATCGAGCCCGACCTCGCCCTCGTCAAGTACAAGAAGCTGGTCGGCGGCGGCATGATCAAGATCGTCAACAACACCGTCCCCGGCGCGCTCTTCAAGCTCGGCTACAAGGAGTCCGAAGTCGAAGCCATCGTCAACTACATCGACGCCACCGGCACTATCGAAGGCGCCCCCAGCCTCAGGCCCGAGCACCTCGCCGTATTCGACTGCTCCTTCAAGCCCGCCAAGGGCACGCGCACCATCTCCTGGACAGGCCACGTCAAGATGATGGCGGCGGCACAGCCGTTCTTGTCTGGAGCCATCAGCAAGACTGTCAACCTCCCCAACGACTGCTCCGTTCAGGACATCGCCGACGCCTACACCGAGTCCTGGCGTCTCGGCCTCAAGG
>DASRLB010000437.1:0-3380 GCA_035648695.1 Acidobacteriaceae bacterium | reverse complement strand
AGTGAAGTAACTTACATTCAGCAGTCCCGGAACGGACCACCGGGCTGGCGAGAGTATGCTGGACAACATACGCCACTAAATGCGTCCTAAGAAAATGGGACCTATGATCGCCGCGAAGCCTGACAACGAAAAGCAACGCCTTGAAGCATTGAAACGCTTGGAACTCCTGGATACCGAACCGGAACCGGAGTTCGATGAGTTGATCAAACTGGCCGCTGCAATCTGCGGCACCCCGATCAGCCTCGTCACGCTGCTCGACGAGCGCCGCCAGTGGTTCAAGGCCGCTATCGGCATGGACGCCACGGAGACGCCGCGCGACATCGCCTTCTGCTCCCACGCCATCCGGCAGCCGGACATGTTCGTCGTCGCGGATGCGACCGTGGATCCGCGCTTCGCCGACAATCCGCTGGTCACCGGCGAGCCGCACATCCGCTTCTACGGCGGCGTTCCGATATCGAGTCCCGATGGCTTTGCGCTGGGGACGCTGTGCGTCATCGACAGCAAGCCTCGGCAGCTTACTCAGCTCCAGGTGGACATGCTGACCATGCTTGCGCGACAGGTGAATGCGCGTATGGAGCTGCGGCAGCAGCGGCGCCAGCTACAGGCTGCCCTGGTCGAAGTGGAACGCTCGCGAAACGAACTGCGCCTCAGCGAAGAGCGTTTCCGCATGTTCATGGACAACAGCCCGTTCCTCAGTTTCATGAAGGACATGGACGGTCGTCTGGTCTTCTACAACCAGCGGTTTGCGGAGCGCTTCGGCGTCTCGCGCACGGCGTGGCTGGGCAAGACCGATTCCGACCTCTTCCCCGCGGAGCAGGCCCAGATCGTTCGCCAGCACGATATCGGCGTCCTGATGGCGGGAACGCTACAGGTCATGGACGAGGACGTGCCGGACGACAAAGGGGTCGTCGCGCATTGGCGGTCGTACAAGTTTCCGTGCGTCGACTCGCGCGGAGCGACGCTCCTCGGAGTTATTGCGGTCGATGTCACCGAGGCGCGGGCCAAGGAAATTGCGCTGCATAGAACACAGGCTGAGTTGCAGGCCGCCAACGTTCGGCTGCAGGAACTGTCGGTGACCGATGCGCTGACCGGGTTGGGTAATCGCCGCGTGTTCGACGAGCGGCTGGCAGCGGAAATGACCGCCGTGCGCCGCGGACGGAAGCTCGCGCTGCTGATGCTCGATATCGACCATTTCAAGCAGCGCAACGACACCTTCGGCCACCAGGACGGCGACGAGGTGCTGCGCCAGATGGGGGCGCTGTTGCGGCGGCTTGTCCGCGGACACGAAGTCGCTGCGCGTTACGGCGGCGAAGAGCTGGTCGTACTGATGCCCAACGCCTCCGAGGGCGACGCGGCCGGCCTCGCACGGCGGCTTTTGAGGGCGATACGCGAAGTGCCGTGGGCGCAGCAACCGATAACGGTAAGCATCGGTGTCGCCGAGACCAACAATCCCGATATGACCTCGTCGGACCTGGTCGCTGCGGCCGATACGGCGATGTACGCCGCCAAAGCCGCCGGACGCGACTGTTATGTGCGCCGGAGCGAGACGGTTTAGCGCCTGGCCGGTGGCTGCGCGATTCTGCGCCGCAGAACGCCTGCCAGACCTATAACGCTGGTGCCGAGAAGAACGAACGTGGAAGGTTCGGGAACCGAGGAAACATCGACGAAGGCGAGATTCGCAACGAGAGAGTGGCCTTTGGTGGTTGGGTGTTCCAGGTCCCAGTAGAGAGACGTGTTGGGGTTGCAGCCCGGAGTCAAACCACAGGGACTTGTTATGTCTGTGAGGCCGAACGCGCCGGGATCGGCCTGGATATTGTTGAACAGGTTGTCGATGTCCACACCGATGACGTTGATGCCCAGAGCGTCCAGGGCGGCGACTTTTGAGGCCCACTCCAAATTGAATGCCTGGGAAGCGAGACTTGCAGCGGCAGCGCCCCCCGGGTTGCCACTGAAAGCGGGAAGGTCGCCGAGGTCTGGCAGGTTGAGCCAAAGGACGTTCTTGCCCCCAGCAGCGGCTACGGCCTCGATTTCGTTCGCGATGTTGTCGGCCGCCGTAACCGGGTTCTGGCCGTTTGAAATATCGTTCGCTCCACCCCAGAAGGTGTACAAGTCACTCGCCAGCGCCCCGGTTAGGTTGGCGGTGAGAAAAGCGCCGACCTGGTTCGCCATGTCCTGGGGGTTTGCGCCGCCGGTCATGGCGCTGCCGATCGCGTAGTTCGTACCGCCGCCCGGTGCGAGAAACGGTGAAGGATCCGCTACACCCAGTTTTGCGGCGAGTTGATCGATCCAGAGACCGGTCCGGCCTCCGCCGACCTGGGGGTTGGTGAAGTAGCCGACGGGGAACGGAACGCCGGGCACAGCTCTGGTGGCGTAGCCCGGACCGGGCTCGGACCCAAGCGTGGCGATGGAGGCGTTGCCGGCATCGCTCAAGCTGTCGCCGAACGAGACGATCCCTGTGATCTGGCTGGGATCAATGGTGGTTGCGGAAATGACGCTGCATGGGACGAGGAAGGCGGCTGTCAGCAAGAGGACGGTCTTGAAGCGCATTTCTACTCCTTATGACGCGGAAAGTTATGGCGTTTCGGGTGGTAACTCGACAGCCGGAGAATGGTAACCTCCGTCCGAAACTAAAGTGTTATGCCTTTTGGGAGTTGCGTCAAGAAAAAAGTGGGCGGACGGATGGTTGGACCCGGGTGGCCCCCCCCGCCTCCCCCCCGGGTACCTTAGGGCGCAAATTCTTGATTCGGTTAGATTTTGCTTTGCAAATCTTGATACCAAAGGGTCGACTTCCGGGAGCGATGGGCTGCTCTACCGGTTTCCTCGGCTCATTTAATTGTACAGCGCGTGTCAAGCTTTTATCGCGCTTGCGGTGGAGGGGCCGGCCGAGGCTCAGAAGTTGCGGACGCGGCCCGCTGTGACCAGGCGGAGGAGCAGGGTAAGCAGGACCGCTCCGATGACGGCGACGAAGATGGTGTAGAGGAAGCCGCCCGAGCCGGCGTAGCCGATCGAGATCATAATGAAGCCGCCGACGATGGCGCCGACGACGCCGACGATGATGTCCACGATGGGGCCGAAGCCGGCGCCGCGCATGATGCGGCCGGTCAGGTAGCCGGCGATGAGGCCGATCACGATCCAGATGAGGATGCTGTGGGTGCCTTCGGTGGTCTGGATGTAGCGGTTGATATCGACATGATGTGTGTGCATGGGTGGCCTCCTTGGGGTGAGTGCGGGGTTAAGTATTCAGAGGGGCGCGGTGCGCAGATGGTTGGCATTCCGGCGACATTTTGTTCTCCTGGAGACGTAGTACCCCCTGCCCCTCCGTGCGAGTGCATTATTGGAATTTCTTCGAAATAACCAACGAGGTTATATACTGCATTGCT
>DASRLB010000436.1:0-7058 GCA_035648695.1 Acidobacteriaceae bacterium | reverse complement strand
CTTCAAAGACATCTACACCTCCGAGGCCGCATGGCAGCGCGCCCAGCGCGGCGACCAGACCCCCGACGACGAGCGCCGGGGCCGTGTCCAGCCCCACCTGCCCAAGATCGACGCCGCGACCCAGCAGGCCAAGCTCGACTTCTGGACCGGCATTCTCAAGCAGCTCGACGCTCTCGATCCCAGCCAGCTCACGCCCGCCAGCCAGTTGAACTACAAGGTCTACCGCGCCCAGATCGTCACCGAGATCAACGCCCAGAAGTTCCGCGAGTACGAGAAGCCCGCCAACTCCGACAGCGCCTTCTGGTCCGACGAAGCCGGGCCCGCCACCGACCCCTTCAAGACCGAAACGGACTACCGGAACTACATCGCCCGCCTCAACGACTTCCCGCGGTTCTTCAACGAAGAGATCGCCAACATGCGCGTCGGGCTCGCCCGCGGCTTCACCCCGCCCCGCGTCACCCTCACCGGCCGCGACAAGTCCATCCGCGACGTCGCCGAAGCCAAATCCCCCGAAGCCACCGGCTATCTCAAGCCCTTCCTCAAGATGCCCGCCAGCATCCCCGCCGACGCCCAGGCAAATTTGCGCCAGCAGGCGATCGCCGCCATCCGCGACTCCGTTGAGCCCGCCTTTCGCAAGCTCCTCAAATTCTGGACGGAGGACTACGTCCCCCACGCCGTCACCTCGCTCGCCGCCGAGTCGCTGCCCGATGGCAAAGCCTACTACCAGGCCCAGATCCTCGAGTACGTCACCACCACGCAGACCCCCGCCGAAATCCACCAGATCGGCCTCGACGAGATGGCCAAAATCCACGCCGAAATGATCGCCACCATGAAACAAACGGGCTTCAAGGGCGATCTACCGGCGTTCCTCCACTTCCTACGTACCGACCCGCAGTTCTACGCCAAAACCCCGCAAGAACTCCTCATGCGCGCCGCCTTCATCGCCAAAGATTTCGACGGCGTTTCCGGCCGCTTCTTCGGCCACCTCCCTCGCCAGCGTTTCGGCATCAAGCCCGTTCCCGACGCCATTGCGCCCTTCTACACCTCGGCCCGGGGCGGCGCCAGCGTCTATTGGGTCAACACCTACGACCTGCCCTCGCGCGGCCTCTACTCGCTCGTCGCACTCACGCTCCACGAGTCCGCCCCCGGCCATTCGCTCCAACTTTCCATCGCGCAGGAGCGCAAGGACCTGCCCCGCTTCCGCAACGCCTACATCTCCGCCTACGGCGAGGGCTGGGCGCTGTACTGCGAGCGCCTCGGCACCGAAATGGGCATGTACCACACGCCCTACGACACCTTCGGCATGTTGAGCTACCAGGCCTGGCGCGCCGCTCGACTCGTCGTCGATACCGGAATCCATTCACAGGGCTGGACCCGCGAGCAGGCACAGGCCTACCTCCACGACAACACTGCGCTCTCCGACCACGAAATCGAGACCGAGGTGGACCGCTATATTTCCTGGCCTGGACAGGCGCTTAGCTATTACCTGGGCGAGCTCGCCATCCAAAAAGCCCGCCACAAAGCCGAGGCCGCGCTGGGCTCTAAGTTCAACCTTCGTGCCTTCCACGATGCCATTCTGGCTACTGGTGCGGTGCCTCTGCCCGTCCTCGAAGAAAACATCGACGACTTCATCGCCAAAGGCGGCATCGGCCCCTATCCCGACATGGAGCGATAGCCCATTTTGAAATCGTCATCCTGAGCGGCCTTGGGGGTGGCTCCCCTCCCCCCTGGTACCTTTTTGGCTAAAATCTAAAGAGCAAAGGCCATAGCCTTTTGGAAGTCCGGTGTGGGTCTGCGGAGCCGCGCCACCAAATCCGGCGGCCCTACTCCAACCGCTCCAGCAACTTCACATACTTCGCCCGCGCCGACTTGCACTGCTTACCCGCCGCCACGGTCAGCGGATGATTCTTGCCAAAATATTCCCGCGCAGTTTCAGCCAGATCCACCCAGTCGTGCCAGCGTCCGCCCGCATCCTGCTGCTCGTCATACCGGGCCGCAGCTCGCTGGGCCGCCGGAGACCCCGTCGCGTTCTCGACCATATACCGCGCCGTCTTCGCCGTCTTCCGCGCCGAATGCAGTTGCTCATCATCCAGGAGGTCCGGAGCCTCCTGCCGATGTGCCAGCGTCCAGCGTTCAATCAGCGGAATCAGCCGCAGGTCCGGCAACACCAGCCCGTTCGCCGTGCCCACCGACGCAACCAGCCCCTCGATCGCCCCCGCAATCCGCGGCAATTGTTTCGTCAAGGCGCGCTGCAGTTTTTTCGCCCCGGACTCGCGGGCATCCTTCAACTCCTCGCGAAGCTCTGCCGCCGCGCGCCGCGGCAAACTCGGATGCGCCTTCAGCATCTTCCGCTGCACATCGAGGTCGCGCACTCGCCCCGCAGCGCGTCCCAGCTTCCGCAGACGGCGATGCAGATCTTCGGTCTCCGCCGAGCCCGGGGGGAGTGCCGCCAACTGCGCCAGCAGCTCCAACTGCGCTTCCAGCCGCCGCACCATCGCGCGCACCTTATGCACCGCCGGCTTGCGCGGATCGGCCAGCACCACCGTCATCGCCGCTTCGAGCGCGGTCGCATGCTCACGCAACGTTTCGACCGGATGCACCGTCTTGCTCGCCATAATGTGCCTCGCTGCTAACTATGCCCCAGAACCCGATGCGGCTCGTAGGGCTCTTCCAGCCGCTTCACTTCATCGTCGGTCAGCTTCACCGCGAGCGCCCCAAACGCATCGTCGAGCTGATACGTCTTACTCGCCCCGATGATCGGCGCACACACCGCGGGCCGGCCGAGTATCCACGCCAGCGCCACCTGCGCATTGCTCATGCCCCGCTGTTGCGCAATCTGCGTCACGCGATCCACCACCTGAAAATCCGACTCGCTGTAATAAAGCTTATGCGCATAATCGTCCGTCCGCGCCCGCGTCGTCGCGGATGTCCCATCCTCGCGCGTCCGCGATCCCGTCAAAAACCCACGCGCCAGCGGGCTCCACGGAATGCACCCAATCTTCTGGTCCAGGCACAGCGGAATCATCTCGCGCTCTTCCTCGCGATAGACCAGATTGTAGTGATTTTGCATCGTAACGAACCGCGCAAACCCGTTCGCCTTCCGTATGTCGAGCATCTTCAAAAACTGCCACGCATACATGCTCGACGCACCCAGGTACAGCGCCTTGCCCGCCCGCACCACGTCGTTCAACGCATCGCACGCCTCTTCCATCGAAGTGTTCGGATCGAGCCTGTGAATCTGGTACAGGTCGACATAATCCACGCCCAGCCGCTTCAAACTGGCGTCGATCGAAGCCATGATGTGTTTGCGCGAAAGCCCGCGATCGTTGACGCCCTCGCTCATCGGATTGAAGACCTTGGTCGCGATCACCAGATCTTCGCGCCGCGGCTGAAACTCGCGCAGCAGTCTGCCCGTAATCACTTCGCTCTCGCCCAGCGAGTACATATCGGCGGTATCGAAGAAGTTGATGCCACCCTCAACGGCGGCCCGCACCAGCGGTCGCGCCTCGTCTTCATCCAGCACCCACTCGCGCCACTTCTTTGAGCCGTAGGTCATCATGCCGAGACAAATCCTCGCCACCCTCATTCCGGTGCTTCCAAGATTTCCATAGTCCATGTGGAATTGGACGCCGCATCCCACAGTTCTGACGCACGCAATCAAAAGGATGCCTCGAAAAAAGCAATTTCTTCGTGCAATCATTCGCCGGGACCTGCATCCAACCCTGAAGCAAGCGACAACCGGCGGCAATCGTACTGCCAACCGCTACGTCTGAAAGATTTGAAAGGGAGACACTCCATGAACAGAATTTATTTAGCGCTTCTGGCCTTCACACTGCTATTCGCATGCGCGGCGCCAGCTTCAGCACAGAGCTACCATCATCGCTACCATCATCGTCGCCACTACCGTTCCAGCCATTACTACAACCATGGTGATCGCCGGTCATATCACGGTCATGGCGTCGGCCCCGGTCGTGGCGCGCTGATCGGTGGCGCGGGCGGCGCGGTCATCGGCGGCGCTCTCGGCGGCGGCAAGGGTGCGCTGATCGGTGGCGCTCTCGGCGCAGGCGGCGGCGCGATTGCAGGCCAGGCCAATCAGGACCACAAGCGCAACGAATACAACCGCCCCCGTTGATCTCGTCTTGTACCGAACAGCCCACGCTTCGGCGTGGGCTGTTCTATTAGGCAAACGGATTTAGCAGGACACCGATTCCAGCAATCTCTACTTCGACCACATCTCCCGCGTTCAGCGCGCCGACGCCCGCGGGCGTCCCTGTCGCGATGGTGTCCCCAACCTCCAGCGTCATGCACGCGCTGATGTAGCGCAGCAGGTGCGGTATATCGAAGATAAAATCGCGCGTCTCGCCCTTTTGCTTAACCTCTCCGTTCACTTTCGTCGTCAGCGAGACATTCTCTGCAATCGGATCGATCTCATCCGTCACCACCGGGCCAACCGGACAAAACGTATCGAACCCCTTGCCCCGCGTCCACTGCGGATCGGACTTCTGAATATCCCGCGCCGTCACATCGTTGAGGCACGTATAGCCGCGAATATACTCGCGCACATCCGCATCTTCCGCGAGCTTCGAGCACCGTTTGCCGATCACCACCGCGAGCTCGCCCTCGAAATCGATCCGCTTCGACATTGCCGGCATCTCCACCGTCGCTCCTGGAGCCAGCAGGGAACTCGGCGGCTTCAAAAACAGCAGTGGCTCCGCCGGAACATCGTTGCCAAGTTCAGCCGCATGGTCGCGATAGTTCCGCCCCACGCATACAATCTTCGACGGCACAACCGGAGCCAGCAACTGCAAGTCCGCCAGCGCTACCGGCTCAAACGGCCGCGCAGCCAGACGCGCCGCAGCCAGATCCTCTTCCGGCGGCGTCATCGCAGAGACGGCCCACAGCGCTCCCTCGCGCATCTCCACGTTCGCGTAGCGCGGGCCATCGGCAGATAGATATCGGCAGTAACGCATCGTCCTCTACACTCCTCAGTAATTTTCACGGTGTGGCCGCGAGGTCCGCCGCAGCCGACGCCGCACTCTCATTGCCCTTGCTATCGACGGCCGTCACCGTATAACGATAGGCCACGCCGCGCGCCACCGTCGCATCGTGAAACGACGGCAGAGCCACCAGCGTCGCATTCAACTTCACCGCCGCCCCTGCGGCCGAACCGTCCGCCGCCAGTACCTGCCGATATACGTTATACCCGGCCAGATCGCTGTCCGTATCCGGCTGCCACACCAAGTCGGCAGCGAGCGTTTCCGCGCCTTCCATAGGAAATCCCGCCGCGACCAATCCCTGCGGGACAGCCGGCGGGAACACATCCGTCAGCGTAATCTCGGTGCCTTTCGACGCATCGCTCCACATCTCCAGATCGTGCCCATCGAGCGTCACACTGCGCCTGCGCACCGCGGTATAGCGATACGGCTCGTCCGTCTTGGCCGTCGCGTCGATCAGCCCACCGCTATCGCTGTCCTTCGCGCCATCCGCCGCATGAAGCCACACCGTACCCTCGTCTTTCGACGCCCCGATACTCGCCTTCGCGGGCGCAGAACTATGAATCTTCCGCCCTCCCACACCCTTCGTCGCGGGCGCAGGCTTCTTCGCCGGGGCCACCTTCGGCGGAGCCGCATTCAAATCCTCGCGCTTCACCAGCACTTCACCGCTAGACTTCGCTTCCGGCGTCCACCGCAGCACAATTCCGGCGTGCGACCCCTCAGCCTGCAAGCCTTCCGCCGTACGCGGGGCCTGGCCCGCAGCCGCAAACGCCGGTGCCGACGGCCCAGCGCTACGCCCATCCGCATTGAACAACTCCGCGCGATACGTCAGCCGCCGCAGAGTCCCCGTGCTCAAGCCCGCAGGCAGCACATCGACCCACTCCACCGCCCCGGCAATCTTCACTCTTCCGGGAAAACTGCTTGTCGCGCCGCACGGTCCATCCGCCACCGCGCGGCACAGGCTCGCCATCACAGGCGCGACGATCGGCTGATCGTCCGTCGTCCGTTCCGGCGTCGTAAATCGCACGACGACATTGTTGCCATGCCGCTCCGCACTGAGGGTTTTGACCTTCGCAGGCAGATGCAGCGAAGGCGCGCGCGGCGTCCCCGGACTCGCGCAGCCGAAAACGCATGCCAGCGCAATCAGACAGCCGGACAGCCGGGTGAAGCAACCAAAGCGTTGTGAGCGGGACATCATGCGGCAAGCCTAGCCTAGCACCCTCAGCCCAGAAACATCTTCTGCACATCCAACCAGTTATTCACCCGCCGAAACCCACTTACCCCAACGTTCGCCGGCGACGTGAACAAAATTCCCTCGCCGCGAAACAGCCGCAGTTGGCGCGGGTTGTCGTCGATCAAATAATCCCCATGCAGGATGCTCTTGTCGCCGCAGAACACGATGCGCGAATGCGGTATGAACGGAAAATGCTTCCCCAGCCATTTGAACTTGGCATTGAAGCTCGACGGAACTTCCATCGCTGCCGTCGCAATAAAAACGTCATACCGTTCCTGCAACTGCTGGATCACGCGCTGGGCCTCTGGCATCACGCCCAGCACTTCAAAAAAATCTTCCGAACACAGGTACTCGTACAGCGCGGCCTGCCGCTCCTCCGGCACATAGTCCCAAAGCCAATGCCCATGCAGATCTTCGACCGTAATGTTGCACGAGAACTGGCGGTTATAGCGAAGGAGATGTTCGCCCAGCGCGTCCGCGATGACCTCGTCCATGTCGACGCAAATGATCTTCCGCGCGCTGTCTCGACGCCAGCTCACGGCTTCGACCCCGCGACCTGCCCCGGCTTCCAGTCCACCGGCGCATCGCGTCGCGGGTCGAAATAAAGCACCCGTCCGCAGCTCTCGCAGGTGAAAATCGAATCGTTCGCGCGGTCCGTAAAGTCGTTCCAGCGCTGTGGCCGCATCATCATCTGGCACGCCGAGCATTTATGCTCGACACCCTCGGAGATCCCCGTCCCGCGCGCCTTCGAAACCCGGTCGTAGGTCGCCAGCGGGCCCTCGGCAATCGCAGCCCGCAGCGACGCCCGCTGCGCTTCGACAGCCTTTACA
>DASRLB010000435.1:0-2882 GCA_035648695.1 Acidobacteriaceae bacterium | reverse complement strand
ACCGATACAGCGTCTGCGCAGAAACCCCGATTCGGCCCGCAAACCCGGCGGCACTCTCGCCACTCTCGTCCCACTCGGCCAGCAGCCTGCGCCACTCCTTGGGGCGCCTACGCCTTTGCTTCATGCCCCCACAACTACGCCGCCCCCGGGTCCTCGTCAGCTACGCGAGTCGCCGAACGGATACCATTCTCCCGCGCTGAGGAGGATGCGCTATGGCAGGAGTACTTCACGCTGCGCCCGGACGAAGCGGATTTGGCGACACAATAAAGCATCGGTGCCACCCCGCGCTTCCTACTCGCGCCACCTTCGATGGCCCCGTTGGCCAGCGCGCCAGAAGGGTGGACTGACCTCTCGACATCGCCGTGCTATTTCTATTTCTCGTCCCGGTTCCAAGTGCCAGCCTCTTTGCTATGCGCTGCGAAGACTCTTAACTCGCTCGCCGGAGGAAGGCCGGTAGGAATGGAGCCGTCCTCTTTGTAGAGCTCGAGTTGTTTGACGAAGCCATCCACGACGTGGAGTTGAACGTGAAGCGTAATGCCTTCGACGTCACGATACTCTCCCTCGGTAGGGATACTGAATTGCGCCTGGGACCGCGCAGCTGGAACCCGAGAGAACTCGATACAGCCGTCGTCATCGAGTTCCCTAGCTCTCGCCAGTTTCACTTGAGCCAGCAGTTCGTCTCGGCCAGGAAATGAAGGCTCAAGGAGCTTATCCAGGACCTCTCGCTCGTGGCGTGTCAACGGTCGATAGGGTAAGTCTTTTCCGATCGTCATGGGATGACGATGATCTTTCCGATATTCAAGAGGGTTGCTGCCCTGAAAAATCCATTGATCCCGAGATCGTAATCATTGAATTTTATGATCCCAGAAAAATTCGCGCCCCCCCCATAATCCACTGTCAACTTTGGGACACGACATATCGCCGATTGTAGGTGCATGTCGTCATCCCGCCGCGCGGATCAATTATCCGCCGTCTGCCGCCTGCATGTCGTGGTGGTTCAAATGTCTGGGCCGAGACGACGGCCATGAAATCTCCGAGCGTTCTCCTCGCAAGGCGCTTACTGCCAGGGCCCACCTCATTGTCATACTAACGCGGAATTGGCGAGTGGGCCGGTTAGTGGCTGACAGTGGCCGACGCGACCGTGATGCCCGCCGCCACCGTGATCGGCGCCAGGCCCATCACCCTGGCCTGGCGCGCCGATCGAGCGTCGGTCCATCCGAAGCCCTCGCCGGGCCAGTCGCCGACCTGACCCGAGTTTTTTTCCTAGACCTTCGCCATCCTGCTAATCTCATCCACCGTGTTTCCATGCCAACGTGCACGCGATTGTGCCACTGGTTCCTAACGACGCGGAGTCGGCGTCAGGAGGTCCAATGAGCGATCAGAAAATAACCGGGGGGGAAGCGTCCGACAAACTGAATACCGCTTCCGCCTTGCTCAGCATTGGCATTTTAGTTATCAGTGCCTGGGCCATAGCGGTCGGGATTGCTCCACATCGGTGGCGGTTGGTTGTCGCGTTCGTGCTTCTCTGGACCTTGGCAGCACTGTATGTTGCGGTCGCGCGTCGCGTCCTTAAGCGACGCGCAGAGAATCAACTCTCTATTCCTATTGGGGCCCGCCTCCCGAAGCAAATCTGGATGGCGTTAGTTCCCTTCTTTTCTTTGATCAGCTTCGGTGCCGCTTTTGGTGCACTATCCGCCGGCGCCGGTCTTCCGAAAGTCGCCATCGCTATCCTGGCATGCTCTGTCGCGTTGTCCTCTACCATTCTGCGCGCAGATCTTACCATTGGAGTCACGTGTCTCGTCTTTGAGCCCGCTGGCCTGCGTGTTCAACTCAAGGGCGGGCACTTTTTTATTCCTTGGAGCGACATTACCGACATCGAACGTTCCGGTGCACATGTCATCTTCCTGCACCTTCGGGATACCAGAAGTGTCATAGCTACCTTGAAACCGGATACCGCTCAGATTCGAGCGCGCGTTAGAAATTTTGTACTTGGTCCACGCGGGCAACTTCTAATCGGCCCTTGGATGGGAGGCTTTCCCAGCCTGAGCTTAGAACGCGCAATCAGGCGCTCGATCGGTCGACCAGGTGACGGTGCCAACTAGAGAGTCGACCGACTGCGCCAAGGGCCGACCGAGCACGCTTCCCGACGATTCCACAAAACGCGGGGAAGTTGCCCGTAGTTTCAGCGACATGGGGCGCGAGCAGATTGTAGCTGCTAAGCAGAAAGCCGGACAGCGCGGCACCCAATAGCGACCGGTTTCCACAGCTTTCAGCCGCTGGCATTCTCGGGTGCACCGTCTATTAGCCCGGAGGAGCCCGTGAAATCGCGGATGACGCCGGAGAGCCCACGTACGGCTGCGCGTGTTGCGGCACTTTCGACGAAGTCACCCGCAGCGTCTCGCAGATCTGCCGTCACTTCGGTATCTCCCGGTCGCAGCTCTATTTCTGGCGTGAGCGGTATCAGGCCCAAGTGCCACGTGAAGTCGGTCCCGAATTCCGAGCTGTTGTCCCCGCAACGACCTCGGCATCAAGCACAAACACATCCCCTGGCTGCCCCGAGGCCAACGGCAAGGTCGAGCGCAGCCACCGCACTGAAGAGGACGAGTTCTACCGCCGGTTCACCTTTGGCGCCCCACCGAGTTGCGGTCGCTTCCTGCGCGGCTAGGAGCGCGAATACAACCACCACCGGCCCCATCTCGCGCTCAAAGGACGCACTCCCGCCGAGGCGCTGTGCGAGTTGCGGTGCGTATTCCGGCCATCGTGAACGCCTCGATCGTTTCATCGTGAACGCCCCGATCGGAGCATCATGAACGGAGCGAAGCGACGCTGGTTGTTCTGGTCAGTTTCCGGTGGCTTCCCCCTTGCCCTTGCGGCGTGAGGGA
>DASRLB010000434.1:0-8139 GCA_035648695.1 Acidobacteriaceae bacterium | reverse complement strand
ACGATGGTCTTTCCGCTGCCGACATCGCCCTGCAGCAGACGCCTCATTGGGCGCGGCGCGCGCATGTCGGCGACGATCTCGCCCAGCACGCGCTTCTGCGCCGCGGTGGGTTTGAACGGAAGCACCTGCTTGAGCGCTGCGCGGACTTTCTCGTCGGCGACGAAGGCGGTTCCGACACGCTCGCGCAGTCGTCTGCGCTTGAGTTCGAGGCCGAGTTCGAGGTACCAGAACTCCTCGAAGATGAGGCGCTTGTGCGCGGGAGTTCGCGCGGACATCAGCTCCGTCATCGGCGTGCCCGCGGGTGGGAAGTGCAGGGCCTCAAGCGCCATCATTCGCGAGGGCAACGCAAGCCGTTCGCGCAATGCGCGCGGCAGCGTCTCGTCGGCGCTTGCGCCAGCTTCCGTGAGGTCGCGGAAGACGGTCCACATCACGCGCCGCAGCCAGCGCGAGCCGAGCTTCGTGCCCCACTGTGTTTTGCCGCCCAGCGATTCGTAGACTGGAACGATGCGTCCCATCTCCAACTTGGTGAACTCTGCGTCCTCACCAGTCGCGTCGGCGTCAGGAAGTATCTCGAACGTCGGCTGAATCATCTTGAAGCGGGTCGAGCCGGGAATTGCGCCAACCGCGTTGCCCGAGCGCGAGCCCTCCAGCTTGCCGTACAGCGCGACCATTTGGCCTGGCTTGAACTTGTCCCGCAGGTACGTTCCGTGGAACCACATGCACTTGATGCTCTGCAAGCCTTGTCCGACGGTCATCTCGAAGATGGGCGAAGAGCGCGTGCGCAGCAGCACCGTTCCGCGGACTTCGCCGATGACGCTGGCCATTTCGCCGGGTTGCAGCTCGTGGATGGGCTTCGGGTGCAGGCGATCTTCGTAGCGAAAGGGAAGGTGATAGAGCAGGTCTTCGACGGTCTCGACGCCGCGCTCGGCGAGGTTCGCGGCGATGCGCTCGCCAACGCGCTTGACGAACTTTACCGGAGTCGAGAACTGAATCTGCACTATCCGATGCTACACATCGCTAGTGTTTGATGAAGTACATGATCCAGCTCATGGCAATCACCGCTCCGACCAGGCAGACGAAGCAGAAAGCGCCAAAGCGGACCATCATCTTCGGCTCCGCGCGCTGCGTGATGCCGAAGACGATGGAGACGAAGAACGCGAACAGCAGGACAGCGGGAAAGTGGGTCATTACGACGCCTTCCTTCCGTTGGCCAGCGAGTGCGCGTCGACCGCCGCGATGAGGTTGAGCAGCCCCGCGACGACGATGAACTTGGTTCCCCAGTCGGCGCTGGTGACGAACACGGCCGGGGCACCGAGGTTGAACATGTGGGCGATCGCATCCAGCAGGCCGAGGCCGAGCTGGCCGGCGAAGCCGAGGAGGTCGAGGATGTCGCCCGTGTTGGGCTGATAAATTTTGCCCTGTAGACCGATGCCGATCAGGAACATCCCGAGGACCGAAACGAAGAGCAGACCGCCGCGGGTCCACTTGCCGAGGAACATGTGGCCGGCGCCGGGGATGAGCCAGCCGAGGAAGAGGGTGAGGCCGGGTCTGTTGGATTTCTCGCCGGGAATGTGCTGGGAGATTTGCTGCTGCGTCGTAGTTGCCATCGGAATTGATTCTATCAGCGACGGATTTGCGGGGCTTCGGTATCCTTGTACCATTGGTTACGCTCTTGCTTAGCTGGGCGGCTCCATTCGGAAAACCGTAATCCCAACCCCGGGGGATGAAGGTCATGTCTAACCACGAACAATCGGCAGAGGAAATTTTCGGAGCGGTTGCCGTTCTGCCGCTCGAAAATCGCGCCGAGTATTTAGCCGATGCGTGCCGCGGTTTGCCTGAGCTTCGGAGCGCTGTCGAGCGCCTGCTGGCCGAACAGCAGCGACGCGACGGTCCTATCGACACTGCTCCGATAGCAGTGGATCGGGACCTGACTACGCTTGCCGGGACTGCCTCGACCGTTCAAGCGATGAATGCGGGAAACAGTTTCGGGCGCTACACAATTATCGAACCGCTCGGCGCCGGCGGCATGGGCTTTGTGTATCGTGCGCGAGACGAAAAGCTCGACCGCGATGTTGCGGTCAAAATCCTGGCGCCGGGAGTGCTTTCGGGGGATCAGGCGCGCCGCCGCTTCCGAACCGAAGCGCTCGCGCTGGCGAAACTGAACCACGCGCACATTGCAGCCGTTTACGACGCGGGACAGCAGGATGGCGTCGACTACATCGTCATGGAATGCGTACAGGGGGAATCTCTCGCCGAGAAGCTGAAGTCCGGTTCGCTCTCGATAAGGGACGCAACGTCGGTCGCGCTGCAAATTGCCGAAGCGCTGGAAGAAGCGCATGAACACGGCATCGTCCATCGCGATCTGAAGCCTGCAAACGTGATGGTCACTCCGAAGGGACAGGTCAAGGTACTGGACTTCGGAATCGCCAAGCTACTGACATCGAAGCCAACCGATGAAACGCTGTCGGCCGAGACGCGGGGTCTTATCGGCACCCCTCTGTATATGTCGCCCGAGCAGGCACAGGGAAAGGCGGTCGACACGCGCACCGACCTTTGGGGTCTCGGCGTGCTGTATTACGAATCGCTGACGGGGCGGCCGCCGTTTCTCGGCAAGAGCAGTTTCGCGGTCATGCGCGCGATCACCGACACAGAAGCAGCGCCGTTGCGACAGTTTCGCCTCGACGCCCCGCCGCTGGCCGAGCACATTGTTTCTCATGCCATGGAGAAGGATCCCGCGCAACGCTACCAGACGGCTGCGGAAGTCGTTCGCGATACGTCGGACCTTCTGGCACGTCTCAGTGGCGCATCGGCGGCTGATGAGATGCCCAGGAAGCGCGCCTTCGGCTTGGTTGCCGCAACGACGACAATCGTTCTGCTTCTCGCCGTTGTCGCGGGTTTCTGGCTGTATCGTCGCGCGTCGAAAAGGCACTGGGCGCAGGACGAAGCGCCTGCTCAAATCGGCGCCCTGCTATCGGACAACAAGCCGCTGGCGGCCTTCCAGCTTCTGGAGAAAGCACAGACGTATCTGCCTTCCAACCCGCAATTGCAGCAGCTGGCTAACGACGATACCTTGTTGGTCTCAATTGCGTCCTCGCCGGCGGGCGCTACGGTCGAGATGCAGGATTACATGCTTCCGAATAGCCCGTGGCGGCTTCTCGGTGTGACGCCACTCAAAAATATTCGGATTCCCGATGGATATTTTCGGTGGAAAGTATCCAAGCCCGGAGTCGGAGAATTGATTTCCGCGCCTATCACTCGTACAGAAATGAAGTTCCCGCTTGAGGCTTCAGAAAAGCTGCCCAGCGGGATGGTGTCCGTGCCCGGTGGGAAGTGGACGGAATATATCAACTTCATCGGCTGGGTCGGACCGTACACGCTGCCGCCGTTTTATGTCGACCGCTACGAAGTGACCAACCGCGACTACCAGAAGTTTGTCGACAACCGCGGCTACGAAAATAAGGCCTATTGGCAGAACAAATTCTCAGAGAACGGTCACGAGCTTTCATGGGACGAGGCGATGTCCAGATTCCGCGATGCGAGCGGCCGGCCGGGTCCTTCGACGTGGGTTGCAGGTCACTTTCCCGACGGCCACGCAGATTACCCAGTATCCGGTGTCAGTTGGTTTGAGGCCTCGGCGTATGCGGCGTTTGCCGGGAAACGCCTGCCCGTGCTTGCCCAGTGGGCCAAGACGGCGGCGCTGGATTTATCGCCCTACATCGTTCCCATCAGCAACATATCGACCAACGGCCTCGCTCCCGTAGGTGCGTATAAGGGCATCGGTTTGTACGGAACATACGATATGGCGGGCAATGTCCGCGAATGGGTCGCCAACCCGGTGGACGACAACCTTCGCTTTATTCTGGGTGGGTCATGGAAATCGCCTTCTTACCTGTATTCCGCTCCGGAAGCGCTATCGCCGTTCGATCGCTCCGACACCAACGGCTTTCGCTGCGTTCAGAATACTGCGCCGCTGCCTGAAGAGGTCGAAGCTCCGATACGAAGAGTGGCGCGGGACTTTGCCAACTTCAAGCCGGCCTCCGATAGCGTATTCAATGCCTATAAGCTGCTGTATGCCTATCCGAATACGCCTTTGAACGCCAAGGTCGAGGGTGTCGTCAATGAAACCGACGACTGGCGCGAGGAGAAAATTACTTTCGATACGGGCTATAGCAATGAGCGCATGGCGGCATACCTGTTCCTGCCCAAGAAAGTGCGGGCGCCGTACCAGACAGTTCTCTTTTTCCCGAGCGCGCGGGTGCTGTTTATCCCGGACAACCACGGCGGCCGCGACCTTGGCGATATGAGGTTCGTCGACTACATCATCCAGAGCGGGCGGGCGGTGATGTATCCCATCTATGAGGACACCTATGAGCGTCGCGCGACGTTCTATTTCGCGGGTGGCAACCAGAGGATCGGACTCACGATCGACCACTATAAAGACGCCGCGCGCTCCCTCGACTACCTCGCTACGCGGCCGGACATCGACAGCAATAAAATGGCCTACCTCGGGGTGAGCAGAGGCTCAGCGGAAGGGGTGATGGTTACGACCCTGCTGCAGGACCGGCTAAAAACTGCTGTCTTCCTCGATGGAGGCTACTTTCTCGGTCCGCCGCCGCCGGGCGGCGACCAGGCCGACTTTGCGCCGCGACTGAAGCTACCCGTCCTGATGGTCAACGGCCGCTACGACTACACGTTTCCGGTCGATAAAGCGCAAGACCCGCTCTTCAACATGCTCGGCACGCCTGATAAAGACAAGAGCCACGTTATTCTGGAGACCCCCCACGACGTGGAGCAGCAGCGGCCGCAGCTTGTGAAAGCCGTTCTCGACTGGCTGGATCGTTATCTCGGTCGAGTGAACGACTGAGGCCCTTCCTTTCTGTCAGTGATGGATTCGCGGGCTTGCCGTACGGCCGGGTGCAAGGGTCTCGTTCCTGAGACCTGGGAGCGCGAACTCCAAGTCAGCGAGAAGCATCGATTGTGCGGATGCCGAGTAAACGATGAACGGGTTACGGACGTCGAGAGTGCGTTCGTTGAGGCATCCAAACATTTCGCGCCGCGAAGTGAGAAAATAGCCTGATGCCGGAAATGATGACAGCGGCGGTGTTGCGCGGCAAGGAAGACCTTCGGGTAGAACGGGTTGCCGTGCCCGAAGCGGAGCCCGGCGAACTGGTGCTGCGAGTGGAAGCGGCGCTGACCTGCGGGACCGATCTGAAGGTGTATCGGCGGGGCTATCACGCCAAGATGGTGACGCTGGATAAGCTGTTTGGGCACGAAGTGGCCGGCGTGGTCGCGCAGGTAGGAGAGGGCGTGACGCAGTTCGCGGTGGGCGACAGGGTGGTGCCGCTGAACTCCGCGCCGTGCGATGTTTGCCTGTTCTGCCGCCATGGGCAGCAGAACCTTTGCGACGATCTGCTGTTCAACAACGGCGCGTACGCGGAGTACATTCGCATTCCGGAACGGATTGTGGCGAAGAATACGCTGCGGGTCCCGGACGATTTGCCGATGGAACATGCGGCGCTGACTGAGCCGCTGGCCTGCGTGATGCGGGGGCTTGAGGAATCGAATGTGCAGTTGGGCGATACGATGATCGTGCTGGGCGCCGGGCCGATTGGGCTGCTGTTCATTCATGCGGCATCGCTGGCGGGCGTGCATGTGATTGCGGTGGTGAAGCGTAGCGACCAGGTGCGGACGGCGGCGCGGTTCGGGGCGGAGCAGGTGCTGCGGATTGCGGATGTGGGCAATCCGGTTGCGGCGGCGCGGGCGCTGACGCCGGACGGACGCGGCGCGGATATTGTGATCGAAGCCGTGGCTACTTCGCAGGCGTGGCAGTGGGCGACGCAGATGGCGCGCAAGGGCGGCCTGGTGAATTTGTTTGCGGGGCCGCCGGCGGGAACGAAGGTGGAGTTCGATACGAATTTGCTGCACTACTCGGACCTGACTCTGAAGGCGAGTTTTCATCACACGCCGGCGACGGTGCGGAGGGCGTTCGAGCTGTTGTGCTCGGGGAAATTTCGGAGCGAGGATTTTGTGACGTCGACGGCGACCATTGACGAGCTGCCCGAAGTGTTTGCGAATATGATGGTGCGGCCGGCGGAGGGGATTGCGCCGGACATCAAGACGGCGGTGTTTCCGCATGGGCGCGAGGTGCGGTCGTGACCGCGGTGGCGAGTGGGGTCGATGACAATTTAGCGGGGGCGCCGGCCGAGTATCGGACGCCGCTTGTGAGGCCGACTCTGGCGGAGGCGCAGGCCTGGTGCAAGCATCTGGCGACCACGCACTATGAGAATTTTCATGTGGCGACGCTGTTTTTGCCGGCGGCGCTGCGCCCGCATTTTCATAGCGTGTATGCGTTTTGCCGAACGTCGGACGATTTGGGCGATGAGGTTGCCGATACGGCTACTGGGACTCGTTTGCTGGGACAGTGGCGGGCGATGCTGCATGAATGTTTTGAGCAGCCCGAGTTGTCGAAGCATCCGGTATTTGTGGCATTGCAGCCGACGATTGCCGCATGCAATTTGCCGGGCGGGCTGTTCGATGATTTGATTTCGGCGTTTGAGGAAGACCAGGTGCTGACGCACCATGCATCGCTTGCGAGTTTGGAGCGGTACTCGCGGTTCTCGGCGAACCCGGTGGGGCGGCTGGTGCTGTTGGTGTCGGGTTATCGGTCGGAAGAATGCTTTGGGTTGTCGGATGAAATTTGCACGGGGTTGCAGTTGGCGAATTTTTATCAGGACATCGTGGAAGATGATGCGCGCGGGCGGCGGTACGTTCCTGCGGATGCAATGGCTCGGTTCGGCGTGACCGATGCGCAGATTCGGGAGCGGCGGTTCGATGCGAATTTTCGGGCCATGATGATTTTTTTGGTCGGCGATGCGCGGGCGAGGTTGAAGCGCGGCGAGCGGATTGTGGAGCTTGTGGACCGCGATCTGGCGGCGACGCTGGCGCTGTTTGCGAAGGGCGGGAACGCGATCCTCGATGGGATTGCGGCGCAGGACTATGACACGCTGCGGGCACGTCCGGTGGTGACAAGCGCGGCGAAGTTGCGGCTGCTGGCGGGCGCGCTGGTGGGCAAGGCGGCGGCTGTGGTGCTGCCACCGAAGCGGCGCGGAGTGCGGGCGTGAGCGATGCTCGACTGATTGCTGCTGATGCTGCCTGCCGCGCGATTGCCAAGCGCGAGGCGAAGAATTTTTATTATGCGTTTCGGGTGTTGCCGCAGCATAAGTCGGATGCAATGTGCGCGGTGTATGCGTTCATGCGCAAGGCCGATGACCTGGCGGACGATGAGTCGATGTCGATTGCGGCGCGGCGGGAGGCGATGGCTGCGTGGACCGCGGAGTGGCGCGCTTCGCGGGATGGGGCGACCGAGGACGATGTGTTTCTGGCGTTGAACGATACGCAGAAACGCTTCGATATTTCGGATGAGTTGCTGGAGCAGCTTGTGGCGGGGACGACGCTCGATCTGGAAGAAACTTCCGAAGGTGTTGTTAGCTACAGCGGCACTACGATCACGGCTGAGGGCAAGACGACCGAGTCTTTTCAGATCTTCAAAACCTTTGACGATCTCTACCGCTACTGCTATCTGGTCGCGTCCGTCGTTGGTCTTGTTTGCATTCGCATCTTCGGATATGACGATCCGAGGGCTGCGAAATTTGCCGAGGAAACTGGCATTGCATTCCAACTGACAAACATCGTCAGAGACATCAAAGAGGACGCGGAGCGGGGGCGTATTTATTTGCCACTTGATGACCTGAAGGCGGTTGGTCTTGAAGTGGAGCACCTTTCGTTAGCTGTGAAAGGTACGTGGTTGCCGCCTGCTGCGTTGGAAATCTTGCAAGTCGAAATTCGCAGGGCGCAGGAATATTATCGCGCGGCGGACCAGTTGATTCCTTTGCTGGATGCGGACTCGCGGCCGGCGATGCGGGTGTTGGTGCGCATCTATCACCGGCTGCTGGAGCGCGTTGCTGCCGATCCGGCGGCGGTGTTTCGCGAGCGGGTGTCGGTGCCGACGCGCGAGAAGCTGATGATTCTTGCGGGCGGTGCGGTTGGGTCGTTGAAGGCGCGTGTGCTGAAATGAGTGCAGCCCAGCAGAGCGATGTGTTGATTGTCGGCGCGGGGGTTGCGGGGCTGGCTGCGGCGGTT
>DASRLB010000433.1:0-6188 GCA_035648695.1 Acidobacteriaceae bacterium | reverse complement strand
CTAGCAGCTCTCGACTATGCGTCGTGAGTCGGGCATTCTTGTGATAGTCCATTCGATCCCTCCGGTAAGGCTGATTCGTCGCAGAACCAGCTTCTCGCAGTCAGATCGAATGGACAACCTATTGAGACTTCACACCTAGGCCGCCTTTCAGATAGCAGCCCCAATTCATCTTCATCGGACACCATCCAGCACCGAGTCCCTGGCGACTCTCTTCGAGTGCGTATAGAAGTCCGAGATGAATTCCTTATCGAGAACCTCGTCAACAGCAAAAACCAGCAAAAACAAAAACTCCCAATTAATGAAAAAGAAGGGATTTTCGCTTGACTTACACAGCCGTCTCATAGAAGCCCTCGGCTTTGTGGCCGAACAGTACCTGGGCCTTGCGCTGGTATGGGGCGGGCCTTCGGCCCTCGATCGGAGGAACGAATTTATGGCTCCTCGCAAAGTCCTATTTTTAGTCGGCCTTCAGGAAGAGAGGGTCGTTGGGACTTTCGGTGGTGCCATCACAGCCTTCCGGTAGCGGCTCCCAAAATGCGTCGCCGAATTTGAAGCCGGGGACATGGAAGGCGCCGAGACGTATCGGCTTCTTTTGAGGAGACGAGAGGACTTCCATCCCGACCACGAGCTTCCTCTCACTGGACTTGATGATGACGGTGTCTCCCGTGTGAACTTGCTGTAGAAGTTCGGGCAAGGTTGTTTCGGCATGTCAATGGTTGTGGTCATCTTCGGCTCCTGTGCCTAGCTAGGGGCCAAAGGCCCGACGACATACCAGGCCGAAGCCCTACGTTCAAATCCGCCACGAATGCGAGGGCCAAAGGCCCGACCCATAACCCGCCAGCAAATCCATCAGCACCGCAACCGCTAAAAACTCCCACCCACCGCAGCCGCCTCAACCTCCGCGGCCGACGCCGCATCCGCGGCCTCCAGCGACGCCAGCAGCGACTCCCTTACAAACGCAATATGCTCGCTCATCGCCAACCGCGCCGCCTGCCGGTCCCCCGACTTCAACGCCCGATAAATCTTCTGGTGGCTGGTCGGCGCCGTCGTCGCCGACAAATGATACGTCTTCGCCCGCGACAGCAAACTCTTGTGCTGCACATTGTCCAGCATCCGCGAAAGCTCTTCGTTCCCGGTCGCCGTGGCGATGATCCCATGAAAGCAAACATCCTCCTCGACGTGCGCCGACTTATCGCCGATCTCAAGAAAGTGCCGCGTCCGCTCGATGCTCTCCGCCATCTGCCGCAGCATCTCCGAATTCACCTTCGCGATCCCCACGGCATGAACTTCCAGCAGCTCCCGCACTTCGTAAAGGTCGCGCGTCTCCCGCGTCGAAAATTTCCGCACATGCGCTCCCCGCCGCGCTTCGATCACGATCAACCCCTCGCTTTCGAGACGGGTCAGCGCCTCCCGCACCGGCGATTTGCTGATGCCAAGCTGCGTGGACAGCGCCTCTTCCGTCAGCCGGGCGCCTTCGACAAGTTTGCCGTGCAGCAGATGCTGCTTGAGGCTCAGATAAGCCAGATCCGTTAGTGTAGGCGCCCTGAGGACCTTTGGAAGATTCACCATAAGTTAATCAATCAAGCCGAATTCTACCTGATGTCTTCGATGCCATGATGAACGGCCATCGACTTGAAAAAGATGCAGATAAAAGCGTGCGACGTGAAAACTGCGCCCGCCGGACCTTTCCGGCGGACGCACCCTGTATCCCGTTGCCGGCTAGAAAACAAACTTGCCGCTCAGTTGAAGTTGCCGCGACGACCCGCCATCGCTCGTCGCGAAACGCGTCGCCGAAATCTGGCCGAACGCCGTCGATTGTATGTTGCCCGTCGGTTGCCCGAAGTTTGGATGGTTCAGGATGTCGAACGCATCCACCCGCAGCTTGAACAACAGTCCCTCAAATATGTGCGTGTCCTTCTCCGCGGAAAGATCGAAGTCCGCGAACCCGGGGCCAATGCCTGCATTGCGCTGAATATTCCCAATGCCTGTGTAAATAATGGGCTGAGCAACACCATTGACCGGAGGCGCCTGCGTCCCCTGAACCTGCAGGCTGCAACCCGCCGGCACAGCCAGCGTCGGCCCGATCGGGCAGACGTTGGAAGCAGGAAGGTACGTCAGATTCGCGATCGCACCCTGCGACTTCGTGTGAACGATCGGGCCAACCTGATTCGGACGCACAACCCCGGTCAGTCCGTTGTAGCCCGAACTGGCTGCGGTAATGTTCACAGGATTGCCCGTCTGGTACTGCATGATCGACGAAACCTGGAAGCCCGATACCAATCGGTTGCTCTTCCACGGAAAGGCATAAATCGCGGTCCCGGAATAGTGGTTTCGAGTATCGAAGTCCGAGAGCCCATAGTTCCCCGCTGGATTATTGCTGTCCTGGAACGTAAGCCCACCCTGCGAGCCGAGGGAGTTGAGGTCCATCGACTTCGACCAGTTGTAGTTCATGTTCACAGACAGGCCGTGGCCCATGTTCTTGGTCAGCACCAGCCACATGGCGTTATAGTTGGACGTTCCGCTGCTGCTCACCTGGTTGATGTTCGAGTTGATCGACAGACCGGGGAGAATCGGGCTGTTGGCAGCAAGCTTCGTGAAAGGACGAGGCGAACTCGCCGGTCCGCTGGCCTGGTTGATGTTGATCTGATCGCGCAGATGCCGTCCGACCGAGCCGTAATATCCGAGCGATGCGACAAAGCCTCCGGGAAGCGCCTGCTGAACGTTCATATTGAAGCTTTCGATATAACCATTCCTGAGGTGCGGATCGGTCGCGAAGATTGTAAAGCCGGTAGTAGCAGCCGTCGTGGCATACAGGCTCTCCACCGGAATCGCCACGCCGTTATAGGAAACCGCCTTGCTGTTCGGAGGGTTCCCCGCGAGGTTTGAAGCCGTGCCCGAAACCGGTTGATCGACCAGGATGCCGTAGCCGCCGCGCATCACCGTTTTGCCGGTGCCGAAGACGTCATAGGAAAAGCCCAAACGAGGCTCCACGTTGTAGTTCTGAGAGTAAGCGGCGGTGCGGCCCAGTCCGTTGGTGCCAACTTGTGTCAGGGTTACCGCGGCCTTGTTGAAGATGATATAGCGGTTGGCACCTTCCACCGGCGTCCCATTCCACTCAAAGCGGAGACCGTACTCCAGCATCAGCCGGGGGGTGAGTTTGAAGTTGTCCTGCGCAAACACTCCCAGCGCATTGTCATAGTTGCGGCTGGAAATGCTCGTTGGTGTGACCCCAAAGACGGTGGCATTGTCCTTCATGAAGTTATTGGCAGTGCTTAAGAAGGTGATATTGCCGATGCTCAACCCGAAATTGGCAACCAGGTAGCGGCGGAACTCGCCGCCAACCTTAAGGGTATGCCGTCCGCGCAACAGCGTCGCCGTGTCCGACAAAACGCCCAGCGTGTCGTTGCGCCCCTGCGGGAAGCCGGAAGGTCCGCCAAAACTCAAACTGATGTCCGAGATAGTGATCTGGGGAATACCGACCGGGCCGGACAGATCATCCCCAATATGAAAGCTGGTCGGGTCGAGCAAAGTGGCGGGGTTGAAGACGATCGAAAGGCGGTTCACCCCAAACCGCGCCTCGTTGACGAACGTGGGACTGAAGACGTGGGTTTCATTGAAGGTCAACACCTGGCGGTGCGACTGGCGATGATCGCCGAATCCGGGTATGGAAGGGGTGGTGTACTGGAGGGTGGGTTCAGTCCGGGCGTCCTTCTGAAAGGCATAGAAACCGTGTACGGAGTCCTTCGTGCCTATCTGATCCAGTACATCGCCGGTAAACTGGTCGATCTGGACAGGTCCCGGTGTAAATGCCACATAGCTGGGGCCGCTGTTCGGTAGCGGAATAAGTTTCGCCAAAGCGGCGGCAGCTGGGAACTGAGCGGCATTCGCAGCTATTTGCGTCTGCTGGTCCGGTGTTAATACTGTGGCGTTCTGCAGAATGCCCTGGTGTTGACGCAAACCTTCGTAGCTGCCGAAGAAGAATGTATGATTTTTCCAAATCGGCCCGCCCACGGCCACGCCGAAGTTGTTCCGCTTGAGCGGAGCCTTCGCTGCCGGAAGGCCCACCAGTGGAGCTCCTGTGGCCGGATTGAAGTTGCGATTGAAGTAGTTGCGCGCATCCAGAGCTTCATTGCGGAAATAGTCGAACACTTCGCCGTGCAGCTTATTCGTGCCCGAGCGAGTCGAAACGTTCACAATCGAGCCTGAGCTGCGGCCATACTCCGCGCTGAACGTCGAGTTGTCGATCTTGAACTCCGACGTCGTGTTGATCGACGGCTGGAACGTGATCTGGTTCTGGCTGATGTCGTTCAGGTTCACGCCGTTGATCTGGAAGTTCACCGAATCTTCGCGGTTGCCGGCAGTAATAAACGAGTTCGCGCCCAAACCCCGGCTGGTTCCGGTAAGACTGCCCGCTGTAGGCGCAACGACACCGCCCGGGGTGAGCACCGTCAGGTCCAGAAAGTGCCGCCCGTTCAGGGGAAGTTCCTGCACCGTATTGCGGTCGATCACCTGCCCGACCGTGCTGGTCTGCGTCTCGATCTGCGAAGTCGAGGTGCTTTCCACCTGGACCGTCTCGCCTGCCGAGGCCAGCGCGAGCTTCATGTTCAGGCTGGCGTGCTGGTCCACGTCAAGCGTCAACTTCGGCACCTTATAGGCGCTGAAACCAGCCGCCGTGGCCTGCACGGTGTAGTCGCCCGGCTCCAATGAAGGCGCCGAATACAAGCCCGCCCCATCCGTAACTACGTCGCGGTCGGTTCCGGTCGCCAGCGAATGGATCTTCACTGCGGCGCCCGCAACCACCGCTCCGGTCGGATCGGTCACGGTCCCCGACAGCGTCGCCGTGGACTGTGCCCACCCTCCAACCGCGCTGAACGCTAGAAATAAGACGAAGACGATAGACGTGCGAACTTTCATGACAACCTCCTGAAATTAAACGGCCCCGCGAGCGGTCGAGCCCTGCTCGCGAAACGGGTAGATCGTTAATGCTGGATAAATATCGATACCGTGGAATATACGACATATCAGATATCAGCGCAGGAAATTGTGACGGAAACCGCAATCCCGTGATCAACCACGCCACCACCGGGACCGCCGCCCGAATCTTGTCAACCCCCCAGCCTGTGCGAAACCACCCAAACCCCGCATGAACACTGGCAAAACTATTTCTAAAAACCTGGCGTGTTATATCTCCCAACTCTGTACAATTAAATCAGGACTCAAAACTCACAACTCAAAACTGAACAAAACCCGACGCGGGCCGCGCTGCGAACCTCTACGCTCAATAGCTCTAAGCTCTGAGCTGTCCAGAACCCCGCTCCTCAACCCTCGCACCAGAACAGAAAGGCAGGTGTACTCCCTCATCGCTCTCCGCGTGGAACCTGGCAACTGAAAACTCGCAGCTCGTAGCTCGTAGCTGAAAATCAACCCCACAACCGCCAACGCAGCCGCTAACTCCTTACGCAGGCATATTTTGTACCGAAGGCCCGTGGAATGAACGGTTTGCGGAGACATCCCGCCGTGGAGCCCAGCATTCTAAAGCACTTACCCCCGGGCAATAGAAATAGAGGGAGGGGGAGGGGAGGGGGCCCCGGTCGCCCACAAGATCCAAACGCCCCGGTCGTACACTGCGGCCAACCTAGTCGCCGGCTTCCACCGTCCGTCGACCGCCATCGCCAAGCCATAGACACAACCCCGTAAACAGCACCGCTCCAACCGCAAACTTCAGCGCGACAGGAACATGTGTTGGCGACAGGAACGCCTCAAACGTCCCCGCGACGATCAGCATCGGAATCGTCCCGGCGATAAGCTGCACGCCTTCCGCCCCACCCAGCGCAATGGAGTCGCGCCGTCGCAACATTCCCGGAAACAGGATGCCTGAAGCCACGCGCAGCCCCGCCGCGCCCGACAGCATGATCGCCGGCAGCTCCAGCGCGCCATGCGCGGCGATGAAGCTCCACAGGCTCAGCGCCATGTGGTGACGAGCGCATACCACCGCGATGATGCCCAGCATGATGCCGTTGTTGAACAGCGAATACAGCGTGAACAGTCCCGCGGTAATGCCGCCGGCGAAGGTCATAAAGCAGACGAAGATATTGTTGGTCATAATGGCGGACGACTCCTGCGGCTTGACGCTGAGGATGCTGTCGGTCCACATCTTGTGCTTGTCGAGGTTGGCGTAGTTCTGCGGTCCA